>ONMT01000120.1 GCA_900319025.1 uncultured Bacteroidales bacterium
AGTGAGTTTATACTCACCCTCAGTGTCCGGGTTAGCAGCGAAGAGGAGGTCAGCGCTCAGAGCAGCTACGTCCCAGCCGTTTTGGCCGATGAGGTAGAAACCGTTAGCGAGCGTCGGCTCAACCGGAGGTTCGGGAGTTTCGCCTTTCTCACGAAGAATAGTGAAGTTAGCTACATAAACTCCGGTAGAGCCGGAATTACGATAGATACGGATGAACTTTGCACCTGCTGCGCACTCGGGGATAGTAAAGGTAGTATCCTCAGGAGCCACGTTCGTTGTAATCGTCTGCAAGTTATCCGGGAACAAAACCTGACAAGTGGTGGCAGCACTTTCTGCGTCTGCACTAAAGTCAATGCCGAAAACTGCGCCCGAGGTAGAAGTACGGAAAGCCGCTACTTGAAGCTTATCGCCGGCAGCGAGTGCCTCATCGAGCGTAATTCCTACATAATAGGTACCGCTAGCGAAACCTTTGTTGAGTTTAATCGTCCAGTTGGTTTTCTGAGCCGTTCCAACAACGACATTGGAGTTTCCACCATAAGCGGCAGCAGTACCACCGGCCTCAATAGCCTCGGTAGCAGAAGACTCACCGCGTTTACCATACCAAGTGTAGATGGTATCCATCTGCGCTTCTTCACCGCCGCCGGTGATGTCAACACCTTCACTGCAGTTAGAGCCGTTTCCGATGTAAAGTTCATCTTGTCCGTACTTCAGTTTGATGTAGAAATCGTAGCAGCCATCAACAGTTACCTCGTAGCGGTCGCTGTTGAGGGTAAAGCCTTCAACCGAATAGGGATTGAGCGTAACCGCCCACGCAGCTTTGTTACTTGCGTCATAGAGTTGGCAATAATCGCCAGATTGAAGCTGGACATGCGAGAGGTACTGGGTAAAGCCTTCGTTTTCGCCAGCGGGTTCGCCAGCAAAATAGGTTTTACCATTTACCAGAATACCATAACTCTGTCCGAAAGTAAGGACTGTCACAAAGACAGCACAAAACAAAGAAAAGAATTTCTTCATGATAATTGATTTTTAGTTAATAATGTTAGTTAATATTATGCTCTCCGATATACCGATATAGCGAAAGATCGATATATCGACGGGTTTCATAAATCGGGTGCAAAGTTACAAATAATTTTTGAAATATGCAAGAAAAAAATATATTTTGTGCAGTTTTTTATTTAATCCAAGAGAATACCGTGGACTACAGGGGGACTACATAGGTAGTACATGGATAGTATTATCTCGTACTTACGACGCACTTATCACGTACTTATCACGTACTTATCACGCACTAATTTCGAGAAAAAATATGAAATTTTTCTTGTTTTTTTATGGTATTATATACTTTGTATATAATACTAGGGAGATGGAGGAAAATAGTAAAAAAAGAGAGGGACGCCGAAGCGTCCCTCTGTAGGCTCGCGCAAGGATGCGCGAGAAATGCACAATGCGGTAAGCGGCAGAGCCGCGATGCTATTAGCGGATTACAGCGCCGGTAGCGTCGTAGCGTACGCCATTCTTGATGATGACGAGTTGGCCGTTCTCGATGGTCTTGAAGGCCTTGAGTTCGTCAGCGGTGTTGGAGATAGCGGTAGCAGGAACAATCGCATAAGCGCTCGGAGACTTCATGCCAGGAGCAGAGAAATATGCTTCCAAAGAACCGTAGATCTTCACCTGCGTGCCTACCATTGTAGGATTATCAACTATGTTGAGATTCGTACGAATTTCCGTATTGTTAGGTAATTGAACCGGCAAGATATTCTCCGTTTGAGTCGAAGCGTCACCAAGAGCGAGGTTAGAAGCAACCGGGTCGTTTGTAGAAAGAGCACCACCGTTAGCAGCACAACCTACAATGTAACCAATTACCCAATAATTACCACTCAGACCATTATTCAAGGTATAAACATCAGCTACAGTAAACGGATTTGCTTCCGTACCGTTACCAACCAATCCCTCAAGGAACGTATAAGTAGCAGAAACGATACCACTGCTAATATTATCCTTGATGGCAACCGCCTTGATGGTAGTCGTAGAAGAAAGCGCGATAGGAGTCGAATAAAGAGTGGACTCAGCGGAAGGAGTGGTACCATCGAGTGTGTAATAGATATCAGCACCTTCGGTCTCG
>ONMT01000119.1 GCA_900319025.1 uncultured Bacteroidales bacterium
TAGCAAACTATGAACTCATCCACAATAATATTTCTATGAGGTCTTAAAGCGTGAGCATGGTTATTTACCCATGATTTCCCATCTATAATATAAGCAGAGATTTCACCCGCACCCCATTTTGCTCCATCCTCTCCGAGGAGAACCAGTTTCTCGTTGAATATATAATCTTTTACGTAATCGAGAACACCTGTCGCTCCATAATAAGGGATAGAACCTGATAACCTTTTATTTTTAGTAATAGGTTTTCTTTTGCTATCCAAGATATCACAAATCTCTCCTAAAGGCAGATATTTCCAATCGTTTCTCATAGCAGTTCGCGGATTTGTTGGATAAGATTAGCGGAGTCCTCATTGAGCGAAGAAATGGTGTCAAGTATCTGCGCCGGTGTGCGCTCGTCCACTACCTCCTTCTTATTGGGGTTCTTAACGGATAAATCACAATCCTCGCCTAATTTCGAGACATCTACTAACCAAGAGTTCTCGCTCTCGCTTTGTGTCTTTTGTAGTTTAACGAAATCGGCTAAATCTTCCTCCGATAAGGGGCTTGTCTTGCCAAGCGTGCGGTTGAGATTTAACTGATAGTACCAAATCTTTTGTGTCGGCGTACCCTTGGTGAAGAATAGAACAACTGTTTTGACACCTGCACCGGTGAAAACTCCGGAGGGCAAATCCAGAATAGTATGTACATTACACTCTTCGAGCAGCTTGCGACGTACAGCAGCGGCATCGCCGTTACTGAGGAATGTGTTCTTAATAACAATACCGGCACGACCATTGAGCTTGAGCATCTTGATAAAATGCTGCATAAACATATAAGCTGTCTCAGAGGTCCTAATATCAAAGTTCTGCTGTACTTCTGCGCGCTCACTACCTCCAAATGGCGGATTGGCAAGGATAACATTCTTGCGGTCTTTCTCCATGATACCTGTAAGGTTCTCCGCCAAAGTATTACCGCGTACAATATTGGGAGCGGCTACGCCGTGGAATATCATATTCATTGTAGCTATGATATACGGCAACCCCTTTTTCTCTTTACCATAAAAAGTGGACTTCTGAAGCTTATCAAAATCTGCTACGGACTTCTTTTGTTCTAACATGTAATTATATGCTTCGCATAAGAAACCCGCCGAACCGCACGCAGGGTCATAAACAGTTTCACCGATACGAGGATTAACCACTTGCACGATTGTGCGTATAAGAGGACGCGGTGTGTAGTATTCTCCTCCATTACGACCAGCGTTACCCATTCGACGTATCTTATCCTCATAGAGGACTGTCATTTCGTGCTGATCCTCTGCGGACTGAAAATGTAGCGTATCTATCTTATTGATAATTTCACGCATATTATAGCCGCTATTGATTTTATTGCGAAGCTCATCGAATATCTCACCTATCTTATACTCTAAAGTATCTGCCGCGGGTGCTGAATTCTTAAACTGCTTCAACGTAGGGAAGAGCTTATTGTTTACGAAATCTACAAGGTCGTCACCTGTTAGAGCATTAACAACATCTAATTCTCCATTAGCCAACTTGGGCGCTGCCCATGAGGACCAACGATATGCACCCGTTATTAAACGTTTATACTCCTTTCCATCTAATTGGGCACTTAATTCACGAGCGGACTCTAAATCGTCAAGATACTTCAAAAAAAGCAACCATGACGTTTGCTCAATGTAGTCAAGTTCATTACTGCAACCCGCTTCATTGCGGAGGATACCGTCGATAGCGTTAAACGTTGATTCGTACTTCATATTCTATTCTCTATCTAAAAACTTACTATATAGAAACGCATCGGTGACTTTGCCGTTGGTGACGTCGCAGACCACCTCGGCAGGAACAAGTCCGTCGTCATAGGGCTCGGACGCATCGGCTGTACGTAACCAACCGCGGATATATGCCTTTTGCTCATACACCTCGACACTCTCCACAAGAAAACTACCGTCTCCCTTGTCCGATATCGCAGCTGCTAACTCATGCGGCGTACCTTTGACCACTACACCACATACTTCTTTACCATTTCGTTGACAGCAACAAAAGGCGATTAAAACCACTATCAATAACCCTATTTTTCGCATACAAAATAACAAAAAACCTTTGCACGCTGCAAAGGTACGGTTTTTTTGGCACATGCACAAG
>ONMT01000116.1 GCA_900319025.1 uncultured Bacteroidales bacterium
TATCTATGTCCTCCGCGGCCACCAACTGTACACCGTTCAAGGTCAACGTGCCAACTAATTCGGCACTCCCGGCTTAACCATTGTAAACGTCAATGGTTCTAACAGAAAAATCGTCCAAACGGGCGATTTTTCTGTTATAGTAGTGTGCAGTTTATTAATAATCGGCTACACACTATTATTATTCGTGCGCGCGAAGACGATAAAATTTGCACAAATCAAAGATTTGTATTAATTTTGTGCACGTTTTCGCGGTTCAAATGATGCAAATATATCGAAATGTCTTAAAAATCGTATATTTTGCAAAGTCGAGTTGGCAAAACAGGATATAAGCAGAAAACTACGAAACGAATTGTTTACATATTTATACTCCTGCTGCTGGCGGCTTGTCCGCAAGCAATCAAGGCGCAAGAGAAACAGGAGATAGATTCCGCTCGTCAGGCGGAACTTTGGCAGCAACCTGATTTTGTGCGTGCCTACTACGTAGTAGCAGAGCCGGGTGGAGCACTTTATTCCGTGTTCGGCCACGCTTGTTTGCACTTGGTTTGTCCGGCATATGATTTGGACTATTTCTTCTCGTATGAAAGCGAAGATGCTGCAAGCCGTTTGTTCAAGTTCTTCTCCGGCAATCTGCAAATGGGAATGAGAGCTCTTAAAGCAGAGGAGTATTTGAAAGAGTTTGCTGAACTGGGGCGTGGTGTGAAAGAGTATGAATTGAATCTTCCTATAGACGTAAAACGCGAATTATGGCGCGTATTGGATGAGAAAGCAATGGAGGGAATGGCTCTTCCTTATGATTTTGAGGCGCGCGGATGTGCTTATTCTTGTGTGGCTATGCTGGAAGAGGCGTTGGGTGAAAAGAAGATTGAGTATGGTGTATGGTCACCGCGTTTCAACCGCACTCGTCGTGAAATAGCCAATGACTTTGCTCATCCCGAATATCCGTGGGATTTTCTTCTTATTACCTCGGTAGTCGGCTTTGAATACGACCGTGTGGATACGATTATTGAGAAACTGCTCGTTCCTACTGAAGTGGCGGAAGTATGGCAAAATGCTAAAGTAGATGGAGAGTATCTCCTCTCGCGTGACGCACACTATTTACTTCCTTCTACCCAACATCACCAAGCTCCGTGGTTTACACCCATGATGGCTGCGTTGTTAATACTGATATTGGCTATCGTAGCATTGTTTATTAAAAAACCTTACATAGATTGGTTGATATTAGGTATCGTGACGCTCGTAGGAGTGGTAGAGACTTATTTGGTGGTATTTTCAACCTTGCCCTGTACCAGTTGGCATTGGCTGTTGATACCGTTCAATATCTTACCGGCTATTTGTTGGAAATGGCGTCATTACTGGTCTTTGCCTTATGCCGTTATTATTGGCTTGTGGGCTATGTGTATGCTCGCATGTCCGCACCAATTGGTGGACTATTCGATGGTTATAATTGCATTGGCATTTATGATAATTTTGATAAATAACAGAAATAATAATATTAATTTATTCCCAAGGAGGGGAAAAGTATGAAAAAGTTTTTTACAGCACGTATTGTTTTGTGTCTTTTTGTGTTGTTAAGCCCTGCATTAGCGATGGCAAATACAAGTAAGACGCATTATAGCCAGGCCAATGCAACCGCAGTTCCGAGTGCAGCGGGCAAAGTGTATGTAGCCAATAGTGCGAATAAGAAAGGTAGTAGTGCTTCTGCTACCCAAAATTCTGAAAGCAAGAATGATGCAGATACGCATACCTATTGCTTTACCGCAGAGACAACCAATTCCGGTTATATCTGGAGTGGTTGGTATGATTCCAATACAGGAGGAACAAGAAAGAGTGGTGATTTACAATATAACGAAAATGTATCAGCAAGTAGTACCAGCTCCGGCTCTCCTACCACTATCAATCGGTATGCGCGTTGGACAGCCAATAAATATACTGTTACGTTTGATCCGAATGGAGATGAGGTCAGCGCCGGTAGTGTAACTCCTACAAGCAAAGAAGTTACCTATGCATCAACGTATGGTGACCTGCCGACACCTACGCGCCGTTTCTATGATTTTACAAAATGGTTTACAGAGGCAGAAGGTGGAAATCAAGTAGAATCGGGAACTACCGTCACCACCGCCGGACCTCATACACTCTACGCGCATTGGACGTTGCATCCGGAAGATCAGACCATCAGTTGGGGTGAAGGAATGCAGTTCAATATGGCAAAGGGGAC
>ONMT01000113.1 GCA_900319025.1 uncultured Bacteroidales bacterium
GAGTGGCATGCGATCTTCGGATAGCCTGTCGTTCCCGAAGTGAAGAACATGACCATCGGATCGTTGCCGCATGGTGTGTCGGCAGTCCTTTCGTAAACATCGCTGAAATAATGCTCATCGCTTGTAATAGCAACAATGTCCAGCGTATTCGGGAAGAGCACTCCTGTCTTATACGTCCATCCCCATTCGCCTCCTCGATAGCCGATATCACCGCCTATGGCACCTCGGTTGTCCGGAAGAATAGATTCGAAATAGAGCGTGTTCTCATGCATCATACGTACGTTCAGGTAATCGCCTTCGTCTTTGAGTTGGTACACCATTTTGGCATCGCTATATTCGCTTAAACAATACACCTCATCCTTCATACTCTCCACAATGGTATAGATATCCGAAGGACGACGGTTTCCCGCCAGCGGATGTCCCTCAAAATCGTATTCCAGATAAGGCAGAATATTGTAGTCCCATTCAAACAGCGCACCGTCTTTGAGCCGGACAAGGAAATGTTTACTCATGAGCGGGTTGCATTTCTCTGCTAACATGCTTCGATAAGGTTCTTCTACTTGATCGAGTTCCGGGTAATCATATCGGCAGTTATAGAGCCACAACCAATCATCTCCAATCGGATAGATATACTCCATCGCCAAGCGCATGTGAGCCTGCACCATATCAATAATCTCGCCATTGCCACGACAATTGATGGTGTATGAGACTTCGACTAAAGTACCATCTTCCGAAACGGAATAGATGGGGTCTCTCATATCATAAACGGTGTCGCCTTCAGCAGCAGGAGCACGCCGTGGCGCATTTTGTGCATCAGAACTGATAGAAGCTAAGGCAAGCGCGTTAACTCCGTCCAAGTGCATACGTTTGAACTCCAGTTCTTTGAGTTTTCCGCTCCCACCACCGCCTTCGCAGGAGGTCATGCCTATTGCAGCCACTATGAGCGCAAGGGCGTAAATGAAACGTGGTTTCATAGAAATTAAAATTATGAATTAATTTAGTTGAGACGAACCATGACGGAGATGACTTGTCCTGCGTCGGATTCACCTTCGTGAAGAACGGTTACCTTACCGCGATTCTCCCCCTGTGCATAGAGGATGAAGTACAGATACGTACCATCCAAGAGTTGTGCTCCGCCGGTGAAACATTGCGTATTCGGGTCATACTCGCTGAAACCGCCCATAAACGCAATCTGGGAGATATATTCAGCAATCGATTCATCAAACTGAATCTCTACTTGCTCTGCCGCGTCCTTAGCCAAGTCGCATACATAGAAGAAACTCTGGCCTTCGCCCATGACATAGGCAACACCGTCGTAATACTTTGTTTCATCCACCGGATAGTTCGCCGGTAACTCTTTCTTTGTGAGAGACGCAGCTATCGGGTCAAAGGTATAGACATACGAATGAGCTGTCCAGTTAGCTTCATATTCCGTTCCCATCCATGTGGCTACCGGCGTCTTGTAAAACTTTTGTGTGGGGCCGGATTGCTGTTCTAGATCAAACTCATACAAGGCAGGAGTTTTTACTGTCCACATGCCCGATTGGTTCTCCAAGGCATAGAAATAGCCCATGTGTTTCGTTACATCCCAATTACCTCCTTTGCCGTCGGTTTCCGTGGTCGTAATATATCTCTCTGCGTATATATATGCTCTTCCGCCTATGGCGATATACTCCGGTTTCTCAAGCTGTGCCGCACCTGAATTGATGTTGCTCAACTTCAAAGAACTCGGATCAATTATCACGGGTATTCCGCCGCCAAAGTCGCCGCCTAAGATCGTTCCAACAAAGCCGCGGTCGTCGACATATAAACCGTTGCCGGATTGTGAACTGTTTAGCACTTGTACTACATTCAAGATATCGCCTTGGTCTTCCAGTTTGTAGATTCGTCCGTAGTAGTCATCCAAGCCGCCCATAGAAGGACAGGAGAACACGTCTTTGCCTACCGATTCGACTTGACCATAGATATCGCTCGGTTGCTTGTAACCTCTACCTTTCTGCGGACAACCTTGCTCGCGCGTCCATTGGAAGAGCGCACCGTCAGACTTACGCACGAGGAAATTGAGGTCAATACCTGCGTTATTAATCAACTCGCGAATCTTGCCGTGCAGCGGTTCAGGGATGTCATCCAATCCGGGGTAGTCGTATTCGCAGTTTACGAGCCACAACCATTCGTCACCGATAGGATAGATATACTGCATCACAAGGCGCATGTTGGCTTTGACCAAATCAACTATTTCGCCATTACCTACGACTTCGATGGTATAGTGTACTTCAACGAGTGTACCATCTTCGGACACAGTCCATACAGGATTCGACACGTTGTAATC
>ONMT01000111.1 GCA_900319025.1 uncultured Bacteroidales bacterium
GGTCGTCGCCGTCTCGATACTCATTTTCAAGGCATGGCAAACCTCGGAGCACAGTTCGTCTATGAGCAGGATAAACTCGCTTACCATTTCACCACACCAAAAGGGCTTAACGGCTCGTATATGCTGCTTGACGAAGCATCCGTAACGGGTACAGCTAATATCATTATGGCTGCTGTCATGGCGAAAGGAACGACCACTATCTACAACGCCGCCTGCGAACCATATCTCCAGCAGTTGTGCAAGATGCTCAACGCCATGGGCGCTAAAATCAGCGGAGTAGGGTCGAATCTGCTCACTATCGAAGGCGTAACTGAACTCCATGGCACCGAACACACCTTGCTGCCCGATATGATTGAAGTCGGCTCATTCATCGGAATGGCTGCCATCACTGGCTCGGAACTTACCATTAAGAACGTGTCTGTCAGGGACTTGGGAATCATTCCTGAAGCCTTCCGCCGCCTTGGAATTAAGGTCGAAGAGCAAGGCGATGATCTCTATATCCCTGCTCAGGAGCACTATCAGATTGAGTCCTTCCTCGATGGTTCTATTCTCACTGTCGCAGACGCTCCGTGGCCGGGTCTCACGCCGGACTTACTCTCTGTCATTCTCGTCGTGGCTACGCAGGCGCAAGGCTCCGTGCTCATCCACCAGAAGATGTTCGAATCGCGTCTCTTCTTTGTGGATAAACTCATTGACATGGGCGCACAAATCATTCTCTGTGACCCGCACAGAGCCGTTGTTATTGGACATGACCACCAGCGGCAGCTCAAGAAGAACAATATGACTTCCCCGGATATTCGTGCTGGTATCGCCATGCTTATCGCAGCTATGTCAGCTGATGGCACCAGCCGTATTGACCATATCGACCAAATCGACCGTGGTTACGAGAATATCGAAGGCCGACTCAATGCCATCGGTGCCCATATCACACGCGAAGACTAATACGCCGATGCAAGCAGGGATTAAAAATATCTTATTCGACTTAGGTGGCGTATTGATTGATTTGGATACCAGCCGCTCTATACGTGCTTTTGCAGCGCTTATAGCTGACGATGCTCATGCACCCGTCTCGGCGATGGATTTACTTGGTGGAGGAGAATCAGAACTTGTTCAGCAGTATCAAGTAGGTGCAATCTCTTCCGACACATTCTTTGATTCTATACAAGCTCTTTGTCGTCCCGGAACAACCCGCGCACAATTAGTGCAAGCGTGGCGGGCGATGCTCTTATCGTTGCCGCCGCATCGGTTGACTAAGATACGTGAACTCAAAAAGGCGGGTTATAATATCTACATCCTGTCCAACATCAACGAGGATCATGTCCATTGGACCTTGGAGCATTTCCGCGAGTGGGGTATAGAAGTCGGAAGAGATATCGACCAAGTGTTTTTTTCCAACGAGATGCATCTGGCTAAACCCGATATTCGTTGTTTCCAAGAGGTTATTCGTTCTACGGGTATTAATCCCGCTGAAACGCTTTATATAGACGACTTGCCGCAAAATATCGAAGCCGGCAAACGTGTTGGTTTTATCACACTCCAAGCTCTCGGTGACGCCTGGCTTCCCGTCCTATAATGACATCTATTACACAAAAAGGGCAGGTTTTTACACAATCTGCACTTTTTATTTGCATACATGCAAAAAAAGCACTATCTTTGCAGCAAAATTAGTGAATATGAATAGTTTTGTATTACCAGGAAGAGTGTGCTCAAGTGCTCTGATTAAAGACATTGCCTCAAAGGCAGAAGGGAAATGGTGTCTAATTCAATTGCGCGAAGAAATACGTTGGGTGGCTTTTGGCTTGCAACGAATGGAGCAGATAGGTGATGACACAAACGCGGTAATGGTGTATAGTGACCACTTTAATCCGGAGCCGGCGCCTGTGATAGATTATCAGGATGGTGCTTTGCGCGACGATTTTGATTTTGGAAGCGCTATCTTAGTGCGCGTAGCTGTATTGAAGCAAGTAGCTGCTCAAATGGATGTAAACTATGAGTTTGCCGGCTTCTACGACCTGCGCCTGCGATTGAGCAGAGTGGGTGAGATAGTGCATATTCCGGAGTTCTTGTACTACGACGTAGAGACCGATTTGCGCAAGTCGGGCGAGAAACTATTTGACTATGTGGATCCAAAGAATCGCGCTGTCCAAGTGGAGATGGAGAAGTGCGTAACGGCGCATCTGAGACAATTAGGCGCATTGGTTGACTATCGACAGTTGAAATTAGTCGAGAGTCGAGAGACGAGAGTCGAGAGTCGAGAGACGAGAGACGAGAGCCGAGAGGTGCCTACGGGCACTCCGATAAATGTCGAGAGTTATCCTGTGACGGCGAGCGTGATTATTCCATGCCGCAATAGAGTTCGTACGATAGGCGATGCGATACGGAGTGCATTGAGCCAACGCGTGCGCGCGCCATATACATATAATGTGATTGTAGTGGACGATAACTCGACAGACGGAACGGTTGATGTAATTAATGATGAAATGAGCCGGCTTCACCTTAATTCCGATAAAAGTCAAAAGTCGAAAGACGGACCAGAGCTTATTTATATTGCTCAGGATCCGACATGGCACGCTATCGGCGGCAACTGGAATGCGGCATTGCATCATCCGAAATGCGGTTTGTATGCCATCCAATTAGATAGCGACGATACCTATTATGACGAGACGACTGTTCAGCGGTTTATTGATGCTTTTGAGTCGCAAAAATGCGCTATGGTAGTTGGAACGTACCGAATGACAGATATTAATGGTCGTGAGTTACCTCCGGGGGTGATAGACCACCGCGAATGGACAGAAGAAAACGGCATGAATAATGCTCTTCGCATAAACGGACTTGGTGCACCTCGTGGTTTCTATGTGCCTGTGCTAAAGGAGATTAACTTCCCGACTACGAAGTACGGAGAAGATTATGCGGTAGGTTTGCGCTTGAGTCGCGAGTATAAGATTGGACGAATATACGACGTGGTGTATAACTGCCGTCGCTGGGAAGATAATTCGGATGCGAACTGCGATATTGTGGCAATGAACCGCAATAACTGGTACAAGGACAGAATCCGCACGTGGGAACTGCGCGCTCGACTTAGCCGTTAGTTTGTTCTCGGTGCGTCACGCAGAGCTTGATTCCGGGATATTTAGCGCGCAGATGTTTAGCCGTTGCTTCTGCCGAATAGACGCTGCGATGCTGACCACCCGTGCAACCGAAAGCAATTTGCAGGTGCGTGAATCCTCGTTCGATAAATCGTTCTACGTGGTGATCCACTAAAGCATAGACGTGTTCGAGGAAGGTGAGTATCTCGCCATCCGACTCCAGAAAGTCAATGACCGGCTGATCAAGGCCGGTTAATTGTTTATACTCGTCGTACTTTCCGGGGTTATGCGTGCTGCGACAATCAAAGATGTACCCACCACCGTTTCCGGACGGGTCTTCGGGTAAGCCTTTCTTGAAGCTGAAAGACAATATGTCCACAGTCAAGGTGGAGCCGGCGTCAGGGCAGGGTCTCGCAATGCGCTCGCACTTTTTGCGTAATTCGGTGGAAAGGATGTAGAGGAGTGGGAACTCCGCTTTCAGATTGGTGTTTCTGTCGAAAAGTCCGTTTGGTGCTTCGTTGTCGAAAAGCTCGTTGAGGTTCTTTATCGCAAACGGAATGGAGTCGATAAAATGCTGCTTGTGCTCATAAAGTCCTCGGAATCCATAAGCGCCGAGCACTTGTAGCGTCCGAAAGAGCACAAAAATAGCTAAGTGATGATAAACATTAAATATCTGATACTGATAATGGAGCGAAATCAGTTCGTCAAAATAGACTTCCAGCAGATGTTCTCGTAGCGATTGCGGATAATTGGCTTTGGCTTGCCATAGGAACGAAGCAACATCGTAATAGATTGGTCCGCGTCTACCTCCCTGAAAGTCAATGAAATAAGGTTCGTTATCATGAATCATCACATTACGGCTTTGGAAATCTCGATACATAAATACGTCGCATGGGACTTCCAAGAGTGCGTCTGCGAGTTTCTCAAATTCGTTTTCCAGTTCCGGTTCGGAGAAATCAATCCCAGTGAGCTTGAGGAAGTTATATTTGAAGTAATTGAGGTCCCAGAAAATGCTCTTTCGGTCAAAAGCCGGAATGGGGTAGCATACCGACCAATCCATACCTTTAGCCCCTTCGACTTGAATATGGGCGAGTTGGCGCATTGTCTTTTCGAGCATAGAGATTTGCTCTTCTGTCCAATCACCATTCTCTCGTCCGCTACGTATATAGTCAAATAATAAGGTGTCGCCCAAATCTTGCTGGGTGTATGTCATCTCATCTTGGCTGACTGTATAGATTTCAGGCACGGGCAGGTTGAGCGCGCGAAAATGCCTTGCCATAGTGATAAAAGCATGATTTTCGGTTTGCGAAGTGCCTTGAACTCGGATGAAGGAGTATCCGCACGGGTCACATTCGCGGGAGTAGATACGATTGCTACCGGATTGTTTCATAGTAGTTATTGTAAAAAATCGTGCAAAGATACAACAAAAAAATGAAATGTGCAAATTTTTTTCAAGTACACCACCAAAAAA
>ONMT01000110.1 GCA_900319025.1 uncultured Bacteroidales bacterium
AGTCCTGGCGTGATGAGTATGTCAAATGGCTATGCGGCTTTGCCAATGCACAAGGCGGCAAACTCTATATCGGTGTGAACGACAAAGGCGAGGTATGCGGTATAGAAAACGCTCACAAACTGTCTGAAGATATACCGAACAAAGTAGTTTCTTTCCTCGGTATAGTAGCCGAAGTGAACCTTATCAACAAGGAGGGGAAAGATTACATAGAGATTGATGTAGTACCGAGCAATGTGCCCATCAGTTATAAGGGCAAATATTATGTTCGTTCAGGAAGCACCTTGCAGGAATTGAATGGCGCAGCTTTGCAGAACTTTGTTCTCAAGAAGATGGGACGCTCTTGGGATGATATGGTGCATGAACGCGCAACGATAGATGATTTGGATCGCGAAGCTATTGACTATTTCTTGCGTAAAGGAATTGAAGCCGGTCGTCTTGATCCGTCAGAAGCCAATGCTCCAACCGCTACCGTACTGCAGAATTTGCATTTGATGGATGAAGAAGGGCACTTGAAGAACGCTGCGCTGCTGTTGTTCTGCAAGACCCCCGGAAGATTTTTTACCGGAACGGAGTTCAAGATTGGTCGCTTCCATACCGATGTAGCGGACCTTTCGTCACAGGAGATGATTGAATGCAGCATCATCCAAATGGCAGACCGCGTGGTATGGATGCTCAAAGATAAGTTCCTTACCATGCCTATCCACTACGAAGGCATGCAACGTATAGAGCAGTTGGAGGTTCCGGAAGATGCGTTGCGCGAGATCTTGTATAATGCCATTTGTCATAAGGACTATTTAGGTCCTCAGATACAAATGCGTATATGGGATCACCATGTGGAGATATGGAATGACGGTGATTTACCCGCTGCCATTACTCCGGAAAATATCGAGGCTAACCACGCATCCTATCCGCGCAACAAGAATTTGGCGTATGTTTTCTTCAAAGCCGGTTTTATTGAGTCGTGGGGGCGAGGCTGGAAGAAAATCTGCGACGGTTTCCAAGCTGCAGGTCTGCCAAAACCGACAATCGAATCCAAACAAGGAGGTGTCCTGGTTACATTCCAAAGGAATAATGTAAACCTAAAGTTGACAGATGGCACTTTGATAGATAGTGGCGGAAAGGATGGCGGAAAGAATGGCGGTTTGAAACTCACTGATAGACAGCAACTTATAGTGTCTATTGTGCGCGAGTTTGGCGGAAAGAATGGCGGAAAGGATGGCGGTTTGAAAGTGGACGATATTGTCGCAAAGGCAAAAGTTGGTCGACGCACTATAGAAAGAGAACTTGCTTTCCTTCGCGAGCATGGTATTATTCGTCGTTTAGAGGGACGTCAAAAAGGCTATTACATAATCGTTGAATAGTCCTTCGGGACTGATGGGGTATTAGCTCATCTGGCTAGAGCGCGACACTGGCAGTGTCGAGGTGAGCGGTTCGAGTCCGCTATACTCCACAAATGATATTAAATTGAAAATATGGTTCCTGTACAACAGCAAAAAGCAGCAAAAGAATTTGCAGAAAGATGGCAAGGTAAAGGATACGAGAAAGGTGAAAGCCAAAAGTTTTGGACTACTTTGCTTACAGAGGTATTCGGCATTGAACATGTCGATTCATTCTTGCTTTTCGAGCAGCAAGTCAAATTAGACCATACTTCTTTCATCGACGGTTTCATTCCTTCTACCAAGGTTATGATTGAACAGAAATCGTTGGGCAAGAATCTCGCTGAAGGAATAAAACAATCCGACGGATCTGTGCTCAATCCGTTTCAGCAAGCCAAACGCTATGCTGCCGAACTACCGTACAGCCAACGCCCTCGTTGGATTGTAACCTGTAATTTCGCGGAGTTCTGGGTTTATGACATGGAACAGCCCAACGGAGAACCACAGAAGATTCAATTGAAAGATCTCGAAAAAGAGTATTATCGCTTGCAGTTCCTCGTGGACGAGGGCAATGAGCATCTGAAGCGCGAGATGGAGGTTTCTGTCAAAGCCGGTAATTTGGTCGGTATTATCTATGATAAGTTATTAGAGCAGTACGGAGCAGATGACCCCGAAACACTCCGTTCGCTGAATATTCTCTGCGTCCGTTTGGTGTTCTGCCTCTATGCCGAGGATGCCGGACTGTTCAACAGCCGTACAGCTTTCCATGACTACCTCAATGCTTATCCTTCGCAGAAACTACGCCGCGCCCTGGTGGATCTTTTCGAGGTACTGGATACGCCCCTTGCTGAGCGCGATAAATATCTGGAGGACGATCTGGCAGCCTTCCCTTATGTCAATGGCGGTTTGTTCTCGGATAAGACGATAGAGATTCCGCAGTTTACCGACGAACTCAAGCAGCTCATTTTGGAGGATGCATCAGCCGATTTCGACTGGAGCGAGATCTCGCCTACCATCTTCGGCGCTGTCTTTGAGAGCACGCTGAACCCCGAGACGCGTCGTAGCGGTGGTATGCACTATACGAGTATTGAGAATATCCATAAGGTCATTGACCCGCTTTTCTTGGATGATCTCAAAGACGAGTTTGACAAGATTCAGGAGATGAAAC
>ONMT01000109.1 GCA_900319025.1 uncultured Bacteroidales bacterium
TTATTAAATCTAAATTATTCTATTTATGGCTTTAGACAACCGATGGGAATGATATATACGCCATCGTCTCTGCGATAGGCGTATTGTCCGCCGGTTAAAACCATCAAGAATGCCGGTTGACCAATCTTGGATGTATCTACTTGCTTGGCTAACTCCGTCAGGTTTTGTGCGGCATCTTCAATCTCTTTGCTACCGGTTTTAACTTCCACCGCAGCCCAACGGCCATCGTGCAAACGGATGATCAAGTCAGACTCCAAATCAGAGTTATCGTGATAGTGATAGACGGTTCCGCGTAGTGCATCAGTATAGACACGCACGTCACGCAAACAAAAGTCCTCAAACAAGAATCCGAACAGATTAAAGTCCTCTAACACGCTTGTCGGATTCAGTTCTAATACCGCTGTTGCCAGGCTTGTATCTACGAAATGGCGTTTGTGGGATGTACGGATGCCAGTCTTGCTGCGTAACGACGGTTGCCATGCCTTAGCATCCTCGATGACAAACAGTCGACGCAACGCTCTCAAATAACTGGTAAGCGTCTTGTCGGTGATAGAGATATCGTTCGCGCGCACATCAGCCATGATCGTAGTAGCGGCTGTCATAGTGGAGATGTTTCGCGCATAACTGCGTAACACCGCACGCACTCGGTCTGGATCTTTTTCGGAACCATCCACACGATTGACATCCGTGTTCACCAGTTCATCCACTAAATTAACCGCCACCTCCAAAGCGTCCTCTTTGTCCAATGACAAAGCACCCGGCCAGCCGCCTCGACACATGACATAAGCGATGTCCTTAATCGTAAGCGGACTTTCGAAGAGTCCCATCTGCTGTGTACCATCGAAGAGTGCTTTGAGCGACACTTGTCCGCGCGACTCCTTCGACTCCCACAGACTCATTGGTCGCATACGCAGACGTGCGATTCGTCCTGTACCGGTATGTTCCATCTCTTCATTCTCTTCTTCATCCAGAGGTGTTGCTGAACCGGTTAATATGAACTGATTCATCTGTTGCCGTTGATCTGCTGCAAATCGTACAGCATCCCACAGGACCGGAATCGTCTGCCATTCGTCGAGCATCCGTGGTGTTTCGCCTTCCAATAACAGCGAAGGTTGCGTATCTGCCATTTTGCGATACATGGCGCGTTGGTCCGGATTTTGGATATATATGATACTCTTAGCTAACTGAGCACCTGTCGAGGTTTTTCCACACCATTTGGGGCCTTCAATTAGCACTGCTGCACTACTGCGTAATTTGCGTTTGAGCAACTCGTCATCAATTCGTTCAAGGTATTCCATACGTATATCGTTTAAAAATCGCTACAAAGGTACAACAAAAACTTGATATGCGCAAATAATTCCGAAGATTTTTGTAATTTTATTCCGAACTTTTTAATAATTTCACTCCGAATAATTTTGCATTTTTGCTCCGATTGTTTCAACTTTCGACCTTTTTACGGTAATCCAATATTTCAAAGAGCACATGGTATCAGAAGCAGGTACAAAAAAATACTGCTTATGCTTTTCTATGCAGGGTGTCTGGCATAACCCACGAATAAAAAAGCAAAAGCAGTACATACCGAAGTACGTACCGACGCTTGCCAATCTTATTCGTAGTTTATAAGCTGCCAGACTTATTGCATAGATGATTGGTTCGTCAGTAAAAATATATATGTTCGCGTGCGCGAAACATTAGCCGCTGCTAATCGCTTGCAAAGATACAACAAAAAATTGAATTACACAAAATAATTTATGTTTTTTGTCGATTTTTTTGCTTTCGCGCACGCAAATCACATACTTTCGGAATGTACTACTTAGCTCAAGGATTGGCTACAAATCATTCTTGATGCCTTTCACGCGAACAACATACTGGCTTTTGATCCATCCAGTATTGTCATAGATAACTGCTTCGTCTAAAGCTTTTCTTTTTACATAGAAAATAGTATCACTTCCAAGAAACTCCGCTGTAGATTCTAAGGTAAAGCCCATAATCTTTCCACTCGGACATCTGATAGCTTGGTGTTCCTGATCGAAGATATAGTTGGCGTCCACCAAGGTTCTCCATTTTGAATTAGCAGGGATATGTAAGTATCCATCTGATTTGCGATACTCTCCCTTATTTTCTCCCGTGCGTTCCACATATTGTACTTTTGAATCACTTTTGATATCAAAGTACCACAGAACATCGTATGTTTGTGCGTTGGGATCGTAGTCCCAATGGTAACTCTGTTGTCCGGTAAATATGTCATAAGTCAGATTATCGGACGCAATACAAGCCCAAATACCCACAATAGAGGAACTGGTGAATGTAGTCGGATCATCCGGTTTGATGGATTCACGCTCACAAGCGGAGCAAATAAAGAGGGCTAAACATAGCCAAACAAAAGTTTTAGTTTTCATTGTTGTAATGTTTTTTAAGGATTAATAAACAAATCAGCGGAACTCCTTCGGAATTCCGCTGCAAAAGTACAACAAATATTTGATATACGACTAATTCTTATTACTTCTTGTTGCTTCTTGTTATATCAAGAGGGTGACGGATTGGAGGCCGCCGTTATTGCCGGCGACATAGGAAACGGTGGTATGCCCTGTGAGGACAAGTTGGTCTATAAAAAGCGGTTGACCTGTCAGGAAGAAAGTGGAGACGAACGTGTCTCCTACGCTCAGTTTGGAGTTGACAGACTCCACTACCTCAAA
>ONMT01000108.1 GCA_900319025.1 uncultured Bacteroidales bacterium
CTGCGGCTGGCGCGGTCGTATGGGGAGATGGCGTAGGAGATCTTGATGCCTACGTCGAAAAGGGCGGCTTCACGGACAAGCTTGCAGCCCTGACGGTTGGCCTCCATCACCGGCGTGAGCAGCCGTTGTAGCGGAAAACCGTCCCTTGTGTCGCTGAGCATGATCAGGCTCTCCGCCTCGCTCTGCGCCGCCTTATGCTTACTGAAACAATAGTCGAAATATGCGCCTACCATGATATACGAGCGGTAGTTGGTAGCCCAATTATTGATAGGAATGGCGTACCCTGCCTCTATCGCCGCCCACCATTGTACGGTCGGCAGCGTCAATCGACCTGTCTGCGTCATCTCAAAATCCCGCGAAGCGGCTAAAGGGAACGACTCTTCGACGATATTGTCGTAGTCCGGATAATAGACGGCAAGCGCCGCGTGCCGGACGGACTGCTTCCAGCTGTTTGCCAGCGGAAAGACTGCTTTCGCGCCCGCTAAGAAATGAAAACCCTTTGCCGTCAGCGCAATCTGCAGCGGGATGCCGACCGAGTATGTCGTGTACCGCTCGTTGAGGTCGTTGATCGAATAAATGACATCCATCTGCTCGTCCTCTACGTCGATGGTCGAGTAGGTGTCCTCATAGTTCGTCTTGCCGAACGAAGCGTTATGCATGTCGATCGTCACGCCCAAACGAAAACCGATCACGTGGGACGAGAAATAGTCATAATAGACGTGCGCACCGCCTTGTGCCCCGACGCGTCTATCTACATACTCCGTCTTTCCGTTCCATCCGGCGACACCACCGTGCAGACCCATCTCGAACACATGCTCGGCGTGCAGACACATAGGCAAAAGCAGCAATATGACAACTCCTATCTTCCTCATAGCACGATCTTCTTCTCTGTCCATCGCTCTTCGCCTTTCTCGTAGCGGTACAGATAGACGCCGCGCGTCATCTGTCCCTCGCTCACAGGCATACCTTGACTATTGTATATCTGCACCCGCGCAGGTGCGTCTTCGGGACCCTCTATCTCGATGATATTGGACCAGATGCTGCGGCCGTCGTTCAGGTGAACGTTCAGCTGGAACACGCCCCGCAACTCGTTATGCTCGGAGTAGTCATCGCCCGTTGCACCGGGTATCGCCTGCTCGTTCTTGTACCACTGGAACGCCGTCGCTGTCAGTTCGGGGAAAAAGTTCCGCAAAGCCACATTGTCGCAGAGTAGTTGCCAGTTGTATTTGTTGACTATGATGTCATATAACCGCTCACAATGGATGGTATCAAGGTGGAGGGTATAAATAGAATCTATACAATCCCATTGGGGGTGCTGAAATTCCAGAAGGAGATCTCCTGCCATTTTAAAAGTCAGTACTGTATCTCTAAAATACAAAGTATACGGGAGCAAGGTATCACATAGAGTTCCTATGGTTATTGTTTTCTCTTTAATTTCCGGGCAACAATGTTCCATAATTACATTCAATATGTAATAAATACTATCTGCCCCACTACTATCATATACCGTGTCGCGTAATTCATTTTTCAATGGATAGATCTTATTCCTCCATGTGATAGCATCAATAGTGTCGCAAATGATTGTGTCCACACGAGTTGCCTGCGGTATTTGGCACAGCCGTAACTCAATATCATCAATACCGAAATCATTCCCTTCATGACCATGCATATAAGCATACATATTCACCTCTATAGCACTAAGGTCAGTCGGCAAGGTGAAATTCGTGCCGACGATATGCCAATTGGACATTTCAGAGTGCGTTGCTATGGGCATTTCTGAGGGAATGCAGTTGGCAAGAACCTCTTGTGTGTCCGAATTAATCAATTGAATCAATATCTTCGGCAACTGATATTCACCATCGTGGATATTGTCGTGCAGATTAATAACATAGGCCGAAAAAGATAACACATCACCTTCTGCACCTCCAGACAGAAAAGTACTATAGAATAGATGGTTATTGGCACCTTCAATCATTAAAAAGTATCCGCGAGAAGCATCGTTCGGATATGAGTGGTCTTCACGATCTACCCACTGATGATTGTAATAGCCTTGATCTTTCTTCGTTAAACGATAATAGCCTTCAGGTAACCTGCCGGTGGTATTACATCCATTTCGGTACAGAATACTCGGATTGTTTATGCACGACACATCCGGGTCGTTAGGGGCGTTGCCACCGAAGTCTTCTCTAAAAAGCAATTTTCCTTCCAGACAAAAGTCTTCGCAATGGAATGTGCTTAACGTGTAATCAATCTCTATACTATCGCAACCCTGTTCATCCTTCAGTAATATGGTTTGTGAACCGGGTTTATTGAACAGCAGTCCGTGCCACGTGAAAGGCATAAGGGTGTCGCAGACGGTAGTATCACGCGTAGCGTAGTGCATTTCGGGGCAAGGCGATTCACAATGTTCCGTTTCCACGCGCATCATGTAGTATATGCTGTCAAAACCACAAGAGCTACGAAGAGTGTCGCGTAAGGTATCGGTGATGGCAAACTCTTTTCCGTGCCATGTGATCCGGCTAAGGGTGTCGCACACCGTCGTGTCCGTGAGGATGGTGTCAGGCGTCATGCAAAGACGGATCTCGATATCATCCAGCGCGAAGTCATTACCGTTACCATTGGTCACATTGTTGTAAATAGTAAGCCGGATAGCGGGTATACCGGTCGGCACAATGAAATTCATACCCACCAGATACCATGGTGATGAA
>ONMT01000107.1 GCA_900319025.1 uncultured Bacteroidales bacterium
CGTCCGTAATAGGCGATTGGAAAGGATACTTCTATACTTTCCTTGCGCGCCAAAGTGATACGAAGTGGGAGCTGAAAGAAACGCCGGGTATCTTCGCAGTAGCAGTCGGCGCAAATGGACATCGTGGTGCCATTGTTGAAATGTCGGAGACAAATCCCGAAGGATGGGCAGAAGATAAGCGTCCTGAACTGAATAGAGCGGCTGATGCAATTGTGTATGAGATGCATCATCGCGACTTTAGTATTCATCCTTCTTCCGGAATAAGTCATCGCGGAAAGTTTATTGCCCTGACCGAAGAAGGAACAATGACTAAAGACGGACAACCGACCGGAATAGACCATCTTAAACAATTAGGCGTAACGCATGTGCAGATTCTGCCTTCCTATGATTATGGCTCTGTAGATGAGACGCAATTGGCACTTAATAAATACAACTGGGGCTATGATCCGGTGAACTATAATGTGCCTGATGGTAGTTATTCCACCGATCCGTATGACCCTGTTTGCCGTATTAAGGAGTTCAAACAAATGGTTCAAGCCCTTCACGCAGCAGGCATTCGCGTTATTTTGGATGTAGTATATAACCATACGTTTGATGTCGGCAATTCGAACTTTACGCTCACTTGTCCCGATTACTTTTATCGTACTCGTGAGGATGGTTCTTTAGGCAACGCTTCCGGTTGCGGAAATGAGACTGCCAGCGAACGTCCGATGATGCGTAAGTTCATGCTCGAATCACTTCGCTGGTGGGCTGAAGAGTACCATCTCGATGGCTTCCGCTTTGATTTGATGGCTATTCACGATATCGAAACCATGCGCCAGATACGTAAGATGTTGGACGAAATAGATCCGTCTATCATCATCTATGGCGAAGGATGGGCAGCGGAGACTCCACTTACTGATGAATCGATTCGGCCAATGAAAGCGAATGTGCCAAGACTGAAAGGTATTGGTGCTTTCTCCGATGAGTTACGCGACGGCTTGCGCGGTTCGTGCTTTAACGATAAAGACCCCGGTTTCCTTGCAGGCAAAGTCGGTTGTGAAGAGAGTATTAAGTTCGGCGTTGCAGGTGCCATCCGTCATCCGCAGGTGGATATGGAGAAAGTGAACTACAGCCGCGAGCCATGGGCTATGCAACCAACGCAGATGATAGCCTATGCTTCTTGCCACGACGATATGATGCTTACCGACCGTCTGCGCTCTTGCGTAGTGCCGGAAAAAGGCAAAGGCGTTATTAAGGACGACGAACTCAAACGACTCGATAAACTCGCACAAACGATTGTTCTGACCTCACAAGGTATTCCATTTATTTGGTGTGGAGAAGAAGTAATGCGAGACAAGAAAGGCGTGCATAACAGTTATTGCAGCCCAGATTCTATCAACGCCATCGATTGGTCGCTCAAGGCGAAGAATATAGACTTATTCAATTACTACGCCGGTCTTATCGCCCTGCGTAAAGCACATCCGGCTTTCCGACTTGGTGATGCCGAATTGGTATGCAAACACTTGCAGTTCCTCGATGCGGAAGATTTGGTTGTAGCTTATCGAATCAAAGATAATGCAGGCGGAGACGAGTGGAATGATATCGTGGTTATATGCAATGCTAATCGCCATCCAATCACAATGAATCTGCCGACAAACGAACGCTATAAGGCAGTAGTTGAGAATGGAGTAGTGGATTGCCAATCGTTGCCTGAATATCAAGAAACAGTAACTGTAGCACCACAAAGTGCAACTATTTTGAAACGTTAATATGAGAAAAATCATAGTCATTATCTTCTCGGTCTTGCTGTCTATTCCATCATTTGCCTGGGGCCCTGAAGGACATCGAATTATTGCTAAAATCGCCTATGCCTACATGAACAAGAAAGCCGTTAAGCAGGTGGACAAAGTATTAGGCAAAAGCGGACTCGTTTTCTGGGCGAACTGGCCGGACGAGATTAAGAGTGATACCATCTATCCAAATAGTTTTGATTGGCACTTCCAGGACATGGAAGCCGGTTTGACGGATGAGCAAGTAGCTAATATGCTGACCGACTATCCTGCTGTTGGAGGAAATATGTTCCGTGCTTTGGATAGTTTGACTGTGCTGCTAAAGGACGATAAAACGAACTTTGACGCACTTCGCTTCTTTGCGCATATATCCGGCGACAGATATTGTCCGATGCACATGGGACACCTTGAGGATAAAGGCGGCAACACGATCAAACTCAAGTGGTTCGGCACTCCAACGAATCTGCATCGCATTTGGGACGAGAACTTGATAGACTTCCGCGGTTATTCATATACAGAGTATGCGCAGATGCTCATAGACCGTTTTGGTAGCGAAAGAAAGGCTATTGAAACGATGACGCAGGAAGAACTGACAATCAATAACTATCACATCACTTCGGCTATCTATGCGTATCAAGATCTTGGCGATACAAATACTTATCACTATGCATACCGCTGGAAAGATACCTTGGACAAACAACTGTTTATTGCCGGAGTACGTCTGGCAAAGAGCTTAAACGAGATATATAAATAATGAAAGATTTCACGTTGCATACTTATCGTCAATTACTCTCTGCTTTGCATGCTGCCGGTTATAAGTCGCTCACGTTTGAAGATTACTGCAAAGCCGTGCAAAAAGGTGTGCGTATTGCCGGACATTTCGTTATTCTGCGTCATGATGTGGATCTGAAAGCCGCAAATAGTCTCAAGACCGCGCAGATAGAAGCCGAATTGGGC
>ONMT01000106.1 GCA_900319025.1 uncultured Bacteroidales bacterium
GTATACTTTTCGTCTTCTCCACATCATCGAAGCGTCCTAATGGTTTGAACAGCCATTTTACCAGATTCGCAAAATCCTCGCACGCACGTATATACGCGACGCGCGCACATATATTTTTAAAAGGAGTTATTGCCCAGCATCCTCTAAATCTTTTTTAATCTGAGGTTCAATAACTTTTTTCTGGTACTTCTTATGAATCTTGGCGCGTGCCTTTGCCTCACGTTTCTGTTTCTCTGTAAGGTTTGTATATACTTGTGTTTCCCCTACACCTTGTGCATAGGGAACAATCAAATTGAACTCCGGTAGCGGCTCTAACTCACCAATAGCCTCCGGATGATTCTGAATATATTTCAACCGGCTCTCCAGTTCTGCCACACGATGCTTTAACTGCTCCAGCATGTACTTGTTGGCGTCATCCAATAATTGCGAAGCATTGATGGTGGTCTCTTGATATTGGATTAGCTTCTTCAGATAGCCATTCTCCATATCTGTCTCCGTCGCGTAATCAATCGGTTGACGCGTACGAACAAACAGGGAGTCGATAGTTACATTAAAGAAGTCTGCAACCTTCTCTATTGTCGAGGCCGTAGGATTCTTATAAAGGTTATGCAAACTACTGTTGGGTTTACCGGTCACAGCCATAGATAAGTCTCGCTGTGACTTCTTCTGTTTGGCTAATAAAAGCCTGATTGCATCTCCGTCGTACATAGGTTTTTGTTTCAAAAAGTAATTATAGTGCGCATCTGCGTATTATAATTACTAAAATGCTATAATAATACGCATTTAATGCTAAATTCGTTGGGTATGTCACCGAAAAGCACTAATTTTGCACCACAAAAGTACAACAAAAATTGCAAATACGCAAATATAATACGCAAATTTTATGCAAAATTAGCATTTTTAAGCCAAATTAACTAAAAACCAACCTATATGAAAACCTTTAAACGTTATTATCTTCAATTGACCGGCAGTCGGAGACGCCAGTTCAAACGTGTAGTCATGCAGCGTACAGGATGGAGTAATTCTACTTTCTATTACAAGTGCGAGCATGCGAATGTAACCAAGTTGGAGGACGAGGTTATCAACCAAATCCTGAATCACTATCGTAACGAGGATCGTGCGCAGCAGCGGTTCGTCGAAAAGTACTATGCAAAGCAACACCTTAATTCTTAATCCATGTAGAGAGTTGGACATGTTCCAACTTTCTATTACCCTCTAAAAATCCTAAACTAATATGCTATCAAATCGCACAATAGAATTAGTCCGATTGCAGGTGAATATCAAAGACGTTGTCTCTGATTATGCCACGCTCCAATCGTCCGGACGTAAATTCAAGTGCTGCTGCCCGTTGCACAATGAAAAGACGCCGTCTTTCCATATTGATCCGGTGCGCAACACGTGGCATTGCTTTGGCGCGTGCGGCGAAGGCGGTGACGCCATCTCCTTCATTGAGAAAAAGGAGAAGTTTTCATTCATCGAGGCTGTTCGTTTCCTTGCGAAGAAGCATAACATCCCTGTCGAGGAAGATACCCGCGAACGCACTCCTGAGGAGCAAGAGCAGGACAAACAACGTGAGTCCATGTTGATTGCTTACGAGGTCGTTCAGAAGTACTACGTGGCGAACATCCATAACCAAGACGAGGAAGCTCGTGCTGCTTATGAGTACGCCTCCGATCGCTGGGGCATCGACCTCGTTGAAGAAAGCGGTATAGGCTATGCCTATGATGCTTGGGAAGGCTTGCAGAAATACGCACAAAAGGAAGCACTTTCTTTGCCATTGCTCCAGTCGATGGGGCTGCTTAAACACTCGGACAAAACGCATCAGGAATTCGACTTCTTCCGTGGTCGTATCATGATTCCTATCCGGAACAAATACAATCGTATTATTGGATATACCGCGCGTACGATGTCGAACGATGAGAACACACCCAAGTATCTCAACACGTCCAATAACGTGCTCTATCAGAAAAGCAACTCCATCTTCGGCATTGAGCAAGCATGGCCTGCAGCCGCCAAAGAAGGTCGTTTCTATCTGGTCGAAGGAGCGCCGGACGTCCTTCGTCTGCAATCTATCGGCATCGACAATGCGGTGGCTTCGCTTGGTTCTGATTGGACAAGTCAACAACTCGACCTTCTCAAACGCTACGCTACCACTTTGTGCTTCCTGCCGGACGCCGATCGGCACAATATCTCCGAGCATTACGGCACGGGTATCAAGAAAGTGATGATGACCGGTCGTAACGCGATGGCCGCAGGTTTCAAAGTGGTTGTCCGTGAGATACCATTGGGCGCCGATGGTCAGAAGAATGATCCCGATTCGTATTGCAAGAACGAGCGTATCTTCAACGAGTTACCCGAAGAAGATTTCGTCATCTGGTACGCAGACAAGCGTATCTTGGATGCCGGTGATGCAGAGGTTAGTATCTCCATAATTGATGACATTGCCAACGTCGTTGCACTATGCGATCAGGAGCATGAGCGTAACCTGTATATCGACAAACTCATCAAGCTTGTACCTGGTCGTAGCACTTGGAATAAAGCCGTTCGTGCCGCTGTGCAACGCAAGACGGAAGCGCAGTTGCGTGATACCTCAACGCCCTCCAACCAAGACCTTTTGGAACATTACGGTTTCCAACAAGTGGATAACCATTACGTCTCGCTGGGCGCAGATGGTAAGATGTTCTCATGGTCGAACTTCGTCCTCCGTCCACTCTTCCATATCCGCGACTCTATCAACGCCGTACGTATCTTCGAATTGACCAACATGCGCGGTCAGAAGGAAATCATCGAACTTAAGCAGGAGGATCTAACGAGTATGCAGAAATTCTCTCAACGTAT
>ONMT01000103.1 GCA_900319025.1 uncultured Bacteroidales bacterium
AAATGGTTGAAGAACGGCACGTGATGCACAAAATGCATGCTTGTACCAAAGACTATCAGCAATATAGCTGCTATGATTGTTTCTTTGCGGGTCATGATTGTAGTTTGTCTATTTTAAAACTTCACTTCACGGACAGGAGCGGTCCTCCTTCCATATATAATGTTTATTTTAATTAATTGGCACTTGTGCTATTGTGTTATTTGAATGATTCGTTGGACTATTTCTTCAGGGTGGTCAATAAGGAGTTGACCGTGGTTCATGCCTTCGAAAATCTCGACATGTACCTTGGGATAAAGCGAAAGGAGATGTTTCGCTTGCGGTTTGGCGACAAACGCTTCTTTCGTGCCATACCAGAAATGGATGTCATTGCCGGAGATTGATTCTAACTTATTGGTATAAACGGACTTGTAGCCATCTAAGACGGCTTGTCTTCCACCCCACGGCCAAATCTTCTTGCACTCGTCGAGGAGCACATCGAAATAGTGACTGCGGAAGACTGCTTTCCAAAATCCCGTCCAATGGTAGCATGTCCACACGTTGATTGCCTGATAGTGTCGCAAAGGATTGACAAGCCAATTGGGCAAGGGCAGCAAAGGAGCTGCGTCTAGGATGGCATGGTCAATGGTTAGTTTGTTGCGCTCCAAGATACGTGATAGGATTTTGCCGCCAAGCGACAGACCATAGGCACAATCCAAATGTCCGTCGCAATGCGCTTGCACATAGGCAATGATTTGCGAAGCTTGGTCGTCCACAGAGGTGAAGCGTGTGTGCTTGCCAAGCGTAAAACCGTCCACCTCCACGGCTATGATACGAAACCGCTCTTCCGCCAAACGAATGAGAGGAAGGCATATCTCGTACGACACTCCCAATCCGGGAATGAGCAATAACGTCGGGGCTTTTTCGCTGCCGAAAATTTGGAAGTTCATTTTTTACATGTCCATGGCAGAAACCGGCCGGTACGGCGGCAATAAGCTTCATATTCCTCGCCGAAATCACGGCGCAGCCGTTTCTCTTCGCTCAGTACTTGTACTATCATGATAGCCACGAAGATAACCCAAACAAGCAAAGCTTGCCACGTCCAGAGCCACACGATATAACCGAGCAGATAGATGAACGTCCCCGTCAACATAGGATTGCGGTTGAGCCGATACGGTCCATCCACCATTAGATGTTGGGTGCGCGGACCTATCTCATGATTAAAAGCGTCCATCGGATTGCCTTTGCCGCGACGTTTCATATACACGATCGTCCATATACTGAGAGCCAAACCGCCGATAATCAGCACACCTGTTATCGATGCGCGACACACGCCGATATGCTCCAATGCCGGCATACCTGATGCCAACCACATGATCGTCGGCAACAACACCACGAACATCACTCCGCCGAGCACATAGCCGGCTATTGCACGAAACTTACTCATATGCTATCAGTTCTATTAATCGGGTAAATAAACGCCATTGGCTTTGAGCGGTTCCAGATGGATGGTTATCATCGTCGCTGCGCCGAAACGTTCACGCAGTTTTTGCTCCAGAAGGACACTATGCCTGTGCGCCTCGTATAGCGACACGTTTCCATGCATGCGCAAGTGCATCTCAATCGAGTACACATTGCCCACACGGCGCGTACGGAGATGGTGCATCTCGCTCATCTCGCTGTCCTGTGCTACGATCTCGCGGATCTGTTGCTCCACTTCTTCCGGCAAACGTTTCTCCATCAAATCCTGTACGGCTTCATGCAGCAGTTTGCCGGCTGTGACGATGATGAAGATACTTACCAGCACAGCGGCTATCGGATCCAGAATAGCCCATTGACCGCCGAACAACAACGCTCCGCCTATTCCGACCGCCGTAGCTACCGACGACAACGCGTCTGTGCGATGGTGCCAGGCATTGGCTTCCAGAGCCGGTGAGTTGACACGACGGCTGACATGGACCGTAAGCCAATAGATGATTTCTTTCGCTGCTATGCTGATGAGCGCCGCCCATAAGGCTATCCGACCAGGCATCACCAGTTCCGCGCCGTGCTGCGCACTCACTATCTTCTGCACACCCTCCGCCGCCAAGACACCACCTGCCACCAAGAGCGCAATAGCCACGATAGTAGTGGCCAGTGTCTCATATTTACCGTGACCATAGGGGTGCTCACTGTCCGCCGGACGACTGCTGATCTTCACAAAAAGAAGCACCACAAAATCCGTCAGCAGGTCGCTCAACGAATGTACGGCATCCGCTATCATCGCAGCCGAGCAACCTATGATTCCCGCCACGAACTTCAAGGCAGTTAATGCCACATTAACCACGCTACCCCATAGGGTGATTCGTATAATCTCTTTCTCTCGCGTCATCTGTTTTATTTCTTCTTATTATATTTCGCTTTGACAATCTCGTACGAATTGCGGATGAGGTCTTTTGTGAGCGCGTCCGGCGAAGTGCGCGGATCTAGACCAATCCAGTGTTTGGGCGATTCGTTATAGGGGTTCCCGACACAATCATATTGCGCCTTCAACTCATCAATCCGTTCAGGCTGGCACTTGAGCGAGATAACCTGAAAATCATTCAGATCGAAGAAACAAAACATATGCCCGCAGACATAGAAAACCAGCACTCCTTCGCCGTTTTTGAACTTGGTAAAAGGTAGTTTCTCTTCTACGTCCGAGCCTAACGAAAGGCAGAAATCCTGTATCTCTTCGACGTTCATAAATGCGACTTTTTGTTTCGAGTACAAAGGTACAAAAAAATTCCCACATGTGCAAGGATTTGCGGGATTTTTAGTTGTTTATTGCTGATTTTTGGCGGAGGAGAGCCTGGATGAAGGTGTCGAGTTTGGAGTACTGCTTGCGGTAGAGTTTGGAAGCGCCGGGACGCAGTTTTTTCTCGAAAGGCGCTTCCGGGTCGGGTTTCTTGAACTGGGCATAGAAACGGGTACGATAGTTCTCCAACCGGAGGCGGAGTTCGGCTATATGCGCGCGCTCTTCGGGTGTCATTGCGGCAAGTTCTTCGGCGGTATAACGCTCGGAACGGATGATTTCGGTCGTCATCCGGCTGACTTCGCCAAAAGAGCGCATATTGGCAAGTTCGGCGCCTTGTGCG
>ONMT01000101.1 GCA_900319025.1 uncultured Bacteroidales bacterium
TAATGTTCCTCTCAACGATATGATGTCCATTATTGATTACGCTATTACTAATGGTTATACGCTTGCTTGGGGCGCTGATGTAAGCGAACTCGGTTTCTCACGCAAAGGTATTGCACAGGTGCCTGATGTAGATCAAGGCGCAGACCTCACGGGAAGTGATATGGCGCACTGGCTCGGACTCAGCGATAAAGAGAAGAAAGATGAACTGACAAAGAAGCCTCTTCCAGAAATGACTATCACACAAGAGCTTCGTCAACAAGCCTTCGACAATTGGGAGAACACCGATGACCATGGAATGCAAATCTTTGGTATCGCTAAGGACCAAAATGGTAAGAAATATTATATGGTTAAGAACTCTTGGGGAACTACTCGCTCCGATTACAAGGGTATTTGGTACGTAACTGAAGCATTTATGCAATATAAGACCAATGATATTTTAGTGCATAAGAATGCTATTCCAGATCCTATTAAAAAGAAATTAGGCATCAAATAATGGTAGTAGCCGAAGGCATATATAAAGACAGAGGCTCCAAGTTCCTTGCTTTTGCAGAACCTATCGCCAACGAGGATGAAGCCAAAGCGCGAATTGCTTGGTACAAAAAAAAATACCATGACGCTCGGCATGTATGCTATGCCTATCGTTTAGGAGAAAATCTATGGCGCACCAAAGATGACGGCGAACCGCATGGAACAGCAGGTCTCCCTATCCTTCGTGCCATTGATGCAAAGAAATTAGATAATATCTTAGTGATTGTCGTTCGTTACTTTGGCGGCACACTATTAGGCACCGGTGGTCTGATGGTGGCGTATCGCGAAGCCTCGAAAGACGCATTAGAAAAATATGGACAAGTTTAGAGACATACGAGCTTACCACTCCTGCGGATTAGTGTACGTAGTAGATTTTCTATTCGTTATGCCCTTTTTGTGGTATATTACTCGAACCAGAACTAAGGGCCTGAAATTAGAATATCTGCAACTGCCCGGGATGTCCGCAAAGGAGAGCCGCAAGTTTATTGAGCATGACATCCGCAAAGGCGCATTCTATATGACGAATCATCGTGATATCGTCATGGATGCTGCTTTTTTAGGACGCTTGATTATTCCTCGATATTGCCAACATCCCTATATCGGAATCGGCAACAACTTGTTTGGCAAATGGTGGATTGAGCCGCTATGCCGATTCTTACGTACCTTTGTGGTCAAACGGAATGGCACACCACGAGAGATTATGCAGAGTTCCCTACTTATGTCTGAATATATTCAGCACATACGTAAACATGGGAAATCAATCTGGATGGCACAACGAGAAGGTCGTGCTAAAGACAGTAACGATCGCACGCAACCAGCTGTTCTGAAGATGCTTACTCTCTCAGCGAACAACAACAGAGAATTATTAGACCAACTCAAAGTACTCAATATCTGTCCGGTTTCCCTATCCTACGAGTACGATCCATGCGATTACCTCAAAGCCGCCGAATTTCAACTAAAGCGTGATAATCCGCATTGGCGCAAGTCCCCAAAAGACGATATTGTGTCGATGAAGACGGGTATTTGGGGCGAAAAAGGACATGTTGTCTTCCGAATGACACCCAGTATCAACCACTGGATTGATGCACATAGGGAACAATTAGAATCTTTGTCTCGCAACGAATTGTTGCGCACAATTGCAGAACAAATTGATAAACACATATTTTTAGGTTATGAAATATTTCCGCGTGGCACAGAATTTGATGCGTATATTAACAGCCGTCTTGCGCTAATTGATATACCGAATAAAGATGACGCCTTCCTGCGCGAAAAACTATATGAAATGTATAATTATCCAGTTATAAATCATGAAGAGAGCAATATTTCCGGGCTCATTTGACCCATTTACAATCGGACACTACGACATTGTTAATCGTGGACTTAAATTATTTGATGAAATCGTAATTGGCATTGGTCGTAATAGTACCAAAAAAGAAACATTCCCAATCCGAGAGCGCGAAGAAGCAATACGCAAAATCTTTAAGGACGAACCTCGTGTTACTGTTCAGATATACGATTGTCTTACAGTTGATTTTGCTCGCGAAGTAAATGCACAATTTATTTTACGCGGCGTTCGCTGCGTGCAAGACTTCGAATATGAACGGAACATGGCCGAAGCGAATAAAGATCTCGGTGGAATCGAGACTATCCTACTCTACACTCGCCCCGAATATGCGCATATAAGTTCAACACTCGTTCGCGATTTATATGCATACAATAAGGACGTAAGTGCTTATGTACCTAATCATCTTCGATAAATGAATAACAAGAAATCCATATTAGTACTCTCAATCTTGTCTCTGCTGTTTATTCAGTTAAATGCTCAACAGACAAGAACAGGACGTATTGAGGAGTCACTGACCACTTTTAATGATGTGCTGCGCCAATTGGACATGAACTATGTGGATACACTCAATTATGAGTCTATTACAGAAACGGCCATCAACCAAGCGTTACGCAAAGTGGATCCTTATACCGTCTATTTCCCAAAAAAGAAAGACGATGACCTTCGTATGCTCACTACCGGTAAATACGGAGGAATCGGTGCTATCATTCAACAACGTGATAGCCAAGTCATCATTGCTAATCCCTATGAGGGCAAACCGGCTCAACGAAATGACGTACTATCAGGTGATATTCTTATTTATGTTGACGGAACTTCGGTTAAAGATAAGAAAGTGCCGGACGTAAGCCAACTGCTAAGAGGTGAACCGGGTTCTATAGTCAAACTCGAGTTGGAAAGAAACGGACAAGTCATAAACCGTGAATTTGCTCGCGAAGATATTCATATGGAGCCGGTGGACTATTACACTGTGTTCCCGAAAGATAGTACTGGCAATCTATTTGTTGGCTATATCAGTTTCCGCGAGTTTACAGAAGGTTCTGCTGCCGATTTTGCCAAGGCACTCAATGATTTAGTGACTAATCATCACATTGAAGGACTTATTTTTGATTTACGTAGTAATGGCGGTGGTATTATCGAGGAAGCAATTCGTATCGTCAACAACTTTGTGCCCAAAGGAACGACTGTTGTTTCCACTAAAGGCAAGATTCAATCCGCTAACAACACTTATATAACACAAGCTGAACCTACTTATCCTAATCTTCCCGTCGTTATTTTGGTTGACAAGAATTCGGCATCAGCTTCGGAGATTGTCAGTGGTAGCTTGCAAGACCTTAAACGCGCCACACTAATAGGACAGCGTACGTTTGGTAAGGGATTGGTGCAGAACCTACGTCCTATTGCGTATGGAGGCCATCTTAAAGTGACAACGAGTAAGTATTATCTGCCTTC
>ONMT01000100.1 GCA_900319025.1 uncultured Bacteroidales bacterium
CGGGTTGCTGTGCTTGTGCAGAGGTGTTGGTCCAGACGAAAGCAAGATAGTGTGGTTTGCCGTCACACTTTTTATTAGGAATAGTAGCGACGCACTGTCTCCACGTTGTTGTACCACCGACGTAATCTATGAGTGCAGTAGGTTGAAGTTGAATAACATAGTTATTGTAGATAGTAGGAATTGATCCTCCGGGAATAGCAGCAGAGAGCACAGGTATCGAATCGCCTGTATCGGGATCTGTCATAGGAATCCATAGCAGGTAAATACCATCGAAGTTACTTGCTATGTTACCCATACCGCAGTAATCGAAGACGATGGTATAGTTATCGTCGGTAGAGAGATGGCTCAACGCAACGGTATCATAAGCGAAGTTCCAGCAACCATCATTTTTATAGTGGTTAGATGCTCCGTTATCGTCTGATATATAGAGTCCATAGTGACCATTAGGGTCATTATTACCGAGTTCGCCGATATACCATTTATTAGTCAATTTCTCATATATAGTTGGGCTTGAAGTCGGATTGATTGTCCACCGTGCGCGATCCTCAGCGTTCTCAAAGTCGCAAGAGTAACCAGTTACAGCTTGAGCTATTGTGGTTAAGCAGAGTGTAATAGTGAGTACTATGAATCGACTGTATTTCATATTCTTGGGATTTAGTTATTGCACAATAAGTTGTTGAGCAGTTCGTTCGCCGCTTTCGGGAGTAATCTCGACAACATAAACACCTGGAGTAGCAGGAGCGGTAATATGTATATCTCCAGCTTCGAAGGTCTCTCGGTAGTAATTCATACCGGTAGCGGTCACGAAGCGTATTTGTGATTTAGCCGGTATATTAGCAGATATCTGTTGTGCCGCTTGTACGAGTGTCGGGAACTTCGTTACACTTGTTCTGAGCACAGGAGTAACCGGACAAGTTGCCACAGCGATACTGTCTCCGCGAGTAAGCACAACATGATAATAGGCAGTTGTATCCAATGGTTCGTACAGATACGAGGTGGTGGCACCCGAAATCGGTTTACCATTTTTATACCACTGGAAGGAAATAAATTCGTATCCGCCATTATACTTAGGGCTAAGAACCGTAAGGACATCGTTCCACTTTTGTTCAACGACTGCGGAGGCATAGTTAACATCAAAAGTGATATTGAATTGTGTTGTCTTACAGCATGTTTGTATAAACTCGACGATTGCGTTATAGTGTCCCGGCAGCGTAGTTGGTGCATAAGGGATAGACAAGGTCGTAAGAGTCGGGTCTGTAATATACAGGTCCTTGAATCCGACGGCTTTAGCAGCCGGCGAGAAGACGATACGCGCCGTATCAAATTGTCCTGCCATAATCGTATAGTCGATGTCCAAAGAGCCGTTGTCTGCGCAGACGGTAAATTGTCCATCGTTTTCAATCTCCATATCTAAGCGTTGGTTCACCCAAATATCTGTTGTTATGACGCTATCGCAGCCATATTGGTTGAGGAGGAAGACGGTATAATGTCCAGCTGTATTAAATGTATCTTTACCGATTACGATAAGTGAGTCAGAGCAGATAGAGTCTTTTCTGAACTCCTCCGGTGTTTTAGGGTTAACAGTAAGATAGAGGGTATGTGTAGAGTCACAGCCGGCGAAGTTTGGATATGTCACTTCTAACGTATCGCTTACCTCTGCACTATACCATCTGCCGTCAAAGAAGTAAGGTTCGTCTTGACAGAGAGTGAGATACTGGACACTATCGCGCTCGATGATACGCGGTACAATGATGACACTATCTAAAGTACTATCGCACGCGTTATTCTCACCAATATATGCCGTGAGGCGCACTAAGATGGTATCCCCTTCTTGCAGCGCAGTATAGACAGCATTGGGGTTCGTTGTTTCCGTAGTTGTACCATCACTCCATCGCGTGAACCACCAGTGTAGGTCTTGACATGCTTCGTTGGTATGTTTCTCGTATCCTTCGTACTTATTCATCACATGGGACTTATCAACGAAGCGAATAAAGTTATTACAATCGCGCGGGCTCGACAAAGCTCAGACGGCAGGTATAAGTATGCTGTCCTGCGTCGACGTCGAGTGTTTGGTCGGTACTAATAATTTTTCCTGTTTCGTCTCTCCAAGAATATGAGAATCCATCGGGTGCTTTACAGGTGATACGTGCATCGTTACCGCAGTTTTCGGTTTCGATATATGCTGAAGCACAATCGAGTGTGAAATAGCCGTAACCAAAGTGTCCACCGGCACCACAGTCAATAGAGGTAAAGCGTACCTTTATCGTTTGGCCATCGTATTGCTGGAGGTTAACTCCGACAGTGGTCCAATCTTTCCAAGCCACTTTTCCGTCTTTAGTTTGATTCCAATCCGCCTCAATAGCTTGAGAGTACGTAAAGTCAGGCACACCGCACAAGTTCTCAAGAGGATCTCCATTCTCATCAAATATCTCCATCTTGAACTCAGGGTCACCGCAACCTTCTCCAGGTTTCTCCAAGACAATGGCATATTTAACGAGTAAGATACCTTGGTTGGCAGAGTCAACCGTAATTGTATAGGTTATCGCTTCCGCCTCGTAGCTTGCATTCCAGTTACCGAGACGAACGGAAGCCAAAGCGCCTTTAGGCACTGTCAATAAGCAATCATCGGTGCGTGGATCAGTCTCCGTTGGATCTTTATGCACAGTATGCCTACTTTCTTTTGCGTCCGGACCAAAGTCAATACATCCCACATACGTATAAGGTGTTTCGCCTGCATGTCCTGATGAGCCTTCACGGAAGCCGTAGTTGCAGAGCACATTCGGTCCTAAGAGGTCAAGATAATTGACGCAGTGGTTGTCCAAGCAGTAAACAAGAACTTGGTTTTTATAGACATAGTTCGTTACAGAGCCATTAGCAGCGACACCACGAACGCGCACGTCATACGAACCTTCGGGTATGCGTTGGAGTATATAAGAACATTTGATACCATCCACACGTTCAAAACCATCCACATTATCCGTCAATCCGTCAATACGGCGCCATGTAGATGCTGCAACTTGTCGATATTCAACCTCCCAGGTAAGTGGAGCTCCACTTTCCCAAGAAACCATCATAGAAGAGTCTTCGCAAATAGGAACGACATCTACATTCTTTGGTTTTTTGTATTCAGCAGAACCTATCTGGATATTATCGATACAGATACCAGAGCGTTTGATGTTTTCATCTCTATTATTATTCACCCAGATAAAGACGATAGCAAACATATTTTGGGAGTTAGCACTGCTCACGCGCACTTCGTTAGATAGAGAGACGTTAGTCCATTGCTCACGTCCACAAACAAAGCGTGCTTTTGACTCACCTAATTGTTGACAAGCATTATTAATGACATTGGGAGACAGAATTCCAGAAGTTGCAGAAACGATACGATCAAGGTTGTAATTATTACTTGAGGCAGTATTTGTAAGTTGCGACTCAGGGCAAACCATGACGTATAGTTTGGAGTTTGTAGAGTCTCCTACACCTTTCCAATCAAAACTGATATCATAGTTTTTCTGTTTGTCCGAGGTCGGGAACTTAAAGCGCAGATAAGTTGCTACGACATTAGGTTGATTGCCATAGGATGGGTCTTTACCATTATTGGAGATATAAAGGGAACGTTTTCCCTCGCTATGCACCGCTGTTCCAACCATAAAGGAGTCAGTAGCTGTAGGCGTTTTATAGTTAAACACCCACCGCGAGAGGTCTTCGTCCTCTTCAAAACTGCAAGAATATGGGATACTTTGCGCTTGAACACGGACAGCAAAGCACGTGAACAAGCACAAGGTAATTGTCAATAATATGTTATATAATTTGTTCATTAATTATCGTCTTAATAAACTTGTTGTATATCTTCTCCGTCCGTGCCGGTGATGACGAACTCTACGCGGCGGTTGTTCTGACGACCTTCTTCGGTATCGTTGGTGTCAACTGGTTGTGACTCACCCTTACCTTCGGCAGCGAGACGCTCAGCGGCTACGCCACGTTTGATAAGGTCTTCGCGTACGGCGTTAGCACGACCCTCAGACAGTTTCTGGTTCGCCTCGTCGGAACCGACTGCGTCGGTGTGACCGGTGATGAGGATGGTTACTGTCGGGTTCTCCAACAAGAATTGTGCCAAGTCGTTCATCGACTGCTCAGACATCGGCAGGATGCGGGTCTTGTTGGTCGCGAAGAAGAGGTTGTTAATCTTCACTTTGATACCCTCTTTGATACGTGTGAGATATACATTAAGTGTATCTTCTACGAAGTGGAGCGTATCGTCCTTAGACATATATCCCATAGCCGTTACGTGAACGAGGTAGTCTCCTGCAAGGAGCGAGGTCTCGATGAATCCGTCATCGGAGGACTGTGCAGCGAAAAGAGTTGTGGTATCGTTGAGCGACGTGAAGCGGCTTGCAGCCTCAACCGGTTGCTTGGTCTCGCCGTCGTAGATATTCAGGCAGAGAGTCGGCAGGATAGGCTCCGGAACGCGAGTGAGTGCCAGACGCAGGGTGTCGAACGTGAAGGACTCGATACCGGTTGTGACGGTGTCAGACGGGAAGTAACCGTTCTTGGTAGCGGCAACGGTATAACGTCCAACAGGGAAGCGACCTTGTACCAGGCCTTGCTTATTGGTGGTACGAGTCTGGGTCTTACCCGTTTCGGTAGAAGCAATCTCAACCGATACACCGCCCAGTGCTGCAGCTGTTTCCGCATCGTAGAGATAAACGCCCAAGCGCGGATTCGGCTCTTTCGGCATTTTCTGCATAGGTTTCGGCGGACGCGGGAGTCCGAACCAAATAGCCACTTTAGCTCCAACGAGGAACGGATTAACCGTAGCGTTAGCGGCAGAAGTGGTAGCGAGTGTAGAGTTAACCGGATAGTCGAGCAGTGGCGTGTTCGCATTAGCCAATTGCATTGGCAGATCCTGTGCACCATCAGCTACAGTGCGTTTGGACACATTCAGCAATCCGTAATCAACAAACAACGAGGCGCGCATTTTCACCGGTGCAGTAATCCATTGGTCGAGATTCACGCCCACCTCTGCTGTAGCAGCAAGGTTGAAACCGAAGCCCACTTTGGTGGTCGGATGTTTCGTCTCATCATCAGTTACCAAATCGTGTGTATATAAGTTAACGAGGTCTTCGATAAGTTCATTATCTTTAATCGTCGTTGTCCGCATACCGGAAACAGTTGATTGTCCGAGCACTCCGAGTCCAAGTTTTAGACCGGCTTGCCAGAAGATAGGCACATTTCGATGCTCCATACCGGCTGTGATAGGCAATTGAATAAATCCTCCGATGAGTTTATCCTGCATCTCGGAGAAGGAATAGGTATATTGCATATCATAGCTAACCGATA
>ONMT01000099.1 GCA_900319025.1 uncultured Bacteroidales bacterium
TATTCCTATATATGTAATATTGTACGCATGTGTAGGTGTATGTGTATATATACCTCTAGAAAACTTCTTGTCCTTTGTCCGCTTTGTCCGCCATTTCTTCTGCTCTAATCTTCTGTGCCAACGCCAATGCTGTCGAGCTATTTACCTGATTTTCAATAACTAAGAATCCTCGTGCACGAGTCTTCCCTAAACGCTTGGATACATATCCCATGGCGGACATCACTCTGCCCAACGCACGCAAATCCATCGGGTGTTTGATGTTACCGCGGAACACAAGGTTCGCCGAAATCTCTGCTGTCGTGCGAAAAACGGCCACCTCGTAGATTTGGTACTTTGGGAAGATTATTTGCAGTGTATCGAACTGAACCGCAAAAAGAAATACCGCGCTGTAAAAAACTACGCGCGGTATGAAATATGTTCACAATATAGCATCAGCGAAAAGACCTTTTACTCTATTCGCGACGTCCTTTCTTATTTATGTGATGATGTAAATTAGTCACTCCACTGCCCACATATCTCCTCTGCCATCCGGTTCATCTCGCACTTTCCCAGCGGCGACACTGTCAAACAAACCTTCCGACGGTTTATAATACTCTCCAAATCCATTATCCGCCACCACAATCACCAACCGTCCTTCTTTCAACAATACCGCTAATACCTCTTTCTCGTGCTGACTAATGTACGGCGAAACCATCACGGTCCCTTTCCGCGCTTTGATAACGCACCCGTTCATATAATCTCGTAGCCGCTTGTCATCTCCATGCTCCGCCTCTTCTACCATGGTTCGCCGTACATGCACACAAAATCCTGCGCCTGTAGTATCTCCACATTCCCCACACCGCAATAGATACGGCCGGCGATTTCTATCCCCTCTTGCACACGGAAGAAGCCGGGCTTCAGCCGCTTCGTCGCTAACCGCTGCGGGTTCATGTCTATATAGCGGATGGTAGCCGGTAGTTGGCGACGTTGACTCATAGGTCGCACAAATGGTTTCTCCGTGAAGATAGGAGATTCTTCTTTTTCTTTGTATTTCACGCGGATACTCTCCGCCGTAACAGAAGAAAAATACATCCTACCTGCCTTCTTCGCTCCCTGCCAAAACCCACGTACAGCGGATAAAATCCCTTTCGGCATAGGATGCTTCACATACCATAACGAGTGTATGTGGTCCGGCATAAGGCAATAATGGAGAACTTGTATCTCTGGATGATACGCGGACACTTGCTTTTGGCACTCTAATATGGCCTTTCCCAACTCCGAATACTCCACTCTCGCTTGTGCCGGGTCATCATCTGGTATCACTAGCGTCCCCAATAATGGCTCCCGGCTCGGTATGGTCAGCGTGACGTGGTATATTCCCACGCCTTTCCAAGCTTCACCAGGCTCCTGCCATTTCCATTGTTCGTGATCCATTTTTTCTTCTATTTCTTCGTCAGTTCTTGGTACATTTTGAATAGTTCTGCGACGCAGGCGGGTTCGGACATTTTGATATCAAAGCCGTAGGCAGCCATGACCGCTGCGTCATTCTCCCGATGGGCGGTGTTTAATTCAGGCAATAATGTCACATCGTCGTAGAGATCGGCAAGCGTGCAATTAGGATATTTAGCACGAATGTCCATGATGGCTTGTGCAGTGCGCTCGATTTTCGCTTTTTGTTCTTCTGTAGGATTAGGCCACGGGAAGTTGTTATAAACGATGGTGTTGGAATAACTATATCGCATCTCCAATCGACCGCAAGTAGCCCGCATCCATGCCATATGGACATTTGACATCAGTACGCCGAAATGGTAGAGAGACGCATTGGGAATCATGAATAACTTATCTCCAGCTATGATGTCTTTAGGTAGATATTCCATCGGAATGTATCTTCTATTCTCGGAAGAAACTTTTGGAATTGCCACATAATCAGATGGACATTCACGCACTTCAGCAAATAATGTCGGGGTTTCAGCACATTGGCGAGTTGCTTCTTTGGGACTTTGCAAACGATATTCTTTAACCGCTAGTACTCTTTTCATTACCATCGGGCATTCACGCAAAAGTTTAGGATTCGCATTTACAAGCCACAAACAATATCGTGGTTTGCGTTCAATAAAATCCTTTCCCATCATATATGGACGTATGAGAGATTCCGCTTGTGGATTATTGCTCAACAAGTCATCTCTCTCTTCTTGCGTTAAGATGAGATAACCGCCCTCAACAGGCTTTCCTCCGTTTAACATTTCCGGAACTCGACAAAGAGGCTTGCTCCTACTACTTATCCATATGTCAGGAGCATCCATGAGATAAGCGTTGATGTTATTGGCATCGACGGACTGATTAGCAGAAATATAGATTTTCTTCGTTCTGACACTCAAAGCAATTGACGAAGAAAAGCCAATGATGACACAATGGACGTGGGCTTTGATGTCCGCTTCGGAATCCCAACGGAAAGTGCGGTATGCAAAGTCAATATGAATACCGAAACGGTCAAAGAGCGGTTTCCATATAGCAGCCACTTGTTCGCCTTGAGTGATGGAGTTGGTGGAAACGAGGGCAGCGCGGATAGCGGGATTGACCTGCATGAGTTGGGATGCTTTCCAATACCAAGCCGCTACATAATCAATCTTTCCGGCGGTCTTGTAAGGTTTACCTTTCTCGTCCACATAGATAGAAAGCATATCATCCTTTTGCTCTTTGGATTGCAGGCTGTATCCCACAAACGGCGGGTTGCCCATGATGTAGTTGAGTTTATCGGGAGCGATGACTTCGGACCAATCGAGACGGAGGGCGTTGCCTTCGTGGATGTTATGGTAAGCTTTGAGTGGAAGGGCATCTATATGGAAGGAAGCTATCTTCTCTGTTTCCTGCAGCATTTGTTGTTCTGCAATCCATAGTGCAGTAGTAGCTACTGAAACGGCGAAATCGTTAATCTCAATGCCGTAGAACTGATGAATATTGACCTTAATTGGATTGAGTAATTCACCAATCACGGATTGTCCGCCATGTAAGACTTTAATGACCTCGTTCTCTAATCGTCTAAGTGAAACATAACTCTCCGTCAAGAAATTTCCTGAGCCGCAGGCAGGGTCAAAGAACGTGAGCGAAGCTATTTTGTCTTGAAAAGCTAACAATCGTTGTTTTGCGGAAGCAGGCAGTTCGTACACCTTTCGGGCAGTATCGAAACTCTGTGAGGGTTTGGGTAAAGCATTTTTGATAGTCTCGAACTCCTCTTTGAGGTCATTGAGGAAAAGTGGGTCTATGACCTTGTGGATATTCTCGATACTCGTATAGTGCATGCCACCGGAACGTCGTGTTTCGGGGTTGATAGTCGATTCAAAGACAGCTCCAAAGATAGTAGGCGAAATCTCACTCCAATCAAAATCGGCTGAAGCCTTGTCAAGAAGCAGTTGTTTGATTTCGTCGGTCAGTTGCGGAATAACGACCGGTGCACCTGCAACCGTAGTATCGGCACTAAATAATCCGCCATTTACATACGGGAAGAGTTTGAGCGCATCATCTAAATATGGGTCTCTCTGTTCGGGCGGCGTATCAAGCACTTGGAAGAGGTCGATGAGTGCTCGCCGGAGTTGATTAGCTGGGAATTGTGCGAGATAGTCGTGGAATGCCGTGTGTGATGGAAAGAGATTGGCATCTTCGGCATACAGGCAGAATACAAGACGCACGCAAAGGATATTAAGGCTTTTGAGCGTAGCAACGCTCTCTTTGTCGATATATTGCTCCAATAACTTATCATAGATAATACCCACTAATTTTCCAGCCTTTACGCTGACTTCCGTTTCGCGTTTGATGTGCTCGTCTTTTTCGTCCACAAGGAATTTGAGCCGGATGTAGTCTTTTTCGAGATCCTTGAGTAAGACAACTTGTGGCTCGTCATGAGGATGGTTCATATCGTGGATATGGAACTCAGCAAAATTGCAAGTTACAATCCATCGTGGATATTCGTCACGCGGTAGCTCGTTGGCATATCTCTTCGCCTGTTGATAAGGCGTGAGAATCTGTTCGTCGGATTGGACATATCCTTTATTGAGGTCTTTAGTGATAGACTTCTGCTCAATGAGCACTTTGGTGGAAGGAATATAGACGTCGATATAAGACATGTGGTCAAGCGGAACCGGTTTTTCGGTATCGACATTCTGCTCGGGATTTTCCATGCTTTCCTCTTCCGACTCCTCAT
>ONMT01000098.1 GCA_900319025.1 uncultured Bacteroidales bacterium
GTCGTAGCAACCCGTTGAGTCGATCGTTGCATCGTTCTCGCCTTTCTTGAAGTGAGCACTTGCACCACCCTCTTCGATGGCTGGCATCCACAATGCACCGCAGCTCTCGTTGAGTACTTGGATCTTGTCGTTCTTGGTCAGGCTTGCATATACTACATATTGAGTATAACCGTCAAACTCGTCACCCTTAACGGACTTGATGGTGTCCGTGCCGTTTACTAACAAGGAGTAAGGACCGTCCAAGCAAGGAGCTACGCTGTCGCCCTCGCAGATTCCGTAACCGATATAGACTTTGTCTTCACCGGATTTCATCTTGATGTATAAGTCGTAGCAACCCGTTGAGTCAATCGTTGCATTGTTCTCGCCTTTCTTGAAGTGAGCACTTGCACCACCCTCTTCGATGGCTGGCATCCACAATGCACCGCAGCTCTCGTTGAGAACTTGGATCTTGTCGTTCTTGGTCAAGCTTGCATATACTACATATTGAGTATAACCGTCAAACTCATCACCCTTAACGGACTTGATGGTGTCCGTGCCGTTTACTAACAAGGAGTAAGGACCGTCTTGGCAAGGCACAGGAATTTCGGAAGTTGAAGCGTACCATGTTCCTGTGAAGTGACCTTCTCCGTCAGCATCACCGGGAACGAAATAAGGTTTAGCCTTATCCCATTTGAGATCCGCTGTTTGCGCTGTTCCGTTATTGAAGATAGCATTTACGAAAGTAGCAGGGAAAGTATAAGAATAGATATCTTTCTCGAGTGCTTTTTCGCCTGTTTTAACAGCCGCTTCACCGGGCCATGCTTTGTAAGCGTCCCCGGTAGCAGGCCAAACGAAAGCATTTACTTTCGCCCAATCCAGTGTATTGACGAAGAAAAGGGTTTGGAGAGCAGGAGCCTCATCGCCAGTGCGATAGAGAGTCGGGAGTTTGTAAGAATCATTCCACTTATAGCTACGATAATAAGTACCATTATTAAAAACATAGCGCACATTACCTTGGGTATCTTTACCAAATATCTTAACTCCAGAAGCAGTATATTCAAAATTGAAAGCATAAGCGTTATTTACCTCAGCAACTTTGTTATCGTTTGCATTTACGCTTAAGTACTTGCCACTGGGCAGTTTGATAGAATAACCACCTTGCATAAGTTCTACTGTTACATAGTACTTATCCGTGGAGTTAATCTCAATTTCGCCTTCATCAATTGTCAGCGCATCGGACGTAGCAGCCAAGTCACTACCTGAAACAGTAGCGTGTGCTTTGTTGTCCGCAAAGACGATTAGGTACTGTCCAGCCCAGTTGCCTGTTGTAGGCGCTTTAGTCAGGGCTGTGTAGGTTACTTTAGATGCGGGAGCAGTATAAGCGACATTAACGAACATATCGTTCGTTTTGTTGTTATCTCCTTCGTACTGTGCACGTACAATAACACCAAGTTTTCCAATTTTAGGCAGGTCAGCGTCTGCGACATTGAAGAACTCTTTGATGTTCATTGAGATTGTGTACTTGCCTTTTGTTCCAGAATAAGTCATTTTCAACTTACTTGCGAGCGAGGCATAATCACCGTCACCATTGCACGAAGCCCAATCGGTTGAATAGCTTTTGCTGAGTGTTTGTCCGTCAGCAGCTACTAACCAAGTGTGGATAAAGCACGATGGTTCCCAATTAGCGAAATTGGTACCTGTGCCATCATACGTGAGAGTGACAGTTTGCGTTGGGTCAATAGGAGTTTTTGACGAGGTCAAAGTACCACCTTGAGCAGCCCAAGCCATTGTTACGGTTGCGAGAGCAACCAATAACGAAAGAAACTTTCTCATAATGATTAGATTTAATAAATAAAGTTAATTAGTTTTGTTTAAATATTGTTTGTTAACAAGTATTTACAAAGCTTTTCCTCCCTATTGTATCGTGCTATGGTCCCGTGGAGCATACATTGAGCATACATTCAGCATACATTCAGCATACATTGAGCATACATTGCTATCGGGAGGGCAAGTGGTACGTTAGCGGATGAATTTTTTACCGTTTTGGATAACGATTCCGTGGTAATCGGCATTGACTTTGCGTCCGAGAACGTCGAACATCGGAGCGTTGAGGTCGAGTTTTTCAACGACGAGTTGGATGTTGGTGCTGGCGTTGCAGTTTTCTTTGACGAGCGTTTTGCCGCTGAGTTGTTCAGTAGAGAGTTCTACAGAGCCGTCACCGTTATCATAGAGATAGAGGGTGTAAGAACCAGCTCTGACGTGCATTTTTTCTCCGCCGGTAGTAACCATTGTAGCGTGTGTAGGTCCATCAACATAAGCAGTAGTCATGTATTGAACACCTTGAACACCTTTCTTTTGGAACATTACGAAGAGGTAAGCATCAGAAGCGACATCGAGATGTGCGGTACCGCAGTTGAAGATATTGAATCCACCGGCTTCGTTCTCGAGGTCACCGCCATCGATATATCCTTTGTAGTACCAATAAGCGTCGGGTTGTTCTGTTCCACCGCCGCCGGGGTTATCGCCGCCGCCTTGTTGTCCGCCGCAGTTACCATCGGTTCCGATATATAATCTATCGTTTCCCATGCTTTTCTTCCACCAGAAGTTATAGCATCCGTCAGCAGAGCAAACAGCGTGATCAGCAGCGACAGTAAAGTTAGCGCTACCGTCCACTTCACCACCCTTTTCGATAATTTGCGGGAAGAAGAAGACATCGCAACTTGCATTGCAGAATTGCAATTTATCGCCCGATTTAACCGAGGCAGCAACATTCAACTGAGGGAGATTGTCAGGTGAAGTTCCTGCGTCAACAAATGTACCAGCCTTGACACCGTTGATATACAAATCATACGGTCCATCAGCACACTCAGCACTTGCGGTTGCAAAACCTAAGGTCAGCAAAGCCGCTAAAAGAAAGAACTTTCTCATAAGCATTAGATTTAATTTAATTGTTAGTTATTATTTATACGCTATTACTATATAATAGTAATATATACTATATTCTATATTATTGTAGTAGATATTTGTTTCCGTTTTGTATAACGATACCTTTGTAAGTTTGGTCCACTTGCTGTCCCATGATATTGAACATAGGTTCGTTGGTATTGAGGGGCAGTGAGAGTGTTTTGTTTTCGACTTTTTCGATATCGGTAGCAGGCATGGTGCCTGTATAGTACATAGCGTACTTGGAGCCTTTGACTGCCTGTTTGTATCCAGCAGGAGCAGATTTGCTTGCAGAGGATCCAAGATAGAGGATGACTTTGCCGTATTTACCGGTGACAGTAGCCTCGTAGTAGCCGGAACCGGAAGTCTCTTGCACATCACTCTCGGAGTGGACACCGGCACTGCGGCGTGCAGTAATCATAGCTTTTATGTCGGATTTATAGGTGTACCAGTGCGGCCAGAAGACGCACGGTATACCGGGCATAGAGAGCATATAGGCATTGCACTGCATGATGAGTTCTTTGTTATTGAGCGAAGAAGACCCATCTTTGCTATTACCACAGTCGGAGTTATT
>ONMT01000097.1 GCA_900319025.1 uncultured Bacteroidales bacterium
CTCCGGTTTCATCGGAAAAATTTGCACTTCCGGCCATTCACGTTGAATGGTTTCCAAAAGAAAAGGAATATGTTGATCAAAAACGATTTTCACGGGTCCTTATGAGGGTGTAGCATTGTACTTACGTAAGCCTTGACCGTCGTTTGACCGTCGTTTGACCGTCGGGAACAGACTTACAGAATCTCAATGGAAAGGTTATTCGTATTTGATGTTATCAATCAAGCGCACCGGCCCGCAATACACGGTGACGCATCCTATGGCATGCTCGAAGGTGTCCGTCGGAAGAAGTGTCGTCTGATCCACAATCTCGTAATACTCCACTTCCAGACCGGGAACGGCGTTGATGGCATCAATCACGCGTTGCCGGACGGCAGCAACGGAGTGAGCGAGGTTTTGGTGTGCGGATGAAGCGGTTGCTGTTGCTTCTTTTGCCCATTTCAACGACTCAAAAAGCGTTTTTGAGATAGCCAGAGCAGTCTCTTTTTCTTCTGCAGAAAGACGTTCATTACGGCTGGAAAGCGCCAGACCGGATTCCTCACGGACAATAGGACAGTCGATAATCTGCAGATTTCCGAACGTGCCGGCCATAGAGCTACGCTCTACCATGTGATGGATGATCGCTAATTGTTGGAAATCCTTCTCTCCGAAATAGGCTTTATCCGGTTGGACAAGATAGAACAAGCGGCTCACCACTTGCACTACTCCGTTGAAATGTCCGGGACGCATTTTTCCTTCCATGACCTGATCCAGGCCGGCGAAATCAAATGCGAAAGTCGTATTCATTTCTTCCGTCGAATACATCTCTTCCGGAGTCGGAGCAAAGACGTAATCTGCTCCGATGGAACTCAAGAGTTCCGCATCGCGCTCAATGTTGCGAGGATATTTCGCCAAATCCTCCTTGTTATTAAACTGAGTCGGGTTCACAAAAACAGAAACGACACAGATGTCATTGTCTTCAACCGCACGTTTCACGAGCGAAGCGTGGCCTTGATGCAACGCCCCCATTGTGGGTACCAAACCGATAGTTTTGCGGCTCGCCTTACAAGCCTGCACAAGAGTCTGTAACTCTTTTTTTGTAGAAACTATTTGCATAATTTTTTATTTAATTTGCCAAAAAACGTGCAAAGATAGTCAAAATTTGTCGAAAAATAAAATTTTTCGTCACTTTTTTTACATTTTTTTTTAATATGTCATTTTTTTTTCGTACCTTTGCATTGCGAAAATGTATTTTGTCTATGAAAGAGCCGAAACGCATCCTATTTATCTCGCAGGAGATCACCCCCTATTTAGCAGAGGAAAATCCCATTCGTCTGCTTAATCGTCAGTTACCTGAGTACTTTCAGGCGCACGGTTATGAGACGCGTACTTTCATGCCGAAGTTTGGCGAGATTAACGAACGTAGAAACCAGTTACACGAAGTGATTCGACTCTCGGGTATGAACTTAATCATCGAGGATTCCGATCATCCACTTCTGATCAAAGTGGCTTCTATCCAAACGGCTAGAATCCAGATTTATTTCATCGACAACGATGATCTTTTCCATCGTCGCAAAGGAGTGGCGGACGAGAATGGCGTAGAGTATCCCGACAATGACGACCGTGTTATTTTCTACGCACGCGGAGCCATCGAAACGGTCAAGAAACTGCGCTGGACGCCGGATATCATTCTTTGCTCAGGATGGATGAGTGCGTTAGCTCCGCTTTATCTCAAGAAAGCATTCAATGACGAACCGTTCTTCGCTAAGTCCAAAATCGTACTAATGCTAGACGATAACGAATACCAAAAGCCTTTCTCGACGAAGTTTGCAGACAAACTGCGCATTGATGGCATCACCAACACGGACGTGCGGTCAATAGCAGATTTCCCCGTTGGATACGAGGAATTATTGCGTCTGGCGGTGGATTATTCAGATGCGATTGTCTATGCTACGCCGAAAGTCAATCAGCGTGTGGCTAATTACGCGGAGACCAAAGGCAAGCCTATCTTACCGTACGAGCCGAAGGAGGATTTGAATGAGGCATGTGCCCGTCAATGGGAGTTTTATCAAACATTGTTGCAACAAGAGGGGAATGAGTAAACGCACTGGTTTCATAGTGTTTTTTGCGGCTATAATAGGCTTGTGGACCGGTTGTAAGGATGATGTAGCGACCACCGGTCAGTCTGTTTTGGATGAGGGGGACAAGATTTTTGTATTGGCCGATACTTTTGAGATTTCATCTGCTGTGGATAGTTGTGATGCTATCATCTCGCAGGCAGACTCTTTTCTCTTAGGAGAGATAGAGACGGATTACGGAACACTCCGAGCCTCCATTTTAACCCAATTAGCTTGTCCTGAAGGCTATTCTTATCCTGCAGATTTTGCGGTGGATTCGGTTGATTCCATCTGCTTATTCATGTATTATTCGAGTTGGGAAGGCGATCCGAACTCTCCGATAGCCATCAACGCATATCTGATGGACAAGCAGACTTTCGAATACTCCGGTACTTATCCCACGGACTTGAATATCAGCGAGTATTGCTCGCGGGACAAGAGTATCCTGACGAATCACCGCATCGTGATTGCTTCGGAGAAACTCGATTCCATCCAGAATAGTGACGGCACGTATTCGCCTATGGTACGCATGCGCGTGAACGATGATTTCCTGCAGGAGTTCGCTTCCATTCGTTCCTTTCCGGATCAAAAGACATTTAATGAGGCTTTCAAAGGACTTCTGATAGAGACCTCTTTCGGGTCCTCCACTATTCTTAATATCTCCGATATAGCGCTTGGCGTTTACTATCGTTTCGGATATAATAAGGCCGGCCGGGACACCGTGGTACATGATTTCAAAGCGTTTTATGCCAACTCAGAAGTACGTACCGTCAATCATCTTTATTACGAAGACAAAAAAGAGTTAGTGGAGAAACTGCAAAATGACTCCGACACCTATAATTATATTATCGCGCCCGCGTGCGTATATACGCGTTTGAGTTTCCCAATGAAAGAGATCTCGGATGCTATCATCCAAAACATGTGCGATCCGGTTGCAGGAGACACGGTCAAATGGCCCTATGTTAACAAGGCGGAGGTACGCGTGAGTGTGGAGAATAAATTCACCGGTTCGTCCAGCGAAAAGACCTATAATGACTGGATGCAACCATCCGCAAACATGTTATTGATTCGCGAGGAGAGCCTTGAACGCTTCTTCATCAACAGGGAACTACCTTCTGATACCTGTGCGTTATTAGGTACTCTAACGCAAGGCGTGGACTCCGTGGGGAACGCAATCTATTATTATTCTTACGACATGTCGGATTTCTTGACCGACAGATTGCATAAGATATTACGGGAGAATTTGCATGAGGTGAATAATGAGCCCACGCTGAATATGCTCTTGGTACCCGTTACCATCGGTACTTCCACGGTATCCACTTCAGCGACCGCCGTCACTTCCGTTCGGCAACAGCAAACTGTTTCTGCTACGAAGATACGTTCCGCCAAGAACGGTATGAAACTGGAGATTGTATATAGCGGATTCTAAAAAACAAACGCGGCTCAATCTGAGGTGACCCCAAAAAGTTGGACGGATTATTAAATCTATTTGACTTGATCTTGAAAGTGAGTTCGGTATTGTACCGGGCTCATTTTCAATTTTAGTTTGATACGTTCGTTGTTGTAGTACCGGATATACTCTTTTAATGCAGCCTTAAATCGTTCTTCATCAGACCGAAAAAGTTCTCCATAACAGAGTTATCCAGGCAATTACCTTTACGTGACATGCTTTGCGTGATACCGTGTTCCCGTAACAGATATTGATAGCGCATGTGCTGGTAGTGCCATCCCTGATCCGAGTGCACGATCAGACCATTAGTATGCGGATGTTTACGGAACGCTTTCTGCAACATATCCACTACCATCTTTAGATCCGGACGATCAGAGATTACATAACTAATAACCTCTCCGTTCCACATGTCCAGTATAGGCGATATATAGCATTTCTTACCTCCTATATCCACCTGTGAAACGTCTGTTGTCCACTTACGATTAGGCGCGTCCGTTGCAAAATTGCGTTGTAATACATTAGGAGCAATCTTGCCTACTTCTCCTTTGTAAGAGTGGTAACGCAACTTAGGTTTCCAGGCATACAAGCCCATTTCTACCATCAGTTTGGCTACTGTCTTGTGGTTAATGTCTATGCCTTCCGAACGTAGTTGCTGGTATACGCGCCGATACCCATAACGTCCTTTATTCTTATTAAATATACGTACTATATCCTTGCGTATCTGCGCATACTTATCCTTTCTCGGACGGATATTGTAATAATACGTAGTACGAGCCATCCCCTTGATCCCAAGGAGTAAATCAAGGCTATGTTCGGGCTTTAATGTTTGGATGGCTTGCGCCCAATCTCGTGTAGACGCTTCTCTCTTTCTTCCACTAAAGCCCTCATAACTCTGTCTGCGGTTCTTGCTTCTTTGGACGTCCCATATTTTTACGACCTTTTCCTTGCGGTTTAATGTCGCGCAAAGCCTTATATCCCCCTTGTCTGTAGATACGCGTCCAGCGTTCAACTGTGCCCTTGGAAACATTATGCTCTACACAAATTTGCCGCAAAGGTACACCTTTTTCCGCATATTTGCAAACAATTTTACATTTTTCAGCATAATTAGCCTTTTTGGGACTCCTCTTTTGTAGACCTGATTCGCCTTCTCGCTCGTAGCGGAGTAGCCATTCTGATATATAATCTTTGTTAATGCCCAATTGACGAGCTACAGACTTTAGAGGACGACCTCCTAAACATAATTTTACGGCAAGCAACCGTTCTTCATAAGGATGTTTCTTAAGCATAAAATACCCCAAAAGTTTTGTGTTCAACTTTTGGGG
>ONMT01000045.1 GCA_900319025.1 uncultured Bacteroidales bacterium
ACTCAGGAACATACGATCCACACCGATACTGGTTTCGATAACGTATGGCGTGTAGCTTTCATTCAATTCCGGATCAAAGTATTCAATCTTCTTGCCGCTATACTTAGCATGTTGACTAAGGTCGAAGTTCGTACGACTATGAATACCCTCAACCTCCTTGAAGCCAAATGGCATCTGGAATTCAATATCGGTCGCTGCATTGGCGTAGTGAGCTAATTTCTCATGGTCGTGGAAACGATATTTCTCGTCACCCAATCCCAGTGCCTTATGCCACTTGAGACGGAACTCTTTCCAGTGCTTGAACCACTCCATCTCTGTGCCGGGCTTGATGAAGAACTGCATCTCCATCTGCTCAAACTCACGCATACGGAATATAAACTGACGGGCTACAATTTCGTTACGGAATGCTTTACCGATTTGGGCAATTCCGAAAGGAATCTTCATGCGGCCGGTTTTTTGTACATTGAGGTAGTTAACGAAAATACCTTGTGCTGTCTCCGGACGGAGATAAATCTTCATTGCGCCATCGGCGGTAGAACCCATCTCGGTTTGGAACATAAGATTGAATTGTCTTACATCTGTCCAGTTGCGTGTACCACTAATCGGGCAAACAATTTCTTCGTCCAGGATAATCTGTTTCAACTCTGCCAAGTCATTGGCATTCATTGCCTTTGAGTAACGCTCGTGAAGAGTGTTCCAATGCTCCTGATGCTCAATCACGCGGGCGTTGGTCTGACGGAACATAGCCTCGTCAAAACTCTCACCAAAACGTTTGGCAGCTTTCTCGACCTCCTTGTTGATCTTCTCCTCAATCTTAGCTAACTGCTCTTCGATAAGTACGTCAGCACGATAGCGTTTCTTACTGTCGCGGTTATCAATCAGCGGGTCGTTGAAAGCATCTACGTGGCCGGAAGCTTTCCATGTCGTCGGGTGCATAAAAATTGCGGCATCAATACCTACAATATTCTCATGCAGCAACGTCATCGAATCCCACCAATAACGCTTAATGTTATTCTTTAACTCTACACCATTCTGACCGTAATCATACACTGCGCCCAGACCATCATAAATCTCACTCGAAGGAAAAACAAATCCGTATTCCTTGCAGTGAGCAACCAATTTCTTAAAGGTTTCTTCTTGTGTTGCCATATATCGTATATATTTAGTTCAAAAACGGCTGCAAAAGTACTAATTTTATTTCATATACACAAGTATTTCCGTAAAAAACCAAATTTTATTTGGTTATGTCATATTTTTTCCGTACCTTTGCACCGAAAATTTACTGCTTATGAAGAAACTATCCCAATTATTCGTTTTAATCTCGTTAATTTGCGCTCCGCTTTTTACTAGTGCAGCGGTTTATACGGTAGAAACAGTTCCTTCGCCTAAAGTTCAAGGACAAGAATTTTATGTCTGCAACCCTGATACAGTCCTTGCTTTGACTACGGTGCAAGAATTGAATGAGCGACTCCAAGAGTTGGAGAAAAATACATCTGTTGAGATGGCTATAGTCGCAGTCTATGCGTATGACGAGCATAAGTATGCCGTAGCTCGCGATTTCGCACTCGAATTATTCAATTATTGGGGTATAGGTAATGCTCAAACAAATACGGGTATCTTGGTCTTTCTTGCAAAAGAAAGTCGTGAGGTAGAGATTATTACAGGTAGCGGTATAGAAGGCATAATGACAGACTTGGTCTGTGGCGAAATACTGGATGAAGCTTTACCAGACTTAAGTCAAAATGATTTTGATGCCGGCATGCTCCAAATTATGAAAGGGGTAGAAAATCGTCTGATGTCTACGGAGAATCGCTCCGAACTGCTCCTTGGCTGGAAACCGAAAGATCCTGAAAACAGTGCAATTGCGGCGGGCTATTTTGGCTTTGGCTTTATTCTCTTGCTGATTTTTGGCCTCGTTGCTTATAAAAAACTCAACGGAGTTCCTGGTCAGTCTGTAAAAGAGATTCAAGATCAATCAAAAAGCACTCAATCTTGCCTTGGTTGTCTAATGGTCTTTTTCCCGATACCGCTGTTGTTCTTCTATTTATACTATGTTATTGCACGTAGGCGTGTGAAAATGATACCGCCTAATTGTAAGAAGTGCAATCATACGATGGTGGAACTTCCGAAAGAGGAGGAAAATTCTCGGTTGTCGAAAAACCAATTGATTGAGAAAAACTTGCAATCTTGCGACTACTCTTTATGGAAATGTCCTGTTTGTGGTGAGGAGGAATTTATCCAACATAAAGGAGTTAAGTATAACAAATACTCCAATTGCCCTGTTTGCGGTGCTCATACCTATCAGAATGTAGGTGGAGTTGTTATGGCTAATGCAACGTACACCAGCTCAGGAAAGCGACTTGACTCGTATTGTTGCAAAGCTTGCGGACATCATGAGCAAGTAACCGTTGTTATCCCTCAAAAAGTGCGTCCATCATCTTCCTACTCATCCTCATCATCAAGTGGACATTCCAGTTCGCATAGCTCCGGGTCATGGGGCGGTGGACACTCTTCCGGAGGAGGTGCAGGAAGACGATTCTAATAGAAACTAACTAACAAACAAAATAGTCGTATTATGAAGAAAAATGTTCTTTCCACTATCATTGTCGTAGCATTGCTCGGCGTGATTGCTGCATGGCTTGTAGGTCGCTACAACACGATGGTTACCATGCAAGAGAATGTAGAAAATGCTTGGGGACAAGTTGAAAACCAGTACCAACGTCGTATTGATCTCATCCCTAACCTTGTTTCTACCGTTAAGGGTTATGCTAAGCATGAGCAAGAGACCTTCACTAATGTGATGGAAGCTCGCGCGAAAGCAACTCAAATTACGGTTGACCCGTCCAATGCCACTCCTGAGCAACTTGCTGCTTATCAAAATGCACAAGGCGAACTCTCACAAGCACTCGGACGACTCCTCGCTGTAGCTGAGAATTATCCCGAATTGAAGGCTAATGAGCACTTCAAACAGTTGATGGACCAACTTGAGGGAACAGAGAACAGAATTACGTATGCGCGTAATCTCTTTAACGACACGGCTAAGGAGTATAATACTTACATCCGTAAGTTCCCGTCGAACATCATCGCCGGTATGTTTGGTTTCGAGCGTAAACCATACTTCCAATCGGAAGAAGGTGCTGATAAAGCTCCGAAAGTAGAGTTCTAAACGTTTGAATGATGGAGTAAGGCTAAATATTCTTGCTCCGACTGACCGGGAGTAGGGTGGAGCTCCGCTTTGTTGAGTAACCCTAATGCCCATAAGTCCATAATGGTGCTATACCCGCTACGAGCAATAATAAGCTCTGCGCCGTATAGCACTTTTTGTAGTGTCTCATCGTCCATAGATGGCACTAACGTGATATGCTTATGCGTTAACTTAACATTGGGCTCGCTGGGTTTTCCTCTTACGATAAGTACGCGCTTCTCGCTATCGCTAAATCGATTTACTATCTTCTGCTCGAATAGTGTCCGTTGTGGCTCTAATCCTGATAGTACTGCCACTATTTCATACTCACTTTGTGCCTTTTCATCTCTTGGCATGTTGTTTTTACTAAACCTTGATAATGGACCTATATATTTAACGCGCGCGTCCACGCGTGAGGGATGTCCTAACTTGCCGGATAATACATCACCTGTCTCATTGTCTGGTACCCATATCTCGTCATAGTGTGCATATAGACGGGCATGAAGCCAATCACCCGTAGGCTCCAACCATTTCAACCCCTTTGGCAGGCATATATGTAACTGGTGCGTCATATATACGCTCTTGCAATGGTTGCTATATACCCCAAAACAATTATCTGCTACGACCATGTCAATACCCATCGTCCGAACGATTTCTTCTACTCGCTTGCGGTTACCTCTGTAAAAGCGCAGGAACTGTGGTAGCGCTCTGAGCATTGCGCCTATCTGATTGGTTCCTTTGCTATAGCGTAATGCTAAAGGTGCTAACTCTACGCTGGTCAATGCAGGAAAATGTTTACGCAAGAGCTGCAGCGATTCACCGGTACCGCCCAAAATAACATCAGCACCTTCGTTTAGGTACTGACGTATAAGGGGAATACAGCGTGTCGCATGACCCAGTCCCCAGTTCAGTGGTGCAATCAGTATTCTCATGCGCTAACAATCACTTCATAACCTTTAGCTCGCAGTGGCGCAGCGATAGCCTCCATTTGCTCCCTACTAATCTTCTCCAAGGTCTCACATGGGGTTTTGCGATCGATGACGTATATCATTATCTGCTTGGGGCGCATACAATCTACTGCCTTATACCAGGCTTCTAACTCTTCGTCGGTTGTGTTATCAATCGCTGTCGTCCCTTTCCCGTCGGGTACTATACCACGCAAAAAACAAGTCTGTAGTGTAAAATCACCATCAAAGCGCTGGAGCTGTTCAATGATCTTCTCTACCGTCAAATCCTTATTAACAGGACGATCAATTAGCCGCATGCTTCGGTCTATGCCACTGTCTAATTTCATGATGCGGTTATCGCAGCGCTTCAACGCACGGAATACATCCTCGCGGCATACTTGTGTCGAGTTACTCAGTACACTCACTTTGGCATTCGGACAATATTGATCGCGCAATGAGCAAGTGTCCGCAATAATCTGCTCAAACTCAGGATGCATAGTCGGTTCACCATTACCGCTAAACGTAATCACATCCGGCTGTTGTTCTAACTGTTGCAACGCTTGCTCCAGTGCTTGCGCTACTTCTTCACGGCGTGGTAGCCGTGGATGAATAATAGGACTATTCCATCCAATCTCGCAGTAAACGCAATCAAAACTGCATAATTTGTGATCCGTAGGCATCAGATTAACACCTAACGAAACACCTAAACGACGGGAATGAATGGGACCATATATAATACTATCGAATAACATCTTATATTGTAATCACCCGATTACCTAACTGCTTACAAATCTCATTCTTGATATTCAATAATGTCGGCTGGGTGGCTAATAACTGACGAAGCAAATCGAAGTCGTCTCTCTTCTCTGCCTCGTGTATCATATCTGTTAGTTGCTCGATGCGTTGAGTGATAATGGTGTACTTGAGTTCCAATATTAATTGTGGTACTAACTCCGCCAATTTGTCCTCATCTGTTTCTACCTTGACGGAACGCGTCACATTCTCCGATATGCTTTGTTTGGAGTATATGGTACTCAATTGATACTTATCCGCAATCAAGTCAATCGCCAGATTCATCACGTTTGGATCTTCGTGAAACTTAAAGAATCGTTCCGCTTCAAATCCAGCATCGTGCTGATGAGATACAAACTCATCAATAATCTTTTTATATAATTCATTAGGTGCTTCAATAGCATCTGCCTGAAGCGTCTCAATAATGAATGCACCGGTACTAATGAAACTGCCGTCTTCCAATTGGTATAGCGGCTTATCTCCATAGCGAACGATTACCTGTAGTAAGTTGCGGAAGTTCTCATCTAATTTTGTAGAAACCTTATTAGTTACAGAAGGATGACTATTGTTGCCTATCTGTTGCGTATCGGTAGCGGATTGTTGACCGCTGACAGCTTCTGCTGCTATGGCCTTTGCACGATTATTTTCCTCTTCCTTCTGACGAGCCTCGTTACCTTCTATAGCTTTCTCGCGACGCTTAAATCGCACTTCTCGAGTTAGAAGTTGTTCTTGTATATGCAGTAAGTCCGAGCAGTCCTTGATATATACTTGCCGCGTAATGATATCCGGAATATGTGAGATGGACTCTACAATATCTTTTATTAGATTTGCTCGTTTCTGCGGATCATAACTTGCTTCGTTCTGCAATAGTTGCGCCTTAAAGCGAATGAAATCGACTTGGTGGTCTTTGATGTATTGTATAAACTCATCTGCATTGTGACTATTGGCAAAAGAATCAGGATCTTCTCCCTCCGGAAGTAGCACAATCTTTACATTAAATCCAGCCTCCAGAAACATGTCTATTCCGCGTAGTGCGGCATGAATACCAGCCGCATCTCCATCGTATAATTCGATGATGTTATTGGTAAACCGCTGAATCAGTTTTATCTGCGGTTTAGTGAGTGCTGTTCCGCCGTTAGCAACGACATTCTCTATACCCGCTTGGTGCATGGATATAACATCCATCTGCCCCTCAACGATATAGCATAGGTTCTCGCGAACAATTGCACTCTTAGCTAAATAGATTCCGTACAACTCATTCGTCTTTGAGTAAATAATCGAGTCTGGTGAGTTGACGTACTTTCCTACATTGTCCTTTTTCTTTAAGATACGTCCTGCAAAAGCTACCGGTTTGCCTGATACCGTATGAATAGGAAACATCACACGGTCGCGGAAACGGTCATAGATACGTCCGTCCTCAGCTTTGCCGCATAGACCGGTGCCTAATTTGCTATCCACATCATTGATGATGTACTTCTCGATAAAGCCTTTTTTCTTTAGCGCTGCGGCTAATGGGTTACCTTTCTCAGGTGAATAACCTAACTGGAACTTCTTGATGATATCATCTCTTAGGCCGCGTTGACGGAAATAACTCAAACCAATTGCTTTACCTTCGTCCGTATTCCATAACTGCTCTTGGAACCATTTATTGGCGAACTCATTCACCACAAACATCGATTCGCGGTCATCTTGTCGCTGTTGTTCCTCGGCTGTTAACTCTTTTTCTTGTACCTCAATATGATACTTTTTGGCTACTTGTTTGATGGCCTCCGCGAAACCGCATTGCTCTATCTCCATAACAAAGCCTATCGCATTGCCGGCTTTGCCGCAACCGAAGCACTTATACAGACTCTTACTGGGAGACACGGTAAACGAACTGGTTTTCTCCGTGTGGAACGGACATAAACCGATATAGTTAGCACCGTGACGTTTGAGCTTCACGTAGTCGCCTACGACTTCCTCTATTTTTGCCGCAGCAAATACCTTATCTATTGTTTCGCGTGGTATCATTAATCTTTCTGCCAGAAGAATACACCTATCTTAATGCTCCATTGGTCAATGCGACCACGAGTTGCTCGGCCGCTATCATGGTTCTCTCCATAGACATTGCCGAAGGCTTCATTGAAGTCACTAATCTTATACGGATTAATCAAACCAAAGTCATATCCACCGCGGAGGTAATAGCGGTCGTATTGAAAACCGACTCCCACTCCCCAGGTCACATTAATACGCTTATAGTCGGTGTGCAAATCTGCGTCGGAGTAATCATAGCGATGAATCTCTTTTGTTTTTGAGTCTGCGCCGTTGTAGGTGCGTATGAAATCTGTTTCTGTTAATGAAAGTTGACATTGTAATGTAGGACCGGTGTAAAGGATAACATACGTATCGCCGGCTATCTGGAACTTATATTGCCAGTCCACAAACAACTCCATTTGGTGGTAATAGCCTTTGGTTTTCCCCTTTGGATACTCCATCTCGTAGATACTTTTCCATCCGGTGTCGTATGCGCCGAATGTATAGTTAAGACCTATCATTGAACCAAAGCCCTTGATATATGTTGCATCCCATACCAAACCAACTTTTGTACCATTCAAAATAGTTGTGTTCAGTTCTTTGCCATCCACTTTTGGGTCCCAACTATTCACGCGAAAATCGGTTTGGGCAAAACCAAATTGAATACCCAGTCCAGTACTACCTTCTTGCGCCGCGGCGCCTACTGCTATTGCGCTTACTATCAGCGCTGTTAGAATTCTCTTCATTGTTATCTTGTTTATGTTTAGTCTTATTTCCCATTGTTCGTTTGATAGAGGAAGTCTTACCTTTATCCTCATCTATATCCGTGGACGTAGCGCTAATGATAGCACTTGACGGACGAGGCGTTCGTGGCGGATTGTCAAACACGTCACCCGGTTTCAACGGTCGTTCCTGTGTGGCCCAGAAGAACGCATGCAATCGGTCAGCACCACTTGGTATCTGGTTGAGTGGATACATCGTTCCTGTTGTTGAGGTTGTGAAGAGCACGTGCTCTACTTCTTCGTTCACAAAGAATATCTGTACATTGCTCGATTGCGTAGTGTTCATGCCGATAAAATCGCCATTATCTTCTTTGGGGTAGAATATTGTCTCTGCATTACCGCTTACATCTACCTGTTTGAGTTCCCCGTCCCGTATATAAGCTTTCATCACTTTACCGCTCATTTGGTCAAAATACTGGTCAGTCTCTTGCTTTACTGTTAATGCCGCACCGGTGCCTTTGGCATAATCTATTTTTCCGTCCTTCATAAATATCTCTATGGAGTCGGCAGAAATCTGATTTTCGTTATTCCAGCATACCGGTTCGGTGTACATCGTCATCACGGAGTCCAAGTCGTTATATACGAGTGAATCGCAAACAGCTTGCATATCTTCTCTATATACTCGCACACCATGGTGAGCGCGAATACGTTTATAGACGGTGTCAATACCTATTGTGTCTAAACTCAAGCTGTCTATGTATCGATAGTGCACATCCTCCGTGAATAACGTGTCGGCATGTATATAGCCGTAGTTGTCTTCATCCGACCAGTCTATCATTAGCGCTGAATCGGTAGCAAAGCCGCGACTGTCTTCCTCGTACATCTCGCCGTAATTGCCATATAAGGTAGCCATCTGCGCCGAGTCTTTCATCTCCATATTTCCCCATACTCGACCAAAACCGACTTTCTTGTCGTAGAATATCGTATCGCCCGTCATCTGTTTGCCATCGGCATGGATAACGCGTGACCGATCGTATAACTCCGACTGCTCTGTCTCCGTGTTGTATTTACCATTGGTGGACAAAATAGTTGTCTCTTCTTCATAGACAATCGTCGTTGGACCTACTATATCGGCCACGTGACTTTCCGTATTATACTTCAGCGTATCGGATGTGAGTGTGAAGTTCGGATTGACTAACACTACATCATGGCGGAACTCCGCCTGCTTACTTTGCGGGTGATATTGTCCCCAAATAGACGTTAACGTATTTAGGTTATCCACAATCTTACCACCACTGAAATAGTATGCTAAATCCGCTTTACGATTATAGTTCAAACTGTCTGTTGTCAGCACGGTCTCAAAGTGCACCAGCTTCACATTATTACGAATACGCGCAATCTTTGTGTTTCCGTCGTAATACAACGCGTCGCCGTAACCAAAAAGCGTATCGCCTTGTACAAACCGTACATTACTGAAGGCGTGGAGAGAGTTCTGCTTATCAAAGAAGTACGCCGAGTCGCAATACATCAATGCCTCGTCATGACGAAATATGACATCGCCTCGAAGTATCTGCGCATCAGGCAAACGTTTCTCGTCAAAGTTCAGTGAGTTAGAGTGTATCAGATATACCATATTCTGTCCTTGCATCATTCCTGCAAGCACTACCATTAGTAATATGTAAACTAATCGCTTCAAATCTACAATCTACAATCTACAATCTAAAATCTCCAATCTAAAATCACTCATGCACCCATCCCGGATACTCGAACTCGCATCCTTTCCACTTGTCGTCTATGTGTACGTACACTTCCTTTTGTTTCTTCAGTATCCAGTCATGAATATAATCGCCTGCCAGTTTTGCTTCTAACATGCCTTTTATCGTTTGGAAGTCGTCCACCAGATTGGCTTTATGTACATCCGTTTTGCTCTTGAGCTTAACGATAGCGCATACCTCTTTGTTTTTCATTGGGTCCATCATGATAAATGGTTTAGACACTTCGCCCTCCTGCATCGTATATACTTGTTTAGCCACATCTGACGGCAAGTCTTGGAACTCAAACTGTGTGCTTCCCGTCATCTGGTTAGTCATCAGTCCGGCATTCATAGCGGTGTTCTTGTCTTCCGAATACATAATAACCGCTTGCTCAAACGTTATTTTGGCGCTGTCCACAATTAAACCGCGAATGGAGTCTAATTTTTCCAAGGAGCGAATCTTGTCTGTTGCAGAGATACGTGGACGGAGTAAGATATGACGGCAATTGATTCGATCACCTTTTTTCTCAATCAACTGAATAATATGGTATCCGTATTCGGTCTGTACAATACGCGATACGCGTTTAGGGTCATTGAGGTTAAATGCTACATCAGCGAACTCGCTCACTAACTGACCTTTTCCAACAAACCCTAATTCTCCGCCTCGTTTGGCACTCTCTGTGTCTTCCGAATATAAGCGTGCCAACATCGAGAAATCTGCTTTCCCGCTCGTTACACGTTCTGTGAACTCACGCAGTTGGGACTTGATGCGGTCGGTCTCCTCTTGCGGTACTATTGGCTCAAAACTCAATACCTGCACCTCTACATGTGCCGGAATAACCGGTATAGAGTCAGCGGGTAAAGTACCGTAATAACGGCGTATCTCTGCCGGAGTGGGCTTGATGTGCTCCGTGAGTTTGCTTTGCATCTGTTGAATAGTCATCTGGTTGCGCACAGCACTCATCATCTCTTCACGAATCTCACTTGCTGGTTTGCGGAAGTATTCCTCCATCTTCTCTTTGGAACCAATCTGCGATATATAGTAGTCCATACGCATATCTACTTGGTGGCTCACAGTGGACTCGCTTACCATCACAGAGTCTAACTCCGCTTGGTGCAGGAACAACTTCTGAACAGCCAATTGCTCCGGTATATAGCAATACGGGTCACCTTGAATTTGATGGCCTTCATACTGCGCACGAATACGCTCTTCCTCCACTTCGCTGCGGAGAATAGCCTCGTCTCCGACTATCCATATCACCTCGTCAATAATATTATCAGCCATCATCTGACTGCATACCAGCAGTAGGGCTGTAATCAGTATATTACTCTTTCTCATAGCGATGTATTTTCTTAAATCGTTCACCATCCTCGTATATGCGTTCGCGCTCGTTCTGTAGATATAAGGTCGCGCGCTCACGTAAGAGTACCGGCTCAATCTCTGATTTAGCATAATCCACAGGCATCACCGTCCCTTCTGCGCGGGTGTCATTCACTTGTAGCACGTAGGTTGAAACGGAGTCCGACATGGTTAGCATCGTATTCGCTCTCACCTGTTTTTGCAAATCCGCTTTCTTAATGGGCATCCATACCGCTAACTGTGTCACCGTCACCCATTCGTCGGTAAATAACTCATATCCGGTCGCGTAACGATATGCGTATTTCTCGATATATTCTATATCTTTCTCCTCTGTGGAGTGCATTGCTTTCTTCACTTTCTCCAAATCAGGCGCACCATTAGGAACAATCAACAATAATCCTTTGGCGATAGCATCTTTGAGGATATACTGATTCTGGTGAATAGCGTAGAAAGAATCTATTTCCGCCTTCGATATGTTTTTGGGCATACGTTGCAACAGGCGCTCTGCGTACTCATGTGCATATAGGCTGCGGCGATAATCCTCCACCAATGCTTCAATCTGCTTACCGTCCACTTTATTACGCGCTTTGTCGTATAGTAGTGCCTCCGTAGCCCATTGCTTAATATAACCATCAGCCACTAAAGCACTATCTTCTCCCGACAACCCTGCCGTTAGCACATCCAACTCACGGTACTCTAAGAAGTTCCCGTTTACTTCAACTGCCACTCCTGCACGGTGTTTGCGTTGAAACAACGTGCACGAACTGACCATCATGCCAATTAGGCTCAAAACGAATATAATCTTTATACTTCTCATAAATCTCCAATCTACAATCTAAAATCTACAATCTACAATCTACAATTAGGCCTTCGGCCGCCAAATGCGGCTTCAGCCGCAAAAAGTTCATCTATCATCTATCATCTATAAATTTTAAATCTACAATCTACAATTTAAAATCTACAATCTACAATCTACAATCTAAAATCTACAATCTACAATC
>ONMT01000043.1 GCA_900319025.1 uncultured Bacteroidales bacterium
CGCTGGCTCACATATGCCAGATCGCCGCAGTGCACGCAGATAGCATGGGTCTTATACACATCATCGGCGATCGCCATCAGCGCCGGCATCGGACCGAACGGTACGCCCTTGAAATCCATATCGAGCCCGGCACAGATGACACGGATGCCGCGATCCGCCAGCTGCTTGCATACCTCGACGATTCCCATATCGAAGAACTGCGCCTCATCGATACCCACCACATCAATGTCATCGACCATCAGCAGGATATTCTGGCTGCTGTCCACAGGCGTGGATTGAATCACGTTGCGGTCATGCGAGACCACATCTTCGTCACTATAACGCACGTCGATAGCGGGTTTATAGATCTCCACACGCAGTTTGGCGAACTTCGCGCGCTTCATACGCCGGATGAGTTCCTCGGTTTTACCGGAGAACATCGATCCGCATACTACCTCGATAGAACCCTTCCTCAAACTCGGTCCTTTGGTGTCTCGTTCCGAAAACATAGTTTTTCTTTTTTATTTGCGGCTGCAAAGATACAACAAAAAAATGACATACACAAGAGTGTATGCCACTTTTCATGAAATTTTTATCTTCTATTCTTCGGCTTTGCCGACGTACTGTCCTTTGCTATTAATCAGGATATGGTCTCCGCCGCAGGTTACCTCTACATCAAAGAGGTTATCATCCACGATACGTACCATATAATATTTCGCAGGGATGATCACGTTGCCGTCATGATCAATCACGCCGCTTCCCGGACCTACGTCGTACCGCCAGTACTTGGGCACAATATATTTCGTGGCCTCTCCATTCTCATAGATGACATTGGAACGATAATCATCCACATAGGATAACACGTATAGCCCGTCATGCACAAAAGGAACGACTGTCTTAAGGTCATAATCTATCACTTTCGCCAAACCGTCTTTGGCAATAGTAAAACCAACGGGCTCGGAGGACAGACGAATAAAATCATACTCTATCGGCAACACCACTTGCCCTTTCTCCGAGATAAGACCATAAAAGTTCCCGTCCGAAACGATGCGGTAGCCTTTTCGAGGTGCAGAGATGGTGGTATAAATCGGCTCTACAACCCACTCTCCCTCGGTGTTGATAAGTCCCCATTTGTTATCCATCGTCTTCATTACGCATAGACCGTTATGGAACTGAAAAGCAATGTCGCTAAAATCATCGTCATAATAAATCGGGAAAGTTTTGTCAAAGGCCAACTCACCATCCTCCTTAATAAAGGACACAACGCCGTCTTTGAGCACACCGGCTATACCTTCGCTGAAGTTCCATGCACGGTTGTATTGGGCAGGAACGACGATCTCGCCGGTATTGACATTAAGATACCCCCGTAAGCGATCAAAAGTGCGGAATACGACGAGACTATCTTCTGTGCAGTACTCATTGATGAAGATGTGTTGCAGTTTGGGCGTGGTGAATTGGTCGGTACGCACATCTTTGAGTCGCACGAAGTCTTCTTGTCCGCGAGAACCATATACCATCAGGATATTCTCCGACACATATTGGGGTTGAACATCCCAGTAGGATACCTTGTGGTATTTGTCATAATAGATGTTTGCCAACAGGCAAGCAAAAACAGTCACTCCGACAGCCAGCACACATAGTGCTGCAATTAAGATTTTTTTCCAAGTTTTCATAGTTGTTTATGTTTTTAATGAGTTTCCCTTATTTTCTTGAGTAGGGCCTGCATATCGCTAACAACGGTAAAAGGTCTGATTACTTCGAGATTATCATTCATGACGCAATAAACCATCAGTTCGTCATTATCCTCTCCGCCGTATCCGTCTGAGTCGGCAAAGTATTGTCCGTCCGGATAGAGCATCCAGCATAGCGCAAATATTCCGTTCTGGCAATCATCCCATCGGCCTATACCGGCATAGAATATTCTACGCGGCCGGGCATTATGGCTGTTCGGTACTTGGTCGAGCGTAGCAAAATCAATCTCATCATCCGTAAAACCTACCAAGAGACCATTATCATCAATTAACCTTGCCTTTTTTGTGGCTTTATTGACGATATATCCCCTTCCTTCCTGATCAAATACGCGGAGGATATTCTCTCCCCACTCATAGCACTTACATTGCTCCAACTGAGCCATGTCTTCTAAATAATCACCATTCAGTTTCATAATCATTTGCTTTTAAAAGTTCAACCTTTATGACTATAGAACTGAAGAATGGGTATAATCTATCAGTAAAGAAAAGATTTATTTGTTTATCGTGAACCCTTGGGCAAGAATAAACTTTAACGTACCGATTGCAGTATTGCGATCATATTCTTTTTCGGACTCAGGCAATTCTTCGTACGGCACGAGGCAAGGATGCGTCTTTTCCACATCATCGCGCGTTGCTCCGTATGTCCATCCATCGGCTATGCGTCCTGCCGCCCATACCTCATGGACGTTCTTTGCCATTAGTTCTACTAATGGTTCTAATTCTTGCGGCAGATTGATGGTTGCTGTATCAATCGGTTGTGGGGTGTAATTGTTCGTTTTCATAAGTCAATAAAATTTTGTTTACTGCTTATATAGAGGCGAAAGACTTCTAATTTCTATCAGTTTATATTTTTCTCACCGGTGCCCCATTAAAATTTGGAACACTAGTGATCCGTTTTTTATAAGACAACTTATTTAACATCCTCCAGGAAATCTCTTGTTATATGGGCTAACAGATCGTGCGCATACGCTTTGACGAGTGAATTTAGGTGGTCAATATCGCGATAGTTTGAGTTGGATATCTTTTCCCACAAGGTAATTTCTTCGGCTTCATCTATCGCTGTTTCTATCGGCGCGGTATACTCCCGTGCCAAAACAGTTCTATTCCAACGTTTGTCTAAGATGGCATCCAAAGACCGATCATCTTCCCCCTTCACTTGCTCCCATAATCCGCAAAGGAAAACCTTGTACTCTTTTTCTATCTGTACGATAAGCTCGCGGATCTGCTCTATCGGCATAGCATGATCGGCGGGCAATGTATCACAATACTTGCCGATTAACTGCTCCCGCTCCGCGAGACATTGTTTGGAGATAAGTTCTTTTGTCATTATTCTTCTCGTTTTTCGCTTTCTTGTATCACGTTCATCACACTATCCAACACATGCTGGCTCGTGATAAAATGTACATTAACACGGTATGGATTATTCGGAATAGCCTCTTCCAATTTCTTTTTGGTTTGCTCAATAAAAAGATCTGTATACTCTTTTATCATCTCGTCTTGAGATTGAGTAGAGAACAAACGCGGCTGAGATTGCTTGAAATCTACTACTTCTTTTATAGCTACCACTGTTCTGGCGTTATCGGTATATAACATACAATTATAACCCTTCATTTTCTTTCTATGACCCGTTAAATCTCTTCGGCGCCCTTTTAGCCGAAAAGCAAAATTCTCAGAATAAGAGATATCATAAGTACGCTCCAGATAATTATCGTACCCTTTCTCACGTTTGGAATGTACGCTTTCTGCGTAGCGATATGGTAAATATATCAGCACATGTGGCGTGATGGTGGCACTGCTATCAACTAATGTATTCAGCAACGGGATTAGGAAGTTATCCGTGTATCCAACTACCAAAGAATAAGGAAATGTTTGCTTCTCGAACGTAGACACTTCGCGCTCTTTTTGCCATGCCGTCAACGATAATCCGAGACAAACCAAAAGAACGGTCAAGATTGCTGTGAATCGCAATAATCGTTTCCTGCGTCTGTAATGCAGATAACGGCTGAATAATTTCTGGAAATCTACACCTAACAAGTATTCAAGAATATGATAAAAGCAGTATTGATTATCCATCTTGGCATTTTCTCCTTTTTGAGTATTCCAGATGGGACAATTTCTTGTTTTGAGTAGCTCTGAGATGTACGGAGGTTGTTCCTCGTTAACTTGGTCAATGATAACGGGTATTATACCGGATGTATCGCCTTTATGGTTTTCTACAAAACAGTTAATTTCTTTGGCGACAAACTGTGATTTAGCAGAGGCTTCAGAACACAATACAATAAGATACTTTGTTCTCTTTAGCGTCTCTTCGATTTCTGAGGTAAAGTCCTCCTTGCTAACGGATAAATCCGTTGTATCCAAGAACACCGGACGGACCAGTTTATCATCATACGGACGATGCTCCTGATCTGTCAAATGCTGCGGATAAGGGTACTTCTCTAACCTGCGCTGTATCTCTTGCGCCACCTTTGCATCATTCCTGGAATAGGAGATAAATGCGTAATATTGTTTTTCTTCCTGCATAAGTTTGTTTATTTTTGCATTTGCTGCAAGATATAACTATTGATAACATTCACTGTATCTATGCGTTTCTGTACTTCATCCGCCATATCTTCCAATTGTCTTAGTTTCTCTTCTTGTTCAGCCAATTCGGACTCGGAATAGGCTAAAATCATTTCTAATTGCGCCATTTCTTTTTCGGCTTCGTCTGCCAATAGTTTTTGCTGACGCTCATATTCTTCATCTGATAACCCAATGCCTTCCTTAGGTAAATGATGCCAATTGTGCGACACCTCATAAAACATTTTATAGGTAGATCTAGGCAGATGGGTCATCATTTGCAGGTAACCATAGTAATATATAGCTGTATAGGCAATAATGATGTTTGAGTTAATCTTTGCCATTCGCATGTTTAGCTGCGTGTACTCATCGTTTTTCAACAAGCTATTATAATAATCTATCTGCGATTGGAGATCGTCAAACAGGCTTTCTGCATAAGTGTTGCAAATTAACAAATCCGCAGGACTGATTCCGTGCATCCAGAATAATGGCAAATAGATACCATTCACACTTATCGAACTTGCTTTCAGTGTTTTCAAAAGGGCATCCCGTTGGCGTTCCTGTATCTGAATCGTTTGGAGCATTAGCGATTTCTGCTCTGATTTGTCTATACTTCTCTTACTGGTCTTATATTCATTGACATATGCTTCCCATTCCGATTGCAGGGTAGAACTAATATGTGCCAAATCATTCATACATTGTGTCTGCATGGTCAGATTGTCGGCTACATGCTGGGCCACGGGCATATACGTCAAGTGAGCGATTAGCATAATTATTGCTAGTATGCCAACGATGATGTTAAAGCCTATCAACCATCTTTTTCTTGTTTGGAAATGTGCCTTGCTCTTGAGATAGCCTCTAAGGCGCTGTACTTGCAAATCATAATAGGTATTAGGAGCAGGTGCGAGAGCTTGGTAGTTGCACAGATCCTCCATTCCCTTCGGCATCTCCGGCGGCCATACGAAACCGGAAAGCATAATCGGAATGATATTCTTTTTATGCTCCATGGCACACATTACTTCTCTGCGTACCCAATCACCCTCGTCATCACAACGATCCAAAGCATTTGGAGATAGAACAAGAATGAAGTCCTTGCATTTGCTGATCACGTTTAATAACTGCTCATTGAATTTACCGGCATTCATTGTCTCCACGTCGAAGAACACGCGGTAGCCTAAGGCTTTTAACCTTGTCGCGAACAGATTCGCCGATTCAAACGCATCACGGCGATAACTGATAAAAATGTCGTAGGTTGGATTCATATGGGTCTATTCTATATTAATCGTCATTTTGATTTTTCATCTGCTGCTGCGCTACCATTCAAAGAATAAACTTTGTTTTCTTTGACAATATAGAGCAACCCATCACGAAGGATTTTCCTTGCCTGTTTGTGTGTGCCATCGGCGGCAGTGTGGTCAATCGCCTGTTTGTTGGTCGTAATAAACGAACCCTCGCTATGATAGACAGGCATATTCTGCGAATCGCTACCGTCGATGGTATAGTTGTATTCAGAGCCGGCCGAGAGACCCTCTAACGAGACAGTGAAATACTCGGTGGAACTATTGGTGGTGTCCATCTTCTGACGATAGACAGGCGGCGCAAACAGCTGCTGCGAGATGATCTGTCCCTCATTATTCACGAGAAACTGCTGCAAAAGGACATTCTCGTGGTACAGCTTAATCTCGTACTCCGCTACGCGCACATCCGGAAACCAAGTAATAGAGGCGGTACTGTCGGTGATATCCATCACATTCGACGCCTCCGAACCGAACTCATAGATCCCTTCGAAGCGGTCCGCGTAGGAGGAAATCGCCTTGTAGGCCTCAACGCATCCTACCGGCACAAAGAGCTTCACGACATTCTTATTCACGCGCATGAAGGGATCTTTCTCCGTGCCGGAGCAGGTAGGAGGTGTCTCTCTGTCGATGAAGATATATTTCAATTGATGTATGCCGGTGTACTGCGGAACAGCGCCGCCGGAGTAAGGCTCCATGGCATATCCTCCGAACAACTCATCGCCCAGGCTGGTGACATTTTTCGGGAAGAAGAATTTCTCTATACTTTCCGTGCCCTTAAAGGCTCTCAAACCAACACTTGTCACCCCGACAGGAAGAGAGACGCTTTTTAGCGATACGCAAGCATTGAAACACTCTTGAGGTATAGAGGTAATATGCGACGGAAGAGTAATACTCGTTAATGCCGAGCAGGCATTGAAACAGGCATAAGGAATGGACGCCAGATTCTGCGGAAGCTCTATCTCCGTCATGTACAAGCACCCTTGGAAGATCGTTATGCCGAGAGTAGTGATACTTTCCGGAATAACTACTTTCTGCAGGGTATGACACCACCGGAAAGCTTCATTGCCGATGGATTGCAGGTGGGGAAGATCCAGCGTGGTGACGCCTCGATGGTTGCAGAAAGCAGAGCTGCCGATGCTGATGATCGTGTTCGGCAAAGTGATGGACGTCAGCCGGGAACCGATAAAAGCATTGTTGCCAATACTATTGACAGTATAGGTCTTTCCTTGATAGCTGACCTGCTCGGGGATGTTGATGACGCCGGTATAGGAACTGGTGGTACCGGTCCAAGAAGGGGTCGTCTCGTTCGGATACGTGACGGTTGCCGTGAGATTGGTGGCATCCAGCAGATAATAGATTCCGTTAATCTCCACGCCATTGCCATAAGCGGAAAGAGATAAGAGTGTAGAGAAAAGAACAAATAAATAAAACTTTTTCATGTTATTTATTGATTTGGGGATTGTGCTTTTTGTTTGCAGAACTGGAGGATGCCCATAGCGTTCTTTGTTTCTGGATGATTAGGTCCAAGAACCTTCGAATAAATCTCTACTGCTTTCTCAAATTGCGACTCTGCCTGCTGATAAGCGCCTTTTTTGAAATAGATGCCTCCTAAGTTTAATGTAATGGCTGCCACTCTTTGTTGTGGCACTTTGGGGTTATTGGCATATATATGGCGCACCTCTTCCCATAACGCTGCTGCCTTATCCAACTGTCCTTGCTGATATAGTACTCCGGCGATGCCAAATTTGCTTTCGGCTACCTCCAGACTATTGCTCTCAAAATGTTTCTCGCGGATCTTGAGTGCGCGTTTGTGACAGTCCATAGCTTTCTTGAGATCTTTCCTGGCACGGTATAGTTCGCCTAAGTTATTCAGCGCCTCCGCTACGGCAGGAGAGTTCTTTCCGCGAATCTTCTCACGGATCATGAGCGAGCGGTTATACCAAACCATAGCGCCATCCAAATCGCCCTGTTTCTTAGCGATCAGTCCTAACTCGTTGCAAGTCGTTGCCATCTGTCCGGTCATCTCGCTGTACTGTGTCTCGCAAATCCGATAGGCGCGTTCAAAGTACATCTTTGCCAAAGGATAATCCGCCATGATCTTCATTACGAACTGTCCGGCTTGCAGCTGATAATCTACATTGAGCGTATCTAATGCTGCGCGTTTTTGGATATAGAAATTGGCACTGTCATTTTGGAAACGCGTGAGGAAAGATGAGTACAAACGATAACAATCCTCCTCCAATTCACGTTTCTGTCGCAGGAACTCCTCTTGGTTTCGATCTACCTCTTTCTGCAAAGCCTGTATATTCCTCCCCCATTCCCGCAGGACAGCCTCCCGCTGATCCATGCTTCCTTTCTCCCGCAGGAGCCGTTCAGCTTCCTCAGGGTTGCCGTTTTCTACGGCTTGTTGCATAAGTACTGTCAACGAATCCATGCGTTGATAATCCGTCCGCGCCAGGACATTCGACATCGCCTGCAGGAGCGGTTCAAAATTCTCATATTGGCTTTCTAACCGCTGTTTCTGCTTCGTCATTTCCGCCTCGCTAATCTGTTTGGAAGCCAGTAATTTCTCCAGACTGTCCATTTTCGCCTGATAGTATAGCTCTACGTTCTCGCGCGCTTTCGATTCTATCGCTTCGCGTTCTTGCATGAGTTGCATCTTGCTGACCAGTAGTATCTCTACCGGCACTTGATCCGAGCACGGCAAGCGTTTGCCGATCAGTTCTTGTTCGGCCGGTTCGTAACCGGATTTATAAATGCTGGCTATGGAATAAGCATCTCCGTTTTGCAAGTCGTGCAACAATAGTGAGAACTCGCCGTTGTTACGGCTGGCAACCTTGTTATGCGATCCTTGCAGACGAATGACCGTTCCTTCTATGGGTTGACCGGATTGACCTTTACGGGCGATAGTACGGACTATTCCCTCCTGTGTTATTGCCAAACAGGAGAGTGAAAGGCATAATGCGCATAGTATGGCTGATTTTCGATTCATGGTTCTACTATTATTACTACATCTTTGCCACAGGGCATATAAAGTGTATCCACGTAATCATCAATATAAACAGGATAGTTCATCTGTTGCTGATCAATAGGGATATCTATATTAATCATTCCTTCTTTGTCTGATGCGGCAGTCAGCCCTGCAATCTTAACGAATTTATTGATTAACGGTTCTCCTTTTGTATCCCATATTCGAAACCGTATTTTCCCATATACATTGGGATCTCTATACATATTCAATTCTATGTTTTGAGTTAAATTCAATATGGTATCAACCGGTAAATAATCCGTGCATTCAACTTTTATTCGTACCTCTTTATTAAAGTGTTTGTGGGCTAACTCGCGAAATAGAGCACTGTCATAAAGGGAAGGAATTATTTCTGTTTCTGTTTTCCCATTCTCTAACTCAATAGTAACATTCGCATTTTTTAATGGGGGTAAAGATGTATTTAAAGTGGTTGTCTCGTTTAATGTTACTGTAACATCTATAGGTCTATTGGAATACCATGTGTATGCTATGGCTCCCGTAATTAGTATTATTCCTATGATCCATGCAATAACTCGCTCTATTATTCTTATTCTTTGGTATGACCATAGTTGCGCAAAATCCAAATCAAGAAGTTTCGAGATTAATTGCATGTACGCCCGTTCCCGCTGAAGCCAAGCTCCTATGATGGGCATACGGTACAGAAAGAACATCCTGTCAACATATTTCTCCTTGATGTTTACGCCTAAAATTTGCTTGTCTTCTCCATCTCGACTTGACCATTTTTTTTGAGCATCCAGAATCGCCGGATTGACACTTGCCCCGATGTTTTTGGGATCGCTATCTATGATAAAAAGGAATATTTGCTCCTCCCTGCCATTACGCGAAAACCATTCTATTTCCGCTTGCACATATTCTGACTTCGCCGAACGCGGAGAACAAACAACTATCAAATAATGTGCGCTATCTAAGTTCTTACGAAGCTCATCATTGAGGCTACCCGGTTGTATATTGGTTTTATCCAGAAACGCCTCTTTGGTAGGTTTGCGTTCTTTGGCATATTGCTTGCACAAGATAGCAGGAAGCTTATAACTATCGAGTTTCTTCTTTAGTTTCCATGCTTCGCTTAGATCTTCTGATTTATAACTTATAAAAGCGAAATATTTATAGCTTGTCTCCTTCATATTATCTCGCGTGGCAATATCTTCATTACCTATTTCACAATCTTCCATCCTAATTTCTTCACCAACTTAATGGTATTGACAGCCATAAGGCGGTCGTACTCTTTTTCGCTATCGGGGAGAGCGGAGTATGGGATGAGATCCGGGTGTTGCTTGAGCGCATCATTGCGGACAGGGCCATATGTCCATCCTTCGGCCTTGCGAGCCGCAGCCCAAACCTCATGCGCATTCTCTGCAATGGCTTCTTGCAGTTCTTGTAAGTCTTCGGTCAAAGGTACCGCCTCCAGATTCAGGGGATGCGGTTCGTAATCATCTACAGAGCGGAGCACTCGTACCAGATAATTGCGAGACTCATGCCATGCCTTGAGGAAATCGGATAGAGCAAATTCCATCGTTGCGCATACTTCCGGCTCGAACAGGGAAATGATATTCTGCTCTTCATCAACGGTCAAAACGACTACAGCGTGGTTAGGTGCATCTTCTTCATCGGGACGTTCGGGATAAAGTTTATCGCTATCCACAACCGCAATAACCTCATTCTTCGCGCCCAAAGCACTCTTAATATCTCCAAGAGTTGCTTCATATTGACGCGTCACCATCAGACCTTGTGATGCCAAGAGTTGTCCGATAGCATGAAGAGGAGTGCCGGATGGTTGCACCCATTGGTTGGCACGGGCCGCAGCAAGCAGATCTTCAGACGCACATTCTATTCCACGTTGTTTGAGTATATAAAGCTCGCACAAGAAATCACAGAGATTATCTTTCGTTTCTGCTGCCATACGGAGCATCGGATAAGCCCAATCTTGCTCTTCGTCCGTTTGTACGCAGATATCCAGCGTCTCACGCAGAGAAGGATTGACCTTTAACTCAGCCAATAACTCACGAACCTCCGCCGGCGTTGCCTTACCATCCAGGTAAACGGCCGTTAGATTGTCCCAATATGTATCATTTTTTACCATAAGCACGGATATCGTTAAGAGCGACCTGCATGAGTTGCATCATAGCGCGTCGCTTGATGTTATAGAGATTGTCTGTCGTAATGTGCATTTCTGCCGCCAACTCTTCCGGAGAGTATTCCTCGATGATCAGTTTCCGGATAACATGAACGTATCGTTTGTTCGGCATCGCATCCATTAGTCGCTGTACGTCCAAGGCCGAAACACTTGGCGCATGATCTATCATGCTCTCCTCTTCTATAGGAGTCTCTTTTGAGCAGTCTTCTATCAGTTGATCACGCTTTTTGATAAAGAACCGTGTCGCCGTCACCTTGAGCCATTGATAGAGCGAACTGCGACCTTCGAACTGTTTCAACCGAGTCGCGTCATTCTCCATCAGATAGATATATAGTTCGTTCACAAACTCATCATAATCGACCTCGTAATCAAAGACCTTATGAATAATCGCATAGAACAACGACCGGCAACGCTCGAAGAAAAACTCCTGCGTCACCCTATTGTCCCGCACGATAAGGGCCTCTATGATTTCAAAGTCGGTCATTGATAAATATCTGCGAGTATTGTTTGTTTTATGCGGTGTTTTTTTCGGCTGCAAAGATACAACAAAAAAATGACATACACAAGAGTGTATGCCACTTTTCGTTATTTTTTATCTCAGCTCGTCGGTGTCGAGGAGGATGGTGACGGGGCCGTCATTGATGAAGTCCACCTTCATGTCGGCACCGAAGCGGCCGGTTTCGACCTGCAAGCCGTACTCGGTTCGGAGGCGGTCGTTGAAATAGTCATACAGCGGCGAAGCCTTCTCTGGCCGCGCGGCGTTGATGAACGACGGACGGTTGCCCTTGCGGCAATCGGCATAGAGTGTGAACTGGGATATACTGAGGATTGCACCACCAATATCGCGGATGGCGAGGTTCATCTTCCCTTGCTCGTCCTCAAACACGCGCAACTGCGCGATCTTCTTCGCTAACACATCGGCTTCCGCCTGCGTGTCCGTGTCCGTCACGCCGACCAGCAGCATAAAACCCATCCCTATCTTCCCGACCGTCGCGCCGTCTATGCGCACTTCCGCCCGGCTGCATCGTTGTACAACTACTCGCATGATTATCTTGTTTTGCGTGCAAAGGTACTGCTTTTTTGTGAGATATGCAAGGAAAATCGGAGATTTTTGGGAATTAAGGGTTAAGGGTTAGGGATTAGGGTATAAAAAAAAGACACTCCCGTCGCGTTCGGTAAATGGATCGCAGAAACGATACCGCTCCGCTAAATCGTAGGTGCGACCATTACCTCCGCTCTTCCCACAGATTAGAAATCTGCGGGAGCCCTATATAGAAAATAAAAGCGCTCCCCCGTCAATAAGGGGGAACGCTCTGTAGCGGCTTGAGCCGCGGGATAGCGAGGTGTTGCCTCGCGGCGATTAGCTGTGCTGCTCATCGTACTCAGCGCCGCAGATCTTCCTCGCGGGCTTACTCCTCGTATATGTACCAAAACTACGTTTTAGTAGTAAATACTCGGAGCAGCTCCGCTCTCCCCAACAGGAGGTTTCCCTCCTGCCGGGGACCCCATGGAAAATTTAACTGTGTTGCTGATCATATTCAGCACCACAAATTTTCCAATAATAGGCCTTCATGGTTTTTGCGCCATCGGGGTCGTTCTTCTGGGCGAGGAAGTTCTGCTGGTCGGTGGTGATC
>ONMT01000042.1 GCA_900319025.1 uncultured Bacteroidales bacterium
TGGTGTGATTACGGATATAACATTGAGATTGGTGAAAACTTCTTTGCAAATCACAACACCGTTATTCTTGATGCGGCAAAAGTAGTTTTCGGAGACAATGTTTTTATCGCCCTAGACTGTGGGGTTTATACAGCAGGGCATCCGATTGACGCTGAAAGACGGAATAAAGGACTTGAGTATGCCTATCCGATTACTGTCGGCAGTAATGTTTGGATTGGCGCGGGAGTCATGGTGTTACCTGGAGTGACAATAGGGAGTAATGTTGTTATCGGTGCCGGCAGTGTTGTCGTCAAAGATATTCCTGATAACTGTGTTGCTTTAGGGAATCCTTGCAAGGTGCTACGTCCTATTACGGATGATGATAAGTTGTCCGTTTTCAATGGCCTTCATTACCTTGTTGTTTTCACCTTTCGTGAAGTCGATAGAGGTAACTACTTGGTCGTTAGTAATAATTTTCGCATGCTTGATGGATTGACTTGGATGCGGAACACCTTTAATATGGAAGTATGCGCGCGTACCTTTAATTGGCGTAGGTTCTTCCCAGAAGTACAGCAAGTTGTTCGGACCGAGGAAGAGATTGTCCTCTCCAGCAGGAACTTGACCAGCGATGAAGGAACCGATAAAGTCTGCGTTGGTAGAAGAATTAACAAGGTGCGAGGTACTTGCGTAGATGGTCTTAGAACTAAACATCGGATTAACTACATCTTGGGTTGGCTTGATGAGATAAGGTCTGCCGTACGTGGCTTGTGACAGATCTACTGCACTGAAGTTCAACATCTCAAGCAGTTCATAACCAGCACCGAAGATAGTTGTCAATTCAGCATCTGAAACGCCATTGAATGGGAAAACAACCGTGTTGTACATGCCGCCTGTGAAGGATCGTTTGAGTAACGGCTTCCTTGACAGACTATTCACATCAGTAATGTACTGCATGTCAGTTGCCATTTCGTCAACAATAAGGATACCTTCAACTTGCGCTGCAGAAAGAGAAACGAGGTAACCATTAGAGTTGTTAGCAGGGTTCGATAATTTGAGTTCGTAATCACCAGCCTCTAAGAACCATTCCGGAGAATTGATTGTTTTTTCTCCCGTATAGGTGTATTCAGGTGTAAATGAGTATTTTTCTTCTCCGCTTTGTAATACTTTAATTGTTAAATTAGAATAAGATGTTTCGTACGTGTTGCAATTAGCAGTGAATTTATACATTCCATCTGCTGTAACATGGATGTTCCACTTAGCGTAACCCTCTGACATAAGCCACAGATGTCCAGCGTCTACAAAATGGAGACCATCGGCATCAACGTATGCGCGTTCGCTCAGGATAGCTTCGTTCAATGCGATTGTACCTGGGATAGTTACGATTCCGCCGCCTGAATAAGTAAATTGCACATTTAGCAATGCTGCATCAGAATTTTGCGTTGCGTTGGTTACTTTTAAGATATAGTTACCAGCAGGAACTTCCATTGCACCTAAATCAATAGGATTAGGTGTACCTGAGGTATATTTATTTTCTCCTTCGCCTACAATGATTGGATCAGGATCTGATTCATTGCGATAGAGAGCAACTGAATAATTGTGACCAGCATTATTATTCACGTTAACTGTTACGTTATAGTTGCCTGCGTGCGTAAATGCCACATTCCATTTAACCCAACCATCTTGGATTGTAGAACCTGGGAATGTGATCTTGCCATCTGCGCGTGTTCCGTTAGCAGAGAACCAAGCGTCGTTGATGTTGGTCGTACCCGGCATGTTCTGTACGGCTCCGCCGATGTAAGAGAGGGTGATACTATGAAGAAGATTGGATGAATTATCACAAAGATTGGATAGTTTAATTTTGTAGTCACCAGCCTCTGATAGCATTATTAAATCTGAGATAACTTTATCACCTTTATCCCAAGAATTTGCAGATTCTCCAATAGCTGTTCCTATTAAAGTATTGCTTGAGTCAAAGACTTCTATTTGGTAGCGATGTCCACTTGTGTTTTCTGCATCAATGTTTAGTGTCGCTTGTAAATTGCAACTTTGTGTTGCACGCACTTTCCATATTGCAACACCATGCTGCGAGGCATCATTATTATTATTAAATTGCAAATAGTTAGATGCATCTATAGCAACTCTACCCGTTAGTTTTGCCTTATCTCCTGTCAGCACGTATGGAGAAGCAAAGTCCGTTTCCGGCAGAACCTCAGCGGAGTACCAACGCGGGTCGCCGAGGTCAGAGCCATCGGTAGCAGCACCGCGAGCAGGAGAGAAAGACATTGTAACCCAGTTGCCAGCATAGGAAAAATCTCCGTTAGCGGCATCTGTGAAGAGAGGATTGGCAGATGTACAATTAGTTACTGTACATCCATAAGCAATACCTGCACGCTCTGGATCTTTAGTAAAGTTGTATGTTAAACAATTAGAAACAGTACCTCCGCAGTCGCAATAAACCGCGCGTTGTGCCAATTCAGTTGGGTGCATGAAAATACAGTTAGAAACGGTAACGTCGCTTAAAAAATGTGTGCGAATGTTTGCATGTCCAGAATCTACACAAGGATTATTGTAGAATGTACAATGGTCAATGATAACTTTGATGGCGTCAGAAGTTGTAGATGTAGCTGTACTGAATGGACGAACCTCTATAATACTTCTCCAATCAGTTAATGCTGTAGTATTTGCAAAGGTAGAATTTGTTACGGTTAACTCGTTACATGTTTCAGTACCTTCTGTTGTGCTTTGAGCAAAAAAGATAGCTTGTTTTTGATTATCATGGAAATAACAATTGTTTACAGTTAATGCTCCTGTATGAGAATCAGCAGGGCCATAAATAACTATGTTTTTCATGTTTCGGAACTCACATCCATCCAAAGTCAGACTATTCACATTATACTGACGGATTATGTAGTCATAAGAACCTTGACCATTTCCATCAAATACAATGTTTTTGAGCACTACGTCTTTACTTCCAGCTACCTTAATGTAGGTGTAAAGTTGAACAATAGGGGTAGCTCCTTCTGCTGCTCGAACTTCAACACTTTTATTAAATTCAATGTAGTTGTCATCGGTGTATGTTCCGTCTTCTAGAACGAGCACATCACCATCATTCGTTGTTGAGGCTGCAATCGCGTATCGAATGGTGTTTGTACCAGGCGCGACATTAATTACTGCGGCATTAGTGAATAGTGAGAGCACTAATGCGGGGATAAGTAAGAAAAATTTTCTCATAGATGTATTATTTAAAGGTTAATAATGTAGTTAATTGTCTGCAAAAAATATGGTGTTATTTGTCAGCATTTGGAGGGTAGAACCCATAAAATTCGGTGCAAAGGTACTCCTTTCGCGCGAAATATTAGGTACGCGCGTATATGTTTTACAACATATTTTTCGAAACAATAATATGAAATGTGTGTAAGTTATTGATATAATGCAGAATATGATAGTTTAAAATGTTAAAAGTTTCCTTTCGTAACGTTTCGAAAATAAAGGAAGTGATTAGTTCGCACAAGCGATGAACAGGTAAGGATCAGGCTGGTAACCTATAAATCATCTAACTATAGCTTACAAATAGTTTATAAACATCCTACAAATCTCCTACGAATCACCTATGAATCACCTATGAATCACCTAAGTTTTTCTCGAAAATGTCTGTAGGGAGTGGAATGTTTGTTCGTTTACTATTTGGGTGCGAACAGTTTATTTGGAGTTTTGTGGCTTTAATTGAACATATAGATTATTTAGTGTTGTTGGTTTTTGTGTGTTGGTTTTCGAAAGGTTACGAAAGGTCAAATGAAATGGAAGCGGAATGGTGTAACGTTCTAAATAATAGGGATTTAAGACGGATTGTTTCGAAATAAAAAGAGAGAAGTTTCGAAAATATGTTGAAAAGCATATTTTTCGCGCTTGTGTATGTGAGAAAAAAATAGTAATTTTGCAGCGCAAAATGAGGAGCACAACAAAAACACAGGCACAACCAAATACAAAGGCTGCCAAACCGAACCCAGAAACACGGAGACAACGAAACCTGAAACACATAGATACCTGAGACGAGGATACAAACCAATACCAGAGACACAGACACAACCGACTGAAGCACCAGAAACACGGAGATAACTGAGACGACTGAAGCACCAGAAACACGGAGACAACGAAGACGACTGAAGCCCCGAAACACGGAGACAACTAAGTCTTAAAACACTACAATCCCTGCGTGGAGAATGCTCCAAAGGCAGATAAGCATAAAGCGATAATTATTAAAACACGAGATACTATGACAAACTACACATTCGATGAGATTCATCAACAGCCGGCTATGTGGCGGAAAGAGTTACAAACGTTGCTAAAGAACAAGGCTGAGGTGAGTGCTTTCATGCACAAGTATTTGACCCCAGACACAGACGTCGTACTGACCGGTGCGGGTACATCGGCATTTATTGGTGATGCACTATGCCCGATTATGCGTGGTATGTGGCGCAATGTTCGTTCTGTGCCGACGACGGATATTGTGACGCATGCTAAATACCTGCTGGACAGAGAACGTCCGCTGCTGCTTGTTAGTTTTGCACGTTCGGGAAATAGTCCTGAGAGTGTGGCAGCTGTGAACTTGGCGAACAAGGTTTGCAAGAATGTGGCGCATGTTTATATCACTTGCAATGCGCAAGGCAAACTTGCGTTGCAGGCTGAAGGCAAGGACAATATTCTGTTGCTCCTGTTGCCGGAAGAAACGGATGATAAGAGCTTGGCAATGACGAGTTCGTTCTCGACGATGCTGCTGACGTGCTTAATGCTTGGGCATATCGACACGCTGGATAAGGATGTGGACATGATTGAGAAGACAGCTAAAAATGCCGAGGCAGTTATTGCGGAATATGAGGAAAAGCTGAAAGAGATTGCTTCGAGACCATTTGAACGCGGTGTGTTCTTGGGAAGTGGTGCGCTGAAAGGAATAGCCGAAGAGTGCCATCTAAAACTGCAAGAGTTGACCGACGGAGCTGTAGTATGTAAGTTCGATAGTTTTCTTGGTTTCCGTCACGGACCGAAAGCCGTTGTTAATAGCAAGTCGATTGTGGTGTATCTGATGACCGACCAAGAGGATGTTCAGCGTTATGAGCGCGACTTGGTTAAACAGGTGGATGCGAACAACACGCCGGTTGCCCAAATCATCGTTATTGGTGGTAAGGCTCCAGAGTTGCCGGATGTGAAGGCAGACTTGGTGGTTAAGATGCCGTACGGATACGAGGAGAATCAGTTCTATGGAATTGTGCCGTTTGTGGTTGTTGGACAATTGCTTGGATTCTACGCTTCGAAAGCGCATGGTTTGAATCCGGATGCTCCAAGTGTGAGCGGAAATATTCACAGGGTAGTTGAAGGAGTCGTAATTTACGATTGATGGCAATCGTAAATAATTTACCATTTGTTCATTTACCATTTGTTCATTTATTTAGTCATTTGACCATTTAATCATTTAGAAAACATGACGCGAGAAGAATTAAAAGAACGATTCAGGCAATTTTCACTGCGCATTATCAAAATTGTGGATGCAATGCCAAACACTATATCGGGTAATGCAATTGCTAAACAAATTGTACGTTCGGGTACTTCTCCTGCCGCCAATTATAGAGCAGCTTGTCTCGCAAAATCAGACAAAGATTTTATTAATAAATTAAAAATTGTTGAAGAGGAGATAGATGAGACAAGTCATTGGCTGAGCATAATTATTGATACCAATATGCTGCCCAAAGTGCGTGTACAAGATTTGTATGACGAAAGTCTTGAATTAGGTAAGATTATTACAAAATCAATAACGACAGCCAAGAACAAGATGGAATGAAAAAATGTAAATAAACTAAAAAAATGCGAATTTCTAAAATATAAACATATCATTATGAAGAAGACAGAGAATATCCTCCGCGTAATGGAGGAGAGAAAGAAAGCAACTGGAGTTCCGATGACGTTATTTGCAGCATGTCCGAACTCGTTAGCAGTTATTAAGGCATCTTTTAGAGCAGCAAAGCGTAACAATTCGCCGATTTATTTTGCGACGACGTTGAATCAGGTTGATTGCGACGGTGGTTATACCGGAATGACTCAAGAGGCGTTCACGAAGATTTTGGCTCGTGAGGCAGCCGCTGTTCACTACACTGGTCCGTACGTAGTGGCAATCGACCACGGAGGTCCATGGCTGAAAGACAAACAGAGCATTGAGCGTTGGGACACAGAACGTGCGATGAATGGCGTGAAAAAGAGTTATGAGGCAGCTATTTTGGCTGGTTATGACTTGATTCACGTGGATCCGACAGTAGATATTTTCCTGCCGAAAGGTCAGATTATTGATATTCACGTAGTGGTTAAACGTACCGTGGAGTTGATTAAGCATGCTGAAGATTTCCGCAAAGCACATAATATTGCTCCTATTTCGTATGAAGTTGGTACGGAAGAGGTTCACGGTGGTTTGGCAGACGAAAAGACATTCGATACTTTCCTCGAGGGACTGAAAGCCGGTCTGCATGAAGTTGGTTTGGACGATGTTTGGCCATGCTTCATTGTAGGTAAGGTTGGAACCGATTTGCACACGACATTCTTTGATCCAGAAGTTGCTAAGGCGCTGACCGCTAAGGTTCGTCCGTATGGCAGTTATATCAAGGGGCACTATAGCGACGATGTTGAGAACCCGGAGGATTATCCAAAGGCAGGAATGGGTGCAGCGAATGTAGGTCCTGAGTTTACGATGAATGAGTATGATGCGCTGGCTGAGCTCGAAGAAGAGGAGAAGAAACTGTACGCAGAGGGTAAGATTGCGCAATTGAGTAACATGACCCAAGTGTTGTGGCAATGCGTATATGAATCCAATCGCTGGAAAAAATGGCTGCACGGCGAAGAAGTAGGCAAAGACCTCAAGGACTGCACACCGGAGCGTCAGTTGTGGCTTGTGAAGACAGGTTGCCGTTATATTTGGCAAAAACCGGAGGCTCTTGTAGCTCGTCAGACATTGTACGATAATCTGGAGCGTCTGGGTATTCAAGCAGAAGAAGTGGTGCTGATGCGTATTGAGCATAATATGGATAAGTACTATAACGCATTTAATATTGTTAACCTCAACGACTGGTTGAAGTAATTGAAAGTTATGAAAAAGTTCTATTTATTTGCGCTGTTAGCCATGCTGTTTTGGGCATGCGGATGTGAGAAGAAAACATCAGCAGATGAGCCCCAAAAGAAGGACGATCCTCAAGAGACGCCGGTGGATGAACCGATAATGGATAATCCTGATATGAGTCTTATTACACCGTCTGTACCCGTTACGGATAACTGGGTGTGGAGTGGTAAACCTCAATTTACTATTCGGATTGAGAATAATAATTCGGGTGCAGTGAAGCTGTGTGCAAAAGTAGTTATCACAACGGACAAAAAAGTAGATGGCAAACGTTTGGACGTCGTAACCGCTACAGATAGTGTGGTTGTAGGTTCAAAGAGCCAGAAGGATTTTGTGCTGACAACCACAGATAAGTTAGAGCCTGGAATTTATCATGCAGAGTGTTTTGTTGAGCAATTAGAAGCTCGTGAGTTCAACTTTGCGATAGATCCGTTTGAGATTACTTCGGTTAACGACAAGCCGGACGATTTTGATGCTTTCTGGCAAGCTGCGAAAGATCAGTTGGCTGCGATTAATATGGACGCCAAATTGACGCTGATTCCAGAGCGGAGCAATGCCAATTGCAATGTTTATCTGGTGGAGATGAACTCTGTTCCTGACGGATTAACCGGTGAGCCGGTGAAGATTCGCGGTTATTACTGCGATCCGCAAGATGGAAAGAAACATCCGGTGATTATGCACTACTACGGTTATGATACGCAGAATGTGGATTGGGAGGTTGCTTGTCCTTGGGGCGGCGATAAGGCTGAGTTCTATCTGTCACATCGTGGACAATATCTGAACAATCGTCCTGCAGGTACAAACTTAGGCGTACCAGAAGCTACTGAGAATATCTATGGTGACTGGTTCCGTTACAACTTGGGCGAAAAAGACTCCTATTATTATAGAGGCGCGTACATGGACGTAGTACAATCGATCCGTTTCATGGCAACGCGCGAGTCGAGTGATATGACGAAGTTGTTTGCTGAAGGGTCGAGTCAAGGCGGTGCGCTGACTTATGTTGCTGCTGCGTTGAGCGATTTTCCGTTTACCGCGATTGCTGCCAACGTAGCGTTTATGGGTGATTTTGTGGATGCGAAAGATATTGAAAGCCTGGCTTATTGGGAAATTAGTGACCATTATTGGGTAGATCATGTGCCTATTGAAACGAGTCTCAAATACTTGCCGTATTTCGATATTAAGCATTTGACACCGAAAATCAGTTGTGCGGTATTGGCATCGAGCGGTTTGGCGGATGAGACTTGTCCGGCACGTTTGAACCTGGTTCCGTTCAATAATCTAGCTACACCGAAAGATAAGAAGGAGTATATGATTGAGCCGGAAATGACTCATGATTACCCGAAGACTTGGTTTAGCAGAATGAATGCGTTGTTCAATAAATACATGTAATTTATGAAAAAGTTTGATATTATCGCCTTAGGCGAACTGAATGTGGATCTGATACTGAATCAGATTGAAGGCGAACCGGAAGTAGGTAAGGAGAAATTTGCCAAGCAGATGACGTTGACATTAGGTAGTTCAACGGCTATTTTTGCTGCGAATGCCGCTGCATTAGGCGCAAAAGTGGCATTCTGCGGTATGATTGGCAACGACAGTTTTGGTGATTTGGTAGAGAGCAGCCTGAAAGCAAAAGGCGTAGATACACGCTATTTGATTCGTCAGAATAAGTACGCTACCGGTGCTACTATCTGCATGAGTTACGACGAAGATCGTGCCAACCTGACGTATCAGGGTGCGATGGATTATATGGGTTTGGCAGATATTAATCCGGAAGTCTTTAAAGAGGCAAAGCATATTCATATCTCTTCTATCTACATGCAAAGCGGTGTGAAGCGCGACTTGATGAAGATTCTGGGGCTATGTAAGGAGAACGGTGTTACTGTTTCGCTCGACAGCCAATGGGATCCGACCGAGACGTGGGATTTGGATTATAAGGCTGTGTTGCCGATGCTGACAGTGTTTATGCCGAATGAGACAGAGCTCAAGTTCCTGACGAAGAGCGAGACGCTTGAAGAAGCGCTTGAGAAGATTCGTCCGTATGCGAATGCAGCAGTGATTAAGTGCGGCAGCAAAGGAAGTATCTTGATGCGCAAAGGTCAACCTGATCGTATGCAGAAAGCTTTGCTGAACGAACATGTAGTCGATTGTATTGGCGCGGGCGACAGCTTCAACAGCGGATTTATTGCTCGTTTGGCAGCAGGCGATCCTTTGGATAAATGTCAGGAGTACGGCAATATGACCGGTGCTGTGAACACAACGGCAGCCGGTGGTACGACGGCGTTTACGAGCCGTGAAGATGTAGAGCGCATCGGACGCGAAAGATTTGGATGGAGCTAAAACACAAGATTTATTAACCCTAAATATTAACAACATGAAAAAACTATTTTTCTTATTGACGATGAGCGCAGCGGTGCTGTGCGCGTCAGCAAGTAATCGTTACGTTTCGCCGACCGGTGATGATGGTGACGGTAAGTCATGGGAACATGCTGTACACACGATTGCTCAGGCGATTTCGCATGTAGGCGTTGGTGACACAATGTTTATTGCTGAAGGTGTGTACAACGAGGGTATCTCTGTGCAAAGCGGTGCTACCTATCTCGGCGGTTTCAATGCAGAGACCGGTGTACGTGACTTAGATTTGTACGAGTCTATTATTGATGGTACAGGTCGCACGACGTGGTCGTTGGTGAAATATGATGGTGATCCGGCAGAGCGCATTGTTGTTGACGGCTTGGTATTCCAGAACGCGAACCACAGCGAGTGGGGTGGTGCTGCGATGTATATTCGTGGTAACATGACGGTGAACAACTGTATTTTACGTAACAACACGAGTGGTTCAAAGGCAGGTGGAATCTTTGTAGATCCATCTACTGCAGCCCAAACGATTATTAGTAACTGTCTGTTTGAGAATTGCAATAACACTGCGACGGACCAAGCAGCGGCAATTAGTTTTGAGGATAAGGCCACTTTGAATGCTTTGGTAGAAAACTGTATCATTCGTGGTTGCCAAGGAGATGTGATGATTTATTCGAGAGCCGGATCGGTTATCCGTAACTGCGTTGTGTATAACAACCATTCTTCTAAGAACGGCTGTCTATATGGAAAGGGTACGTTTATTAACTGCACGGTATGTAATAACACAGGCGTGGAAGCTCGTTATGCCGGCTGCCGTGTGGAAGGTAAAGTTGTCAACTCTGTGTTCTGGGGCAACACTGCACCGAATGCATCGAATGTGAACTATGTTGCAAGTGGTAATTGCACTAACAGCAAGGCGGACGCAGGTTCAGGAATTACGTTGGGTTTGGCAACGGATAATGCAGCAGTTGACGGACCGAATTTCCGTAATCCGACAGGATTTGCCGGATTACCAAAGACAGATATAGAGAAAAAGGCTGTTCAGGAAGCGGATTTCTCGCTGACTGATGCTTCTACACAGTTGCTTAATAATGGTGACGCAACGCAAGCTCCGGCAACGGATATTTTGGGCGTTACGCGTCCAAAAGGATCAGGTGTGGATTTGGGAGCTTATGAGTATGATCCAGATGCTATAGTGATTTCCGTTACCGGTGTAAGTATCATTCCGGCTTCTATTGAGATTATCGAAGGCAAGACAGGCACTTTGGTTGCGCAAGTAGAGCCGGCGAATGCGAATAACAAGCGTGTGACCTGGTCTATAGATAATGAGTCCATCGCAACGATTAAAAATGGTAAGGTAACCGGTGTAACTCCCGGAACGACTTATGCACATGTTAAAACGCAAGATGGTGGATATACTGCTAATGCGACAGTGATTATCAAGGAGAAACCTCCTGTAAAATATCCGCAGGAAGTGTTGGATGCAGAGGCAACTTACAAGATGGAAGACTATACAGTTCCTTCGTATATTAAGTTCTTAGTGCCTAAGACAGCAGCCAAGATAGATAGTCTGGATCCAGACAATGCAGAATTACTGCCAAGTATTAAGGGTAATTTAGAGTTGATGGCTGCTGCGATAGCGAAATTACAACGGAAGGAGATGCCTTACAACCAGATTGCTACGATTAATGGTGATCCGGCTACCCATATGGGCTTCTGCTGGTTCACGAACGGCGGAATCACGAATGGTAAGGTTCAGTTGGTAGCGAAGGCTAATGCCACGGCAGCAGATTTTGCCGGTGCAAACGTTATTGAAGTAGATGCACAGACTACGAATGCTCACCTCCACTACACTCCTATTCAAGCAAGTGAGAGTCCGAAGTACGATATCTGTACAGCAGCCGGTCTGCCTCGTGACACGTATTTCGACTATGTGAGTCACAAGGCTTTGGCTATGAATTTGCAACCGGGTAAGACTTATAGCTGGCGTGTTGGTTATGGTGATTATTGGAGTGAGATTGGTCAGTTTGTGACCAAGGATGAGAACCAAGGCAATTTCTCATTCGTATATATGACGGATAGTCACATTCAGGATGCGGAATATATCGAGCAGGCTAATCGTTGTGCAAAGGCTGTAGCGAAGAACGAGAAGGATGTTAAGTTCTGCTTGTTCCCAGGTGACTTCGTAGATACCGGTGGCGACACCAACTCTGAGTGGCAGTGGGAACAATGGTTTGAAGGCTCTATGCGTCCGATGCTGAATTCGATGACCGTTGTGCCGACAGACGGTAACCACGATGATAGTAAATTGCTGAACTATGACTTCCATTTCAATACCGATTGGGGCTTTGCTAATGCAGCCGAGACGAAGCCGCAGTTCAAGGGTATTACTTATAGCTTCCAATATGGCGATGTGCTGTTCCTTGTTTTCTCGATGCAAGACTGGTGGAGATCACCCGGTGCGACAGAAGAAGGTATGACTTCTCCGTACTTCACGCACGATTTGAAGAACTGGTTCAATGAACAGATTGATAAATATCCGGATGCTAAATACCGTGTGACGCTATCTCACAAGAACGTATTCTCCGGTGCCGGTCACCACACAGATGACGAGTGCTCGCTTATCCGTGCGTGCATGTTGCCGATTATGAAAGAGTGCGGTATTGATTTGGCTATTCAAGGTCACGACCACTGCTACGAGGTGATTGGTCCGGTTGATTCGGATACGCGTAAGGTCGTTCCCGGTTCAATTAAGGATACCGTACGTGTTGCTCCTGAAGCTACCGGAAAATGGGAGCGCAGTGAGAATAAGACCGGTTTGGAAGGCGGTACGTTTACCACCGATGATGGTACATTGTATTTCATTGGTGCTACCTGTGGACGCAAACGCTATGAGCCGTATAGCCGTGCACGGATGGAGGAAGAGTACACAACCGATCCGGCGATACTATTCGACTACCAACACCACAATGTGAAGGACTTGTTTGACTTGTTCACATCTAAGTTCGGTCAGCCGGGAAGTCCGTCGTACAGCCGCTTCAATGTAACAAAAGATTATATTGAGATTGTTACCTACTATCTGGACGAGAATGACAATCCAAAGGTATTCAACACGATTCGCGTGAAGAACAGTCGTCATGACAGCACGCAGAACATTGAGAATATTAAAGATGCCAACACCATTGCCAACAACAGCAAGTTCATCAGCAATGGACAGTTGTATATTGTGAAAGATGGTCGTATTTATAACGTTATTGGGCAGAAAATTGCCCAATAACGCATAAATTTGCAGAAAAATTTGCATATATAAAAAATATGTATTAACTTTGCGGGCAAATTGAAAGAAAATAACTTGTAAGAGTTATTGATAAATAAATTAATTAACTAAAATCTATTATTTATGAGAAAGATTCTTTCTTTATGCGCTGCATTTTTATTTGCAGCAGGCGTGATGGCAGCTCCTGTTGTCCTGCCAGATACATTGGATGTCACCAATGTAAGTTTCCGTTCCGAGGGCATGCCGGACTTCGTTCTTACTGACGGAGATTATGCCGGAACGTACTTCGACATGGGCGCTCATGATAGTGCCAACGACACTCTCCTTTATGCAGAGTGGGATGTAACGATCCAACCGCTTAAGTACAACATTGCTGTGGATGTTTACAACACGAACAGCTGGCGTGTACAACTCTACCTCCTCAACCAAGCCGGTGATACCCTTAAAAGTCTTCGCTACAAAGGCTCATCCGGTCAGAAGGGTAATTTTGCAATTGGTGCTATTGACATGAGTGATCTGGC
>ONMT01000034.1 GCA_900319025.1 uncultured Bacteroidales bacterium
CGATTCTTGTTACTTATCGCGTTCACCTCGTTCTGCTCGTGGGGCAGCGGATTACTCATAGCCAAAGCCCATACTTCCAAAGCGGCTAAAGCATGGACAACCGCCAATATTGTTCTCAACCTCGGCATTCTTGCCATTTTTAAATACTATGATTTCTTTGTTTCCGAATTCGGGCAACTATTTGGTATCAACATAGACAGTCTGTTACTCAAGATTATTCTTCCTGTCGGCATTTCATTCTATACTTTCCAGGCTCTCAGTTACTCAATAGATGTGTATCGCAAAAAGATTGAACCGACTAAAGATATTATTGCGTTTTTCGCGTTTATCTCTTTCTTCCCACAACTCGTTGCAGGCCCAATCGAGCGCGCAACCAACCTTTTGCCGCAATTCCAAACCAACCGCAAGTTCTCATACGACCAAGCCGTGGACGGAATGCGCCAAATCCTCTGGGGCTTGTTCAAAAAGATAGTAGTTGCCGACAACTGTGCAACCTATGTGGATCAAGTTTGGGCAACGTATGATACGCAAACTGGCTCAACATTGCTCTTGGCTGCCATACTCTTTACTTTCCAAATATATGGTGATTTCTCCGGCTATTCGGACATAGCTATCGGAACCGCCAAACTCTTCGGCATAAAACTAATGCGCAACTTTAACAACCCGTATTTCTCTCGTGATATAGCCGAGTTTTGGCGTCGTTGGCATATTTCGCTTACCACTTGGTTCCGCGATTATGTGTATATACCTTTAGGCGGTAGTCGTCCCGAAGTACCAGCATCTATTAAGAATCCGGAAAGATACAAGAAGTGGATTATTGTCCGCAACACATTCGTTATCTTCTTGGTATCTGGCATTTGGCACGGAGCCAATTGGACATTTCTTGCTTGGGGAGCGTTCCACGCACTACTATTCCTTCCGCTCATCCTGCTCGGCAAAAACCGCAAATACACTAACCAAGTCGCCGAAGGGCGCATCTTTCCTACTTGGCGCGAAGCCGTGCAAATGCTTCTCACCTTCGCCTTCGTCGTCCTCGGCTGGATCATCTTCCGTGCACCAAGTATTTCTGGAGCATTGGAATATATTTGTAATATTGGAGGTACATCTCTATTTACTATTCCAATGATTATTAGCGGGTTAAAACGGACTTTGTTTTTTATTGTAATCATGCTTATCATTGAGTGGTTTGATAGAAATGAAGAACATGGTTTTACTTTATCCACGTTTCCACAATGGACGCGAATAATCACAATATATATTCTTATCCTATGTATGCTTGAATTCGCAGGAAACAGTCAATCATTCATCTATTTTCAATTCTAAGATATGAAAAGATTTCTAATAACTATAACTATTTGTATCGCTATTCCTTTAGCGATATTGGGTGCTATCTACTTATGGACTGACCCATTTCGTTGCCTCCATGATTTTGATATAAATGATATAGATGCTACTAATCGCGAATATCTTTCTACGGAATTATTTCTGCGTAATGAACCTATTTATCATTATAATTCTTTTATTTTCAGTAGTTCACGCGGTGGCGGTATGAATACATATAAGTGGAAAACATATTTACCTGAAGGTTCGCAACCTTTTTTATTCCAAGCGTGGAGTGAAAGTATAACTGGAATTGAACTAAAAATGAAATATCTTAATGAGCATAATATTCCTATTGATAATGCGTTAATTATGCTAGACATTCCAGGAACATTTAGCAAAGATCAATTACCTAAAGAAGCTTTATCAATGAAGCATTATATATTCACAGGGCATTCTAAATTTACGTACAATGCGTTTCAATTCTTCAATTTTATACAAAAACCTTCTTTATGGCGTAAGAGTATTAAAAATAGAATTCACAACGTAAAGGAAGTCTGCTGTTCTGACACAATATCAAACGATTGGGATAATACGTGTGTTTTGAATTATACGGAATTACCTGCGCAAGATAGTTTAAAACATTGTACAGAAATGACGCGCACTACATTCTTTTCTACTATAGAACATTCCGGCTATCAAGTAACTGTCTCAAAGCCTGTTATTTCACACCAATTTGAGAATCAATTACGTAATATACATGCTATATTAGATGAGAATAAGACTGACTACCATGTAATACTCAGCCCGGGATATTGTTATACTAACCCTGAGGTAAATCCACAAGATTTGAACATCTTGCAGGAAGTATTTGGAGTTTCGCGTGTTCATAATTATACAGGAAAGAATGAATTAACAAAGGACTACAATAATTACTCTGACCCAGGCCATTTTGGTTTAAGAGTAGGATTCTTGATAATTGAGGATATATACCAAAATAAATAGCCCGACTTTCGTTCATTAGCCCCGAATCTCATTGGACCCCTTCGTGACTACCTAATCACGTGAGCACGTAATAACGTTTCTTCCTTTTTCGTATTACAGGCGTTTGTCAAACGCCGCACAAAACACTTTGTCCTTTGCGTCCGAATCCAATTCGGACATCCTACATTCGTCTCTATGGCACCGACCTTTGTTTATTTCCAGAAATTTCATTCTAGACAGTATAATTTTTGCCATTTCTCTCCACCAAAACTCACATTCCTTCGCCTCATCTGCATTTCTCTCCACCAAAACTACCTTTTTTCGTCTATTTCAGGCAAATGGGATTTGCCGCTTTTAAGCGCGTCCCTTCCGCCCAATACCATCCACCTCCTTTCTCTTTTCCGCCTAAAAATGGCACAAACACAAAAATCATTGCCCAAATCACAAAAATAATGTCAATTCCTTGCATTTTTCTTGCACTTTTCTCCCACCAAAAACTCACCTTGACTTTTCCTAAATAATGTTGACAGTTTTTTACTTATTTTTACTAAATTACTTGTCACTCTCCTGGAATCTGTTTACACTTTCCCAAAAGAGTTTACATGCATCCTAAATTTGTTGACACGCATACTGATTTGGTTGACAGCGTTCCTGATAACCCTTCCAATGCCTCTGTTGTGTGCCAACTTGTTGGTGCGCAACAGAGGGCGTTTGATAATCGATACTCATGTGCGGGCGACTATCATTATAAAAGGTTATAAACCGTTTTATCGCCTCATAAGCCTCATCGCGAGATACAAATCGTTTGCGTCGATAGATTAGTTCCTGCTTGATTATACCATTTACTCGCTCTGCTATCGCATTGTCAGTAGGTTTGTAATCCTCTGTCATACTGATACTTATATGATATTTCTCCAATTCTTCCACATAAGCATTACAGCAGTATTGGATACCTCTATCGGAGTGGTGGATCAAGCCTGTTAAATCATCTTTACCAGTTTGCCGAATAGCCATTCTAAGTGCTTCTAACGTATGTCGTGCACTCAAAGAATCCGCTAAACACCATCCTATAATCTTATGCGAGTACGCATCGGTTACAAGATGCAGATAATTGCTGTCTCCTTCTATGTCAATGTACGTTATGTCGCTTACCCACAGCTGATTAGGCGCCGTTAGCACTAAACCTTTGATGAGGTTCTTGTACTTATGGAAGCGGTGGTTCGAGTTAGTCGTGTGCCTCGGACGAGGACGAGGTAACGTCAATCCATACCTGTCCATTATCTTAAAGAATGCGTCTCTACCCGGCATCCATTCCGGCATATAAGCGTCTTGGATCATGCGCCACATCTTGTATCTACCGATACCCGCATCTTCTTCACGTATCGAACGAGCCATCTCTACTATAGCACGTTCTCGCGTCAAGTAGTTTGCATTGCGGTCGCGTTGCTGGTAATAGGCCTGTCTGGTTCGGCCAAACAGTTCGCAAGCAGCTTCTACGGACAAGCCTTGCTGCTTGCATACTCTCTCTACTGCTTGGCCCCAGATTTTTTTCGGATCTGGAGACCTTGCTCTTCTGCCACATCGATTAGCGTATTAAGCGCTAAGTTCTGCATCTCTGACTCGTGCAATCTGCGTTGTAAATCAGCGATTTGTGACTTTAATTCTTGGCGTTCGGCATCTTCCATCATACGTTTGCTTTCTTTTCCGGCTGCAAAGATATTACTTTTTTTTGAATTCTGCAAGCGATTTTTCCATGTTGATATGGTTGATGCACTTTTTATGCCATATTTATGGGCAATTTCTGCTCCGGTTAGATCACTTGTTTCGTACTCATGGAGGATTGCTAATCGATCTGCAATCGTAAACTTTTTTAATCTTTTGTCCATAACGACAACATTTTTCTCCATTATAAATGATGTTTTCTTGTTAAAAAATCCATTTTTCCTCAAAAAATATTTGCATTTCCCCAAAAAATATTGTACCTTTGCACTCTATTTCGATTATGTCTGTTCCCGACGGTCGCCCGACAGTCGCCCGACGGTCGACCGACGGCAGACCGTCAGCAGGCCGACAAAAAACCGAAGGCAGGCCGACAACAATGTGTACTCTTTGCGTACTACGAGAATACACGTGCAATCGGAGAGAAAAACTATGATTATTAACTACATAAAATTTGTACCACTATGAGTAAAGTTAACCCTGGCGAAGTCCGTTATTACCACGGCAAAATGAGTAAAAATGACCCTGGCTATTTCTATGTAACACAGAAAGGTGAACAATACTTTCGTAAACGTGAGGAAAAGTATCAACGCAATCAGTCTCCTCGACAGAAATGGAATTCCCTTGCGTTCGGCTATGCCCACAAAAAAATCCGCCAACTCTGGAGCAGCGACGAACTAATCGAGCAGGTCAATCAAGAGTGGCAAAACGCTCATAAAATCGGCCCGAACAATCGCCCTTATTCCGACGCAAAAGGCTGGAAATTCGCTATGTTACAAGCCGACTGGAAAGCTGAGCATCCTTTCGAAACCTGGTACGAACAATACCTCGCAGAAATATCCCAGAAAGCCGCGGAGAAAACTGCTTCCGAGGATACTTCCGACTATATGCTTCGCCACCAAGCAGAAATCCTCGAAGCACAAGCCGCTGAACTCCGCGCCCAACTCGCAGCTCGCCACTCTTGACTCTCGGCTCCAACCTCCAACAGCGCAGCGGTCCAACTTCCAACAGCGTAGCGGTCCAACTTCCAAGTAAAAAAGTGCAGGTTTTTCCCACAAACTGCACTTTTTATTTGCATATATGCAAAAAAAGCACTACCTTTGCGCGCTAATTGTGCGAATAGAGAATTCGACTTATGAAGATTGCATTGATAGGATATGGTAAGATGGGGCACATGATCGAACAAGTGGCACTGCTACGTGGGCATGAGATTGTGTGCACGATAGACATCAACGAAGAGAATAAATTTGCGAGCGAGGCTTTCCGCTCCGCGGATGTAGCGATAGAGTTTACGACCCCACAAACCGCCGAAACGAACGTGCGCCGCGCGTGGGAACAAGGTGTGCCGGTCGTGTGCGGCACGACTGGGTGGAAGCCAGAAGAGTTAATAGTCGAAAGCAGGAATCAGGAGTCAGGAGTCAGGAGTCAGGAGTTAGGTGTCGAAAGAAGTGGCAATAAAACCATGGTTGTGGACGAAAGCGGAAAGGTGATGCTTATTTGGAGCAGTAACTTCTCCGTTGGCGTTAATATCTTATTTGACTTGAATAAGTGGTTGGCTGAGAAACTGCGCGAGTACCCGCAATACCATCCGCATATCTACGAAGAACACCATATACACAAACTCGACAAACCTTCCGGTACTGCCAAGACGCTGCGGAATGATATATTGAGCGTGGCTGCGCCACTCAATGGTGACGCTTCGCTTAATGATGTACCTATTGAGTCGGTCCGCGAGGGAGAGATACCGGGTAACCACTCCGTCATTTGGGACAGCCCCGAAGATACAATCGTTATTTCCCACATGGCGAAAGGGCGCGAAGGCTTTGCCTTAGGCGCTGTCATCGCAGCGGAGAAGCTGACTGCGCTAGCGCATAGATGATAGATGATAGATGATAGATGAACTTGTGCCTTCGGCATAGATGATAGATGAACCAAGTGCGGTAAACCGCATAGATGATAGATGATAGATGAACTTGTGCCTTCGGCAGTGTATTGCGCTAAAGCGCGTTTAATGCCTACGGCGTGTAAATAAACGTTGCGTAGCAACGCTAAACGAAACAATGACTATAAGAGAAAGATTACAGAAAGTGACCACCAAAGGGTGGGTAGCAGCTGGGTGCTGGAGTGCACTCTATATCGCGTTTATTATCTGGTTGGCATGGGACGATGCCAAGTCGCTATGGTGGCTGTTAATCCTGCCGGTGATAGTGGATATGTTTACCACGAAGTATATCAACTGGAGTTGGTGGCGCAAGTACAAACCTGCCGGCAAAGATGAGCCGGAGAACCCGCAAGCTAAGCCGGTACTTTATACCATTTGCTCGTGGATAGATGCTATCGTCTTCGCACTCGTAGCGGTGTACTTCATTAACCTCTACCTGTTCCAGAACTACCAGATTCCGTCTTCGTCCTTGGAGAAGAGTCTGCGCGTGGGCGACTTCCTTTACGTGAGCAAGATGAGTTACGGCGCGCGTGTGCCGAATACGCCATTGTCCATGCCGCTTATGCAGCACACGTGGCCTGCAGCCTTCGGCGGCGGAAAGAGCTATTGGGATAAACCGCATTGGGACTACAAACGTCTGCGCGGATGGGCTACACCGCAAAAAGGCGATATCGTTGTCTTTAACTTCCCTGCCGGCGATACCGTTTGCCTAAAGATGCAGAACCCCGACTACTATACGCTCTGCCACTACTACGGCAAGAACATGGTGACTAACCGCAAGGACGTGTTCGGAGACATCGTCGTTCGACCTGTGGACAGACGTGAGAACTATGTCAAACGTTGCGTCGGTGAACCCGGAGACAGCCTGAAAATCGTGAACAATATCGTGTTCACGAAGGGACAAAGGGACGAGGTACAAGGTACAAAGGGTCAAAAGTCGAAAGCGGAGTGGATAGAGGAACCCAATAGAGAGGGCGTTCAGCTGAACTATATCGTTCGTACCGACGGGCACCTGCTCACACGCTCGTACTTGGACAAGATCGGTATCTCGCACGACGATCAGCGTACTTTAGAACCCGGAATATACCACTTCCCGCTGACCGAGGCGATGCGGAGAGAGATAGCTAAGAACCCGCACGTGCTGTCCATCGAAGTCGAACCCGAAGTGGCAGGTGGCGACGTCTATCCGCTCGGCGAAACGTCATGGACACGCGATAACTACGGACCGATTTATATTCCGCGCAAGGGCGATAAGATACTCATCACGGCGGAGAATTATCCTATCTATCGCCGTATTGCACAAGCCTATGAGTTCAAGCCGATGGTAATTGGCGAGGAGTATGAGTTCGCAATGGACTATTACTGGATGCAGGGTGACAACCGCCACAATAGTGCTGACAGCCGCTACTGGGGATTCGTGCCCGAAGATCATATCGTAGGACGACCTATCTTTATCTGGCTCAGCATCGAGAAAGATAAGCCTTGGTTCAAAGGACATATACGTTGGAACCGATTAGGCGACAAAGCCAGCGAATAAATATTAATGAATAATGAATAATGATTAATGAATATCTATTCAGTGAATAATGATTAATGAATAATGAATATTTTGCCCACTGCATATTTACCGCCACTTTCGTATATGCGCTCTTTTATGAGTGAGGCTACGACGATTGAGCAGATGGAGACGTTCGAGAAACAGACCTTCCGCAACCGCTGCTTGATTCGCGACCCGAAAGGGACAGAGATAAGACTGACCGTGCCGGTGGGCAAGGTGGAACATAAACAGTTGACACGCGATATCGAAATCAGTTATCAGAGCCGGTGGCAACACCAACACTGGATAGCTATCGAGAGTGCCTATCGCCATAAGCCGTATTTCGTCTATTTCGCCGACTACCTCAAGCCGTTCTACGAAAAAGAATATAAATGGCTTTTAGACCTCAACGACGGACTGACTGAAACGATACTTTCGCTGCTCCGTAGAGAGCGCCCGCGTCTCGGCAGCGTCTCGCAAGCCGCTCGCACGAATGACTGGAGCGGTGAGACTTGGACAGACCGCCATCCTTGGCAAAAAGAATTGAGTGTGCTCGACACACTATTTGATAGTTGAACATGAATATAAACTGGAGTGCATTAGGATTTCATTACACAGAGCCGGACTATATTGTTCGGGCAGCTTGTCATGACGGCGTATGGGAACAACCCTATGCCACGAAAGACAAGTATCTGCATTTACACGTTAGCGCAACGTGCATCCAATACGGCCAAGAGGCTTTTGAAGGCTTAAAAGCCTTTCGTGGAGTAGATGGTAAGATTCGTATTTTCCGCTGGCAGGAGAATGCCAAACGTTTGCAACGCAGTGCCAAGGCGTTATATATGACGCCACCCCCTATGGACTTATTTGGCGACGCCATACGATTGGCTTTGCTCAAGAACCTGCGCTTTGTGCCACCGTACGAGACGGGAGCAACGCTCTATTTCCGTCCGCTACTGATTGGTACAACGCCGCGGTTAGGCGTCGGACCGGGTAGGGACTTTGAACTCATCATCATCCCGTCACCTATCGGTCCGTACTATCCGGGTAAGTTCCACTGCACGTCTTTTATTGTCAATCGGCATGTAGATAGAGCTGCGCCTTTAGGCACAGGACAATTTAAGGTCGGAGGTAACTATGCCGCATCTTTCCGTGGCACCGAAGCAGCGCATGCGCAAGGTTACGACTGCTTATTCACCGACGCTAAGACGCATAAGTATATCGACGAGTGCAGCGCAGCTAATTTTATCGGTATCAGGGAGTCCGGGCAAAGCCCTAAAGTCGAAAGTCAAAAGGTGCCTACGGGCACTCCGATAAATGTCGAAAGCCGAATTGAGTATCTGACGCCGAGAAGTAGTGCTATTCTGCCATCAATAACCAACGACAGCTTGATGAAGTTAGCCCGTAAGATGGGCATGAAGGTGATACGACGACATATCCCTGTGGAGGAATTGGCAACATTCAGCGAGGCTGCGGCTTGTGGCACGGCGTGCGTGCTGTCGCCGATAGACAAAGTGATTGACCCGGACAAAGGCGTAACGTATCACATCTGCGACGAACCCGGACCGATTGTGAGCCGGCTGTATAAAGCACTGCAGGATATACAGTACGGACGCGTGAGAGATACGCACCACTGGTGCGAGGTGATTTAGATTGTAGATTTTAGATTTTAGATTGTAGATTTTAGATTGTAGATTTTAAATTGTAGATTGTAGATTTTAAATTTTATACTTTATGTTTAAGAACCATCCAAAAGGATTAATTCCTGCAGCCCTGGCGAATATGGGCGAGCGTTTCGGCTACTACATTATGAATGCCGTGTTACTGTTGTTCCTTGTTTCTAAGTTCGGTTTGCCGGACGGAACAGCAGGTGTTATCTATGCTGTCTTTTATTTTGGTATCTACGTGCTGAGCCTCGTAGGAGGTATCATTGCCGACAAGACGCAAAACTACAACAAGACCATTCAATGGGGCTTGATTATCATGTCGCTCGGTTATGTCTGTCTCGCGTTACCTATCTTCTCGGAGAACCTGAACGGCGGTTCCGAGTGGTGGAGTATTCTTGTTTTCACCTGCGTAGCGCTCCTAATGATTGCGTTTGGTAACGGTCTGTTCAAACGCAACCTCCAAGCTATCGTGGGAAAGATGTATCGCTCCGCTGCTGCGCCACTGGTGGCTCAATAAGCACCACCTGGTGTATAACAGCGACATGGCTTCTTTGGCGCACCAACACTTGGCAGACGGACAACTGACGCAGAAGTTCCTTGAGACCATTCAAGTGTCGATGCAGGCAGGATATGACTTTGTGGACGAACTCACTTTCTGCCAGGACTATATCACCGTCTTTAACACCGGAATACACTATTCGTTCTTCGCCTCGGTAGCGGCAATGATTTTGTCGCTGGTGATCTTCCTGTCCACCAAGCACATGTTCCCGCAACCCGCAAAGAAGAGCACGGCTGCTGTGCAAGAATATACCAAGGAAGAGCGTGAGGCATTGGCAACGGAGATTAAGCAACGTATGGCAGCTCTCTTTGCCGTATTAGGTATTGCTATCTTCTTCTGGCTGTCCTTCCACCAAAACGGTCAATCGCTCTCCGTCTTCGCTCGTGACTTTATCCGCACGGATAGTATTGCTCCGGAGATTTGGCAGGCGCTGAACCCGTTCTTTGTTATTGTACTTACGCCGATAGTAATGTGGATATTTGCTGCATTAGCGCGCAAAGGAAAAGCAATCTCTACCCCGCGTAAGATTGCTATCGGTATGGCTATCGCCGGCTGCGCATACCTCTTCCTAATGGTAGTGTCGATGTTCAATAACTATCCTTCCGGCGAAGTATTCCGCGCTATGAATGCCGACGAGCTGAGCGCTGCCGGTTTAGCGAAAGAAGGACCTTGGGTACTTATCGTTACCTACCTGTTCCTGACAATAGCCGAACTGTTTATCTCCCCGTTAGGCTTATCGTTTGTAAGTAAAGTGGCACCGCGTAACTTAGTCGGTCTCTGCCAAGGCCTATGGCTCGGCGCAACCGCTATCGGTAACTTGTTTATCTGGGTTGGACCGGTGATGTATAACGCTTGGCCGATCCAATACTGCTGGGCTGTATTCTTCGGCATCTGCCTCGTCTCAATGGGCGTCATGCTCGGTATGGTTAAGTGGTTAGAAAAAGTAGCTTGCTAAAATAAAAAAATATGAAAAACGAACTGATTCAATTAGCAGAATATCTGGAGGCGCTCGAAGCGCGTATTGCTGATTTGGAGCAACGCTATGACATCTTGATGCAACGTAGCGCAGAAGCTGAGGAAGACAAAGCGCAGGCGCAGTTACTGAGCACACTGCAAGATCAAGTGGCGCAGAACACCACCAAACTCAATGCGTTAGGCGCTGCTTTGGCAGAAGTGAACGCACGCTTGGACGACGAGTTGGAGTTAGAGGACGAAGAAGTGGTGAGCCCCGTCGTGGAGGAAAAACAACAAGTCTTTGTTGCTCCACAACCGGAACCGGAACCGGAGCCAACACCTGCTCCACAACCCGAACCCAAACCTGCTCCCGCTAAACCTGTAGGTAAACGGATTGAGGACCTCAAACAAGGTATATCGTTGGGTGACCGTTTCTTGTTCCAACGCGAACTGTTTGGTCAAAACGGAGAGCTGATGCAAAAGACATTGGAAGAGCTTAATAAGCAGCCCGATTTCGATGCTGCAGTGGACTATCTCAACCATAAGTTCCCGACTTGGGACAAAGAGAGTGCTGCCTATGAGTTGTTTACTAATGTACTGCACAGACGCTTCGGATAATGCTTTACGTCGTACCTACACCGGTTGGTAACCTCGAAGACATCACGCTTCGTGCTTTACGTGTGCTCAAGGAGGTGGACTTGATCTTGGCAGAAGACACGCGCACCTCGTCCGTTTTGCTCAAGCACTACGATATCCATACGCCGCTCAAGTCGCACCATAAGTTCAACGAGCACGAGACGAGTGACCAAATGGCAGAGCGTATCGCTGCAGGACTCAACGTAGCGCTAATCTCCGACGCAGGCACTCCGGGCATAAGCGACCCCGGATTTATGCTTGTCAGAGCGTGTGTAGAGCGTAGTGTGGAAGTGCAGTGCCTACCCGGAGCAACAGCTTTTGTGCCGGCGCTTGTGGACAGCGGACTACCGTGTGACCGCTTCTACTTCGAGGGTTTCCTGCCGCAGAAAAAAGGTCGTCAAACGCGCCTGCAACAATTGGCTCAGCAAGAGCATACGATGATTATCTATGAGTCACCATTCCGCCTGCAGAAGACGTTGGAGCAACTCGCCGAGTACCTCGGACAGGACCGACACGCCTCTGTGAGTCGCGAGATATCTAAGAAGTTCGAGGATACCCAACGCGGAACAATAGCGGAACTGATAGCTCATTATAAAGAACACCCTGTAAAAGGAGAAATAGTTATTATTGTCGATGGCAAACACGAGTAATATGAAAATCTTGGCGAAAGAGACCGCCATCTACGGCCTTTCGTCTATTATCGGCAAGTTCCTCAACTACTTGCTCGTACCGCTTTATACGTATGCCTTGGCGCGGACTGCGGACTATGGTATAGTGACTAACCTGTATGCATGGACTGCATTGCTGCTCGTTATATTGACTTACGGCATGGAGACAGGCTTCTTCCGCTTTGCTAACCGCGAAGATTATGACCCAAAGCAAGTCTATCGCACCGCGTTTGTTTCTTTGCTGACGACAAGCACACTATTTGCTGCGCTATGCCTTATCTTCCGCCATCCGATAGCTAACTTCCTCGGTTACTCCGACCATGCCGAGTTTATCGCTATGATGGCTGTCACGGTGGCGATGGATGCCTTTGCGTGTATTCCGTTTGCCTATTTACGTTATCAGAAACGACCGCTTCTTTTTGCGGCACTCAAACTGCTGTTCGTGGTGCTCAATATAGCCTTTAACCTGCTCTTCCTAGTAGTGTTGAAGAAAACGGATGTAGTCTATGTCTTCATCAGCAACATCCTTGCTACCACTATTCAGACCCTGTGCCTTTTGCCGTTCACCTTGCCTCGAGGCGCACGATTCTCTTGGCCTGTGCTGCAGCAGATGCTGCACTACTCCTTGCCATTGCTCGTACTCGGCGTAGCGGGAATAATGAACCAGACCCTTGACCGAATACTGTTCCCCTATCTCTATCCCTATGACGACGCAGAGGCACAATTAGGTATCTATGGTGCATGCTTCAAAGTGGCGATGGTGATGATGATGTTCACCCAGGCTTTCCGCTATGCCTACGAGCCGTTCGTGTTTGCTAAGCATAAAGACCGCAACTCCGTCGAGGCCTATGCCGATGCGATGAAGTACTACATCATTTTCTCCTTCCTTATCATGCTCATGGTCATCTTCTACCTCGATATCTTCCGCTATATCATTGCGCCGTCGTACTGGGAGGGACTGAAGATTGTGCCGGTAGTACTATGGACCTATATCTTCCAAGGTGTGTACTTCAACTTATCGTTCTGGTATAAACTCACCGACGAGACGCGTTGGGGCGCATGGTTCTCGCTCATAGGCTTAGTGATTACGTTTGTGCTGCAAGTGATTTTTGTTCCGCAAATAGGTTACTGGGCATCGTGTGGCAGTTCACTCGTTTGCTACTTCACAATCATGCTGCTCTCCTACTTCATCGGGCAGAAGAAAGCACCAATACCATACGACCTAAAGCGTATCGGAGCTTACGCGCTGCTGGCAGTTGTATGCTTAGCGGTGTACTATGTTATAAGACTAAATTATATCAGTAACATGTGGCTGCTGATGGCTATCGGCACCGTGTTACTCCTTATCTATTGTGCAATATTAATTAAGTTTGACTTCAATGTTTTCAGGAATCGTAGAGGCGTTAACGCCAATAATTAAAATAGAGTCCGAGCAGGGCAATAAGCATTTTACGCTGTGTAATCCATTTAAGGATGGTACCACTATCGACCAATCTATCGCGCACAATGGTGTGTGCTTGACAGTGGTGAAAACAAATGACCAAATGGTAAATGGTGAAATGGTAAATGTTTACACCGTTACGGCGATGCAGGAAACGCTTAACCGTACGAACTTAGGCGTACTTAAGGAGGGTGATTATGTCAACCTTGAGCGTGCTATGCAACTCGGAGACCGATTGGATGGACATATCGTGCAAGGTCACGTGGACCAAACAGCCGTGTGCACCGAAGTGAAAGAGACTGACGGCAGCTGGTACTTCCGCTTTGAGTACGAGACAACACCCGAAATGATTAAACGTGGATACTTCTGCGTGGACAAAGGCTCCGTCACCATCAACGGCGTCAGTCTTACCGTCTGCGACCCGGATATACAAGGTAACAAAGGCTTTGTCTCTGTTTGTATCATCCCTTATACATTCGACAACACCAACTTTAAATTCATTCAACCCGGCACGATAGTCAACCTGGAGTTTGACATTATCGGTAAGTACCTCGCGCGGTACAATACCTTGCTGAAGAATTAAAATCACAAATGACAAATAACAAATGACAAGTTAATATATGAATAACTCATTATCATTCCAATTAGGAACGTCCGTGGCACAGTATTTGATGCAGTACGGACAGAAAGAACTCAATTACGACGAGTTCAAACAAGGAATAGACTTCGTTATGAAGGCATCCCAACAAGCTAAAGATGAAGGCGAGAAATTCCTCGCACAAAATGCTAAACGCCCGGAGGTAAAAACCACTCCTTCCGGTCTGCAGTACGAGGTCATTGAGGCTACGTTAGGTCAGAAACCAGCAGCAACAGACACCGTTCGTGTGCACTACGAAGGTACACTTATTGACGGCACAGTCTTCGACTCCAGCTACAAACGCGGCGAATCCATCTCCTTCCCGCTCAATGGCGTGATTAAAGGTTGGACGGAAGGGCTGCAACTCATGTCAGTCGGTAGTAAGTACAAACTCTACATCCCGTACGACTTGGCTTATGGCGCACAAGGTGCAGGTGGCTCCATTCCTCCTTATGCAGCACTTATTTTTACAGTTGAATTATTAGGTATTGAAAAATAAATATTATTATCACTATGAGAAAAATGGCAATCTTAGCAGTTCTCGCAACTGCACTTATTTCTTGCGGTAACACCTATACCGCTAAAACAGTTGAGTTAACTAACCAAAACGACTCTGTGAACTACGCAGTAGGTCTCGTTAACGGAGCAAACATCAAGATGCAACAACTGCGTAACGACAGTTCCGACAAAGCTGTGGCTGAGTTTATCGACGCAATGCAGCGCGGTTATGACGGCAAGGTAGAAGAGTTGTCCGATGTAGCTTCTATCGGACAGAATGTCGGTATCGCAACCAAAGCCTGCGAAACCAAGGGCTTGGCAGAGAATCCCGCTTGGACGCTCAACGAGAAAATCTTCTTCCAAGGTTTAGTTAATGGTATCTACGACGACCAATCAGTTATGGCTGTAGATGTAGCTAAGGAGTATTTCCAGGCTGCTTATATGGCTTCACGTAGCGAAAACACTACTGCTGGTAAGGCTGTTAAGGCTTCCTGCCCTAAGTCCACCAAGACGATTAATCTTGCCTCCAAAATGGACTCTATCAACTATGCGTTCGGTTTGCTCAACGGTAGCGAAGTGAAAGCCTATGTGCTTGCTAATGACTCTACCGGCGATATGGCGAAAGAGTTTATCGCTAATGTGAACAAAGGTATGAAGAAAGACTATGTCAATCCGCAACTCGTTTCTATGGGTGAGGAGATTGGTAAAACCATTAAAGCGCAAGAGCCGGAAGGTCTCTTGTCTGAGTCGAGTCTGGCAACCGACTTCGAGCTTATCAAACAAGGCTTTATCAATGGTCTCTATCAGTATAACGAAATGTGGGAGCCGATGGAAGCCGGCGTATATGTACAGACTGTGCTCAATAATCTCAAATATGGCGACACCAAGGCTAAAGGCGAGCAGTTCCTTGCTGAGAACGCACTCAAAGACGGCGTTAAGACTACCGCTTCTGGCTTGCAGTACGAAGTCATTAAGATGGGTAAAGGCGCAAAACCGACTGCTACATCTACTGTCAAAGTGCACTACGAGGGTACACTCATCGACGGCACCATCTTCGACAGCTCTATCCAACGTGGTGAGCCGATTGAGTTCCCGCTCAATGGCGTTATCAAAGGTTGGACCGAAGGCCTGCAACTCATGCCTGTTGGCAGTAAGTTCCGTTTCTATATCCCGCAAGAGTTGGGTTATGGCGCACAAGCTGCCGGCTCTATTCCTCCGTATTCGACCCTTATCTTTGAGGTAGAGTTATTGGATATCACGAAGTAATGGGTCAGATAGCGAAACAATCGTTCCGAGGCACTGTCGTCACGTATTTAGGCGTGGCGATAGGCTTCGTGACGACCTTTTTCGTTATCACTCGTTTCCTCTCTGCCGAAGAGATTGGACTGGCGCGTGTTCTCATTGACGCTGCGGTTCTATTTGTCGGCTTGGCGCAATTAGGCACGAATGCCAGTATCGTTCGCTTCTTCCCGTATTTCTGCGCGGGCGGAACAAAGAACAAGGAAGTCTCTCAACTAAATCACGGCTTCTTCTTTTGGACCATCGTCGTGCCGCTAATAGGATTCTGCCTCTTTGCGGTCATCTACTGGGCATGCCGTGTGCCCTTAGGCGCTTGGTTCGGAGATAAGTCGCCCTTGTTTGTGGACTACTATTACTTCGTCCTGCCGATGGCGTTCTTTATGCTCTATCAGACCGTGTTCGAGACCAACTCGAATGTGCTGATGCATATCGTCGTGCCGCGTGCGGTAAGAGAAGTGTGGGTGCGTATCGGTTTATTGGTGTCCTATGTGCTGTATGCGGCGCATGTGCTGTCCTTGGACGGATTGGTAATCGGACTATGCGTCACCTACGCCATCGCTGCGGCTATCAATATCATCTATGTCTTTACCCTGCAGCCCATTAGTCTTAAACCCGATTGGGCGTTTCTCAAGGCTAATAAAGGTCTGGTGCGCTCCTATCTGCTATATACTGGCTTCCTGATTGTGGCGGCATTGACATCTGTCTTAGCGCCGACGTTATCCTCATTCTTCATTACCGCGCAAATGGGCTTGCAGTATACGGGTATTTTCGCTATTGCGACCTATATTGCCGTGATGGTCTCTATTCCTTATCGCTCGCTCGTGGCGATTACGCAGCCGCAGTTAGCCCAAGCTATCAAGGAGCAAGATAACAGCACGGCCTCTCGCCTGATTGGGCAAGCAAGCAATAACCTCTTGCTTGTCGGGGGATTCATCTTCCTCGCTATTTGGATCAATATAGACCTTATCTTTTATATCTTGCCCAATGGTGAGACATATGCCTCTGCGAAGTACGTCGTGCTTTTGTTGGGAATAGGGCAGTTACTCATGGCTACCTTTTCCGTATTCAATCCCGCCTTGAGTTATTCGCGCTACTATGCCTTCTCTTTAATCAATTCGTTAGTGCTTACCGGCTCGGCGTTGTTGTTGAATAATGCACTCATTCCGCTTTATGGCATTAATGGCGCAGCTATGGCTACGGTGTTAAGCGATATGCTCTATTTTATTCCGGTTGTGCTGATTACGTGCGCTGCTTTGCATATATGGCCCTTTACGCGTAAGCACCTTTATACGTTTTTGCTGCTCCTCGTCCTCTTCGGTTTGAATAGTCTGCTTTCTGCTTTTACAGGAGAGCTCGCAAGTTCCTTGGGACTTTCGAGTGGTGCCTATTTCATCGACTCACTCGCGCGCACGATAATTATAGGTGTGATTGGTCTTTACGCAGCATATAAGTTACATCTATCCCCTGAGATTGAGCATGCGCTACTTCGTTGATTTTGCATATAACGGCTCTGCTTTTCATGGCTCCCAACGGCAGCCTAATGCAGTCTCTGTCCAGGAGGTGCTTGAAAACGCCTTCTCTACTATCCTGCGTGAGCCTATAGCCCTTACTTTTGCCGGCAGAACCGACGCAGGCGTCCACGCCGAACACATGGTCGCCCATTTCGACTCGCAGGCGCAAGTTCAACAATCATCTATCATCTATTCATCTATGCCGTTAGGCACAGGTTCATCTATGTCGAAGGCTTGCCTTCGACTCAATCGCCTCCTTCCCTCCTCGATAGCTGTGCACAATATCTATCCCGTGCCGGACGATTGGCACGCGCGATTTTCAGCCCTTGCACGCACCTACGAATATCGTATCACCACCGACAAAGACCCTTTCCGCCAGGGATTGGTCACACGTGTGGCGCCAGGGTTGGATTTTGAACTCATGAACAAAGCGGCGAAGATTTTGCTTGGTACACATGATTTCGCCTCGTTCTGTAAGGTGCACACGGATGTTAAAACCACTATCTGCACCATCACGCAAGCCGAGTGGTCGAACTTCCAACAGCCCGACGGCCCAACGTCCAACAGCGCAGCGGTCTTTACCATCACTGCCGACCGTTTCTTACGCAATATGGTTCGTGCCGTTGTCGGAACACTCTTTGAAGTCGGACGAGGCAAGATGACCTTAGCGCAGTTCGAAGATGTCATTAACCAGCGTAATCGATGCGCTGCCGGTCAATCCGTCCCAGCCGACGGCTTATACCTTACAAAGATTACCTATCCAGAATAAAAAAGGACGCCCTTTACAGGTGTCCATTCTTTTTTGCGGAAAGAGAGGGATTCGAAAATTGCCTCTTGGCAATAATCGTTCGAACGTAGTGAGATAAGAACTCCCATCCCGGGGCTGAGAAGGCTCTATCCTTCTCAAAAAGAAAAAGGACGCCCTTTTCGGGTGTCCTATTCTTTTTTGCGGAAAGAGAGGGATTCGAACCCCCGGACCCTCTCAGGTCAACGGTTTTCAAGACCGCCGCGTTAGACCACTCCGCCATCTTTCCAATGCTTTATTTTTCAAAAGCGGCTGCAAAAGTACTGCTTTTATTTGATATACACAAGTTTTTAGCGAAAAAAAAGTGCGAAATCTTAATTTTTTCCTATCTGTTGCACTTGCAACTCAAATGTATCGCGGTCGCCAATGGCGCCGTTTTTCATTTTAACACGGTAGTTACTAATCGTATTCGGACTGTAGCACAGCAGTTCGGCTATCTTTGCACTACTCGTAATGCCGAGCAGTATCAATGCGAAGATTCGCATCTCCACCGTCATACGTTCGCCCGGTTTAGGTGTTAGGCGCATCTCAGGCTTAAGCAACGCATTGAAGTCTTGCACGAACGTGCCGTAAAGCGACAGGAACGTATCGTCGAAAGAGCGGTAGAAATTGTCCATCTCGCGGTCCATAAACGCCGCAGAGTCTTTCTCTCCGGCCTTACGAGCCATGGTTGTCAGTCGGCGGATATAATCACTATACACCTCCAGATAGCGGCATATATACTGCTCCTTGACTTTATCTGCTTCTTTGAGTTGGCGGTTCATGGCTGACAGCTGTGAATTGACGGAGAACAATTGCTTGTTCAATGCATGTAACCGTTTGTTTTGACGCACACTGTAAATCATCGTTATCATCATCGCGATAAGCGCAACTACCAGCAGCACTATGAAGATTGTCAGCAGCACTGATGAACGCCGCAACTCGTATTCATGCTGACTACCAATAAGATGCCCCTGAGTGAAATTCTGAATATAGCGTGTCGGAGCATTGAAGAACGAAGCATTGCGGAAGGAATAATCGCTAAAGCGGTACGCCCGTTTCCGGTCGCCTGCATCGAAACAATCTTGCGCAACCAACCAAGACGACCCGTTATCCGTGATACCACATCTCACATCCGTAATGGCGGAACGCACTAACCATTCGCGACGTTGAATACTGTCGCCTGCCTGTTCATAGAGCATGGCGTGACCGTAGGCTAAGATGGCATATTGATGCTCGTCCGGTGTGTATTGCGCCAATAACTGCTCGCTGCAACGGATAGCCTCTGCCCAGTCTTTATGGTCTTGCGCACGGTATAACTGCAGCCACAGACTACTCTCAAGAGACGTCGGTGCTTCGCGCTCCAGAGCCGACAGCATCGACTCATAGTACTTCTTCACTTTGCCCTGAACCTCTGTCTGTATTTCTGGAATCTGCGTGTTTGCTGCCAAGTCCGTGTATAATAACCACGCCATCTTATATCCCTCCGAACTGTGAAGAGTCGGTACACCTTTATGATTCAGCATCTCCAGCGCGTTGGCATAATGACCCGTAGAAGCCAACAGCGACACAAACCCTACATAAGCTTGGGTATAGATTGGATCCTGTGCATCCTGAAGTTTCAAATACCACACGCGAGACGAATCGCTCTGGAAGTGCTGATACTCTCTTGCAATGCGTAACTGCAGCTCTGGAGTCATCGGTTTGCTCGCGCACAAAGCCTTGATAAAATCCTGATGCCGCTCAATATAAACCGAGGATTGAGCCACCTCTTTTTCGAACACGTTCAATAGCGAGTCAAGTGTTGATGCCGCCGAACACGTCAACGTTACTGCCATCCAGCAGATGATAATTTGGATACGTTTATTCATAATACCTAAAATTGACGCTGCAAAGGTACAACTTATTTTTGAAACACGCAATATTTTACGTACTTTTTTTTACTTTTTTTATCATTTAACTGCTTTAATATCAGTAAAAAGACACGTACCATTACGTACTTTTTTAGTATATTTGTGCGCTACGCACTTGCGTATGTAACAAAAAAGCAGTACCTTTGCAGCGAAATTTGAAATTAATACCATGTACATCGCTTCTCCAAATAGGTATGCTTCAATGACGATCTATAACCGTTGTGGTAACAGCGGTGTCCTTCTTCCGAAAGTCAGTCTTGGCTTTTGGCATAACTTCGGTGGCGATGCACCGTTCGAGCGGAGTAGGGCGATAACTCGCTATGCGTTCGATAACGGAATTACCCATTTCGATTTTGCGAATAACTATGGTGTGCCGGCTGGCAGTGCCGAACAGACGATGGGCAGACTGATGGACGAAGACTTCCGTCCGTATCGCGATGAATTGTTTATCGCGTCTAAAGCCGGTTATCTTATGTGGGATGGTCCTTATGGCGAATGGGGAAGCCGCAAGTACTTGATTTCAAGTCTCGACCAGTCCCTGCAGCGGATGCACCTCGATTATGTCGACCTGTTCTATTCCCATCGGTATGACCCGAATACGCCGATTGAGGAGACACTCCAAGCCCTGGTCGATATCGTCTGTGCCGGAAAAGCCCTTTATATCGGTATCTCCAACTGGCCGTTGGAGCAGTTGCGCTTAGGTGCAAAATACCTGCGCGAACATGATACTCCCCTGCTTATTTACCAAGGACGTCTCAATATGCTCAACCGCGAACCCATTGAGGAAGGTATTCTAGATTTCTGCCGCGAAGAGGGCATCGGCTTTATTGCCTATTCACCGTTAGCGCAAGGTCTGCTTACTGACCGCTATCTGGATGGAATTCCTGCAGACTCGCGTATGGCTCAGGAGCATTTTCTTACTTCGGACAAACGCACGCCTGAATTATTGGCGTACCTGCACGACTTGGAGCAACGCGGACAAGCCAATGGCCGTACAATCTCCCAAGAGGCGCTTAATTGGGTACTCGAGCAAAAGGGAGTTACTTCCGTACTCGTTGGTGCCAGCAGTGTAGAACAATTAAAAAACAATATAAATACCATTTTATCATGAGAAAACTTACTCTTCTTTTTGTCTTCCTCTGCGCAAGCATGATGACTTTTGCTATTGATTGGGATTCAGTAGATTGGCTTGGTGACGGTGCCGGCGGCGGTGCTTATACCGAGAAGTACAAGGCTGTGGTTTCGCCTGAATTAGCAGGCGGTGCAGATGGATTTATTAACAACATCCAACTGCATGGGGGTGTAGCCGCTATTCATATTGCAATGCCGTCAGCGGCGTTTGGCGCATTCTCTTTGGATGAGTCACAATATGATCTTGAAGGTGCCGGTTTCTTCCCTCATTTGGATATTTTTAAGGAAAAAGAGACTGTGTTTACAGTAGTTTGCAGCGATGTAACTTACACATTTACTGTGTTCTTTGTTGATGGCGTATCGACCGCACTAAACAATATTGCAGCTCCGGTTAAGGCTGTTAAGGTTATTGAGGACGGACAAATCATCCTCATCCGCAACGGCGTGAAATACAACGCCCTCGGCGCTATTATCCAATAGAATCAAATATTACTTGGAATAATAGTAAACTGAATATTATATTACTATATATTAAACTTTAAATCTTATGAAAAACAAACTTTATTTATTATTTGCGCTCCTCTGCGCAAGTATGATGACCTGGGCAACAGATTATTGCCATACTGAGATGTCTGCAGGAGGCAAAACAATCTATTTGACCTGTCAGGAAGTTTCAGCTGGTAATTACCAACTAAAAGTAGAATGTAACGAGGCCATGAGCGGTCTTGGAGGTTCCTTCTGTGAGGTAAATGGAGTAGGTGGTTACCAATTAAATGCTGCTGGACACTTCACACTGTCCGGTGACGGAAAGACCATTACCTGTGACATCGAATCCAGTAGTGCTCCGCGTGTTTATACTCCGCTTTATGTGTTGATTGATGGCGAGAAAAACTTTGGCGAAATTTCTGATGCAAGTTGGGCTGCGTGCGGCGGCGATCCTACACCTGGTCCGGACCCGGAACCATATCCGAATGATTATACCGCTGGAGGTCACACGATTCATTTGGATGCTTCGTTTGTAGGAGACATCTATACGCTGGTTATTACTTCTGCAGATGACATGCAAGGTCTCGGTGGTAGTTTCTGGAATGTTAACGGTGTAGGTGCAGACATGCGTACCAATACAGGAACAAGTTCCTATACCGTTAGCGGCGACAAGAAAACCATTACTTGCCAAGTACAATCGTCCACTGCTCCTAATATCTACACTCCGTTGTATGTGTTGATGCCGGGTGAGATAAATTTTGGTAATGTAACTCTGAACTGGGAAGATCGCACTCCTATTACTTCCGAGTACTGTAACTATCAAGACCCTCAAACAATAAAGGGCGGTAAAAATATTGCATTAACATGGGAGACAGATGGTAGCGGAAATGTAATTATTACAATGCAAAATGGAATAGGTTCATCCTCCTGCTCGTTCCGTAATGGTGGCTTTGAAGGCGGTATAGGTGCATTCGTTGTTAGTGATGACAATTTCGTGACTACTACTCCGGCGAGCAATTACTTTACTGCTGTACAAGTATATAGTGGAAATACATATACACTCACAAAAATAGCAGATTTACCTGCTAATGCAAAGATTAAGCACGTTGGTTCAGGCCATGCTCTCGCATGGGTATTAAATGGTAATGATGAATACTGTTATCCTGATTTTATTTATACTTACGGCGGAACATGTAACCAGTTGGATGCTCCTACGAATGTAGCAATTGATGCAAATAATATCATTACTTTTGATGCTGTAACAGGTGCTGATAGTTATACCGCATATGTATCCTTGAGTGGCCTGGAGAAATACCACCAAGTAGTTGCTTCTGGCGACGAATTGACATTTACTCCGCTGGTGGATGGTGCTTATGATGTAACCGTTGTTGCAAGCGGTGCAGGTAAAGTTGATTCTGATCCTTCTACAGCTTTTGTTTGGAATCTGACAGCTGCTCCCGTTGTACTTGGCAATTCTGAGTATTGTGAGCACCTGATGCAGACAGGAACAAACACCGAAGCTGCCTTCACATGGGAAACCGATGGTAGTGGAAATATCGTGATTACCATTTCAGAGACGCTTGGTGGTGCAGCTGATGCTTCGCATTTCCGTGGTAATGCATTAGCTCTTGGTAATTTCAAGGTGGGTGCAGGTAAGGAAGCTGGTTCTAATTATTTCAGCCATCCTGGCACGACAACGGGCAATCAGCTTGTTCTTACAGCAACGACGGCTCCTGCTCTTGGTGAAAAAATTTATTATAATGGTGTTGTAGAGTACGCAACAAGTAAAGATGGTAATGCATGGCCAACACTTAATTTCGAGTGGACTTATGGAACTGTTTGCTCTGGTAAGGCTGTTTCGGCATCTGTAAATAACAATACAATGGGGTCGGCAGTTGTTAAGCAGGGTGATGTCGAGGTTACTTCTGTTGAATCAGGAACATCTGTAACTTTCATAGCAACCGTCGCCGATGACGAGTTGTTGCAGCGCATAGGAGGCCGCAAGGTTCTCAACACGGTGCTTCTCGCGAGCGCCGTCGAACTCGGTCGGCTGCCGCTTACGCTCGACGACCTGCGTGCTGCCATCAAGGTATGCGTGAAGCCGCGCTTTGTCGGCATGAACCTGAAAGCGATTGACGCTGCAGTCGAATAGTAGATACGTTA
>ONMT01000031.1:0-20724 GCA_900319025.1 uncultured Bacteroidales bacterium
TATAACTCATTATCATATAGTATGTTGCAGGGGAAATTCTCAAATTCTCAAATTCTCACTAAAAAAAATGAACTTTTGGAGATTATAAAGCGATTAAGTCATAGTGGAGTCAGGCATGAGAACCTATCTGAAACCTATCAGAAACCTATCTGAAACCTATCTGAAACCTATGCCGGCGGGAGGGGAGCGGGAGAAGTTAGGGGGGAGTTACGATGGAGTTACGATGATCTTAGGCTGATAACTAACGTATATCGAACGAATAACCAACGAATAACCAACACTAAATAGATAATAGATTTGGCGGCTGACGCCGCATTTGACGGCCAAAGGCCTTATTTTAGATTGTAGATTGTAGATTTGAAATTTATAGATGATAGATGAACTTGGTGCGTTACTTCTGCCCGATGGTGACTTCGTCCAACTGATTCATCTGCTGCTCGAGTTGGAGCGTGAAGAGAATAGCTTCCGCCTTGCGTAGCTCATTCCGTTTCTTCTGACCCGGAGCAAGTATATACGTCTCGGCTGTCACAATACGTTGGTTAATCTCGTCTAAACAACTATGACTAACGTACGAACCACCCATCGCTTCGCCATTGTAAATCTTCCATAATCCTCTCACTTCGACCGTGTATGGATTATCTTGAAGTACCTTTGCCTGCGGCGGGAAAACCTTATACTCCGTTCCCATATAAGAGCCTTCTACAGATGCGGTTATCATCTTACCTAAAACGGCATCGCGCTTCTGATTAAGTGCCTCTAAATCAAACTGCTTGGTGCTGGTATAAGGATAAGAATATATCACCAAGTCACGGCGTAGCGGTCCCTTGTTGTTGCAACACCAAACGAAGTGAACATCCTCGAAAACGGTGTCACGAATGAGCATATAGTCTTCCGGAATAAGCATATCGGCATGCATAGAACGTTGCATCGCAGCGCGTGCATCCTTGTTAGTACTTGCGTGATAGAACGCAATCTGACGACGCATCTCCTGGTCTATAAACCAATCACGAATCTGCTCGCCGTGCTCGTTCCAATAAGACACAAACGATTCGTCATCATGTGCTTGGATACGATAAACAGCCTGCGGATGAGACCAGTAGTCAATGCTGTATTTCGCCTTGGTATGGGTGAAACGCTCCGCGTCGATCTCTACGATAAGGATATTACGCGTGGGCTTGAGCAGGTCGTCGAAAGCCGCCGGAGTAACCTGCGTGAGTTTGAAATATGGCTCCATCTGCGGCATACAAGGCATATCTGCCGCCATTGTTGATTTGACTAAGTCGTATAAAGTTGCGATATTTTCGGCGTAAGCGGAGGCGGAAACGACTTGCTGCGGATTAGCCAAAGGCCTATTGGGAATAACGACCAAGCACTCGTAGATAGTACCTGTAGCTGACACTTTCGTACCGCCCTGTGCCCCCTTACAGCCGGTAAGCAAAATGCAACAAGCGGAGAAGATTATCACAGCGGCGAATGACAAATGACTATTGATGAAAGATGAATTGGATGATTTCATAAGCAAGTGATTTAATGAATTGCGACTGCAAAGATACAGTATTTTTCTCAATAATGCAAATATTTTAATTGTTTTTTTGTATATATGGCACAAAATTTGTACCTTTGCATGTAAAACAATAAAATTATTCAATTATGAAACGTACATTTTTGTTGTCCTTAATAGCGCTGTTGAGTTTATCGACAATTCAAGCGGCGGAACCTGCCTGGCAGGAAAATCCTCATTCACTTTCCATAAGCGCAGGTGCAGTAAGTGGCTTTTATTTGGCAAAATCCTTGGTGTCTTGGATACCGGTTGCAGCCGGTCACTCGCAGAATGTGAAATATTACGGCAACTACGGTTTGCAGTATTACTACCAAACCAAACGCTGGTGTCGCGTCGGCGTCAAGGGTAATTGGGAAGGCGATTTTTACGACTTATATACAGCTAAGAAAGATGATCCAAAGGCACTGAAGAAAGGGGTGACGTTCGACCATGCGGTATCGCTGGTGGCGTCGGCTCAGTTCACGTATCTCAACAGGGAGCACGTTCAACTCTATTCGGGTTTGGATGCAGGAGCCGCTGCCTACATAAAAGATACGCGTTATGAAGCGGGCTATGACGACGGAAAAGGGAACTCGCATCCCGTTCAAGTCACATGGCTTCCGGCATTTAACCTGACGCCCATAGGTGTTGCTTTCGGTAGCTGGAGAGTGTTCGGATATTTGGAAACGAATATAGGTTATGAGGCATTTGCCAAGATAGGTCTCGGAGTACATATTTAAAATTGTCCGTCTCAAGTCTCATAGCAAGAAGTGCAGAAAAATCAAGGTTTCTGCACTTTTTATTTTCATATATCGAAAAAAAGTTGTACCTTCGGACGCCGCCTTACTCCGTAATTCCCCCGAAGTTACGTTCGCAAAATCCTGCAAATGGCAAAATAAAATAAATTTTATTTGCACATTCGAATTTTTTGTTGTACCTTTGCGCGAAATTTATAGATTAGGTTTTTTATGGGCAGTTTTTTAGAACTATGTCAACGTCGCCGTTCTATCCGCAAATATACGAACCAACCGGTAGAGCGCGAGAAACTCGATTATATGTTACGCTGCGCGCTGATGGCGCCGAGTGGCAAACGCCTTAATCCGTGGGAGTTCGTCGTGATAACCGATACGGCCACCATTCGCGCAATGGCTCCCTGCAAGGAGTACGGCGCAGGGATGTTAGAAACAGCTATGGCGGCTATCGTTGTGGCTGTAGATGAACAAAAATCCACCACGGCTTTGTTTGACGGCGCTATCGCGGCTGAACATCTGCTCTTAGCGGCGGAAGAACAAGGGCTGGGCGCATGCTGGTGCCATATCGTAGGACGCGAAAACGCCGAGAAGATGGTGAAACAATTGGCTGGCGTGCCGGAGAACCTGACGGTTATTTGCGTGGTGACGGTCGGATACAAAGACGAGGAACGCAAAAACTACGACTTGGACAAACTCCTCTACGAGAAGATACACTACAACAGATATTAATTAATCATTATTCATTATTCAATTACTGTGAAACCAACAATAGCAATAACGGCGGGCGATATCAATGGTATCGGTTACGAAGTGATAATAAAAACCTTAGCCGACCCGCACGTATTTGAAATGTGCAAACCGGTTGTGTACGGCAACCTGAAAGTGCTCAAAGAACATGCGTCCACCTTGAGCGATGAGTATCATAACTTACAGTTCCAACTGATACTATCCCCTAAAGATGCGAAAGATGGTCGCCTAAGTCTCATTTCCTGTTATCCTGACAGCATACCGGTGGCAATAGGTCAGTCCACTCCCGACGGAGGAAAAGCTGCTTTTGCCAGCCTGGAGCGCGCATGCAAGGACTTGAAAGCCGGATTGGTCGATGCTATCGTTACAGCACCAATCAACAAAGAGAATATCCAGTCGGAGCAGTTCCGGTTCACCGGACATACCGAGTATCTGACTTCCGTCTTTGGCGAAGAAGGACAAACGGATAGCCTGATGATGATGGTGAGCGAGCAAATGAAAGTGGCACTCGTTTGCAACCATACGCCGATAACTAAAGTGGCGCAGATGATTAGCGAAGAGCGTATCATGCGCAAACTCACCACACTGAACAAAGCGCTCAAAGATGACTTTATGATTCGTAAACCTCGTATCGCTGTGCTCGCGCTCAATCCACACGCCGGAGACAATGGTCTCATCGGCCAGGAAGAGAAGACCGTTATCAAACCCGCTATCGACAAAGCCAATGAACAAGGAATAATGGCATTTGGTCCCTATAGCGCCGATGGCTTCTTCGGAGCAGGGATGTACACCCACTTTGACGCTATTTTGGCTATGTACCATGACCAAGGACTCATTCCGTTCAAGAGTCTCGACATGAGCGGCGTGAACTATACAGCCGGACTGCCTATCATTCGTACCTCGCCCGACCACGGAACCGGATATGATATCGCCGGTAAGAACCAGGCAGACCACCTGTCCTTTGCACACGCCCTTTATATGGCGGTGGACATGATTAAAAATCGCGCTATCACGGCGGAGATAAACAAAGACCCACTCGTTATACCCGAACGAGTAGAGAAAGATGACCGCCCTCGCGGACCGTTCTTCGTACCTAAAGATTAATTAGACAACAATATATGACAAGTAAAGAGATTAGACAGTCCTTTTTGGACTTTATGGCAAGCAAAGGACACCAAATCGTTCCTTCTGCTCCGATGGTGATAAAAGATGACCCGACGCTGATGTTTACGAACGCCGGCATGAACCCGTGGAAAGGTATCATCTTGGGCAATGACCCTATTAAATATCCGCGTGTGGCTGATAGTCAGAAGTGTCTGCGCGTAAGCGGTAAACATAATGACCTCGAAGAAGTGGGACGCGATACCTACCACCATACCATGTTCGAGATGTTAGGCAACTGGTCGTTCGGCGACTACTTCAAAGCCGAGGCAATTGACTTCGCATGGGAATACATTGTGGATGTGCTTAAGATAGATCCTGCCAATCTATATGCTACCGTCTTTGAGGGCTCGCCCGAAGAAGGTCTGAGTCGCGACGATGAAGCTGCTGCAATCTGGCTCAAACACCTTCCCGCTGACCATATCATCAATGGTAATAAGCACGATAACTTCTGGGAAATGGGCGATACAGGTCCTTGTGGTCCATGCTCGGAGATTCACGTGGACAGCCGCTCCGAAGAGGAAAAAGCCAAAGTCCCCGGCCGCGAGATGGTGAACAAAGACCATCCACAAGTCATTGAGATTTGGAACATCGTCTTCATGCAATATAATCGCAAAGCCGACGGCTCACTCGAACCACTGGCGAAGAAAGTGATTGATACCGGTATGGGCTTTGAGCGTTTGGTACGCACCATTCAAGGCAAACAGTCGAACTACGACACCGATGTCTTCCAACCTATGCTTAATAAGATTGGCCAACTGACCGGCGCACAGTATGGAAAAGATGAGAATACCGATATCGCTATGCGCGTTATTGCTGACCATATACGTACCATCGCTTTCGCTATCACAGACGGACAACTGCCGTCTAATGAGAAAGCCGGATACGTCATCCGCCGTATCTTACGTCGTGCTGTGCGCTATGGCTATACGTTCCTTAACCAACGCGGGGCGTTCCTCTATAAACTGGTGCCGCAACTCATTGCCGACATGGGCGAAGCATACCCCGAACTGGTGAAACAAGAGCAGCAGATTACGCCGGTTATTAAAGCCGAAGAGGAAGCATTCTTGCGTACGCTGGATAAAGGTATTTCCCTGCTCGACAAACTGATTGCCGATGCACGCAAAGCCGGCAAAACAGAAGTAAGCGGCGTGGATGTCTTTACTCTCAAAGACACCTACGGCTTCCCGCTTGACCTGACCGAACTGATTCTTCGTGAGAATGGTATGACTACCAACGAGGACGAATACAACAAAGCTCTCGAACACCAGAAAGAAATGGGACGTAACGCCAATAAACAAGACTTAGGCGACTGGACTGTTTTGGCTGAAGGCGATACCGAGTTCGTTGGCTATGACGAGTTAGCGTGCGAGACTTCTATACTCCGCTATCGCAAAGTGAGCCAAAAAGGTAAAGACTTCTACCAAGTGGTGCTCTCTAAAACACCTTTCTATGCCGAGATGGGTGGAGAGGTAGGGGACACGGGGTGTCTCCAATTTGAAGATTTGAGATTTGAGATTTTAGATTGCAAACGCGAGAATGGTCTGCCGGTACATATTATGCTGGAACTGCCATCAGACGTGAAGGCTACGTTCGTAGAGGCTACGTTCGTAGCCAAGGTAGATGCAGCACGCCGTCAAGCTATCATGTGCAACCACTCCGCAACGCATATTATTCACTATTGCTTGCGACAAGTGCTCGGAGAGCATGTAGAGCAAAAGGGTAGTTTGGTAACATCGGAAAGCCTGCGCTTTGACTTTAGTCACTTCCAAAAAGTAACTGCCGAAGAACTGCGCAAGGTGGAAATAATGGCAAATGACTTTATCCGTCAGAACTATCCGTTAGAGGAGAGCCGACATACTCCGATTGCTAAAGCAAAAGAAATGGGAGCAATGGCGCTCTTTGGCGAGAAATACGGTGACGATGTGCGCGTGATTAAATATGGTCCGTCTATCGAGTTATGCGGCGGTTGCCATGTGCCATCAACAGGACGAATCGGCTCTGTGCGTATTATCATGGAAACCAGCGTGGCTGCCGGAATACGCCGTATCGAAGCCGTTACTGCTGCTAAAGTGGACGAACTATACTACAAGCAAGTGGATATGCTTAACGACCTGCGCGCACTATTCAATAACGCACCGGATCTGGCGGGAGCCATCCGCAAAGCTATCGACGAGAACGCCGGACTCAAGAAGCAAATCGAAGACTATATGGCAGAGAAAGTGGTGGCTTATCGCGACCGCATTATCAATACCGCTACCGACTACAAGGACATCAAACTCGTGCGCTTGGATGGCGAATGCGACCCGACCATGATTCGCGGTATCATGCCGTTGCTGCGCGGGCAGTTTACCGACGTGCGCTTTGCCGTAGTTGGCGCAACGCAGTGGGAAGGCAAACCGATGATTTCCGTCTTCCTAAGTCAGCCGCTTGTGGATGCCGGACTGAACGCAGGAGCGATGATTAAATCTGCCGCTAAACATATCCAAGGCGGCGGTGGCGGACAACCATGGATGGCTACTGCCGGAGGACGTGATGTCAATGGACTCAATGCTGCAATGGAGGAATTAATCGCTGCTTTATGATAAATCTCCCATCCTCATATCTGCCTAAAACCGTTCGTAGTGCCGTGCGATTCCTTTTTGTCGGTACTACGGGCGCTTTCATTCAGACGTGGTTCTTCATGGCGGCGCTATATCTTATGGCGTATCCCGAAAAAGGAACGGCGCTGTATTATGTAGCCTTTGGTATCGGATATATATTGGAGATGATACCTAATTATTTCTTCTCTAATTGGTACACCTTCGGCACCAAACCAAGCCTTAAGAACGCAGGCGGATTCCTCTTTGCCAGAGCGATTAATCTCGTTATCCAATTCGGACTCTTGCCACTTATGTTGGCTTGGCTCCCGTCTTGGCGAGACGACCTCATCAGCTTGCTGGTTATCTTTATCGGCGGATGTATCAACTACCTAGTCTGCCTTTTCTTCTTCAAAAACGACAAACCTAAAAAAGATATATCATGAAAAACTATCAAGCAAACATCCTTTTTACACCATCGCCGGAGAAGTTAGAGGTTCTTGAGCACGGCTATATCGTTGTTGGTGACGATGGTATTGTGGTTGGCACGTACTCCACGCTTCCTGTCGAATATCAAGGTCATGAAGTAATTAATTTTGGTGACCGGTTGCTTTTGCCGGCAATGAACGACTTACATGTTCATGCACCGCAGTATCGCAATCATGGTATTGCAATGGATATGGAGTTATTGCCTTGGCTCAATGCCTATACGTTCCCTGAAGAATCAAAATACAAGGATGTAGCGTATGCTAAGCGTATGTACAGCCGTTTTGTGCATGATTTGTGGAGCGTAGGAACTATGCGCGCTGCTATCTTTGCTACAATACATCCCGATGCGTCTTGTTTGTTGGCAGACTTGTTGAACGAGGCAGGAATGGGAGGACTCGTTGGCTTGGTAGGTATGGATAGGAATGGACCGGATACCCTTAGTAACACAGCTAAAGAGGCCGTGGATGGTACTTTGCGTTTATTGGAACATACCGCATCAATGCCGTTGGTTTCTGCTATTGTGACACCGCGTTTTGTTCCGAGTTGTACTCCACAAATGATGACAGCACTTGGACAGTTGGCTCGCGAGAAGAATCTGCCCGTTCAATCACACTTGAGCGAGAACCCGTCAGAAATCGCATGGGTAGCAGAACTTGAACCAGAATCGACCTGCTATGGTGATGCATATTTGCGTTATGGTATGTTCGGCCAAACACCAACTTTAATGGCACATTGCTGCTATACCGATGGCGAAGAGTTTGAATTGATGCGCAAAAATCATGTTTTTGCAGTACATTGCCCTACATCTAACTGTAATTTAGGTTCAGGAATTGCTCCTATTCGTCGTTTCCTAACTGCTGGTATTCCTGTGGCATTAGGCTCCGATATATCAGGAGGAAGCGGTTTCTCTATTTTCAAAGTGATGCAATATGCATTGCAGATGTCGAAACTGCAGTGGCGTAAGTCGCAGCAGAAAGAAGCGTTCTTGAGTTTGAGTGAAGCATTCTGGCTGGCTACTAAGTCGGGCGGATCATTCTTCGGAAAGGTCGGTTCGTTTGAGCCGGGTTATGCGTTTGATGCGCTCGTTGTTGATGACTCTGAACTCAACTTCGACAACTACTCCTTACCTCACCGTTTGGAGCGCTATATATATCTTGGAGACGATCGTCAACTGACGCATCGTTTTTGCCAAGGCAAAGAGATTATTGAACCTAAATTATGCTGTTAGAGGAGTATTTACAGCAAGAATCCAACCTCGTGAAGACGGTGAAGGAGCCAATCATCTTCACTTGGATTGTTGCTCCGACAGTTATTTATGGGCGCCATCAGGTGCGTGAGCAGGAGGTGAACGATGCCTATTGCGCAGAGCATGGCATTCGCGTTGTACAGCGGCAGAGTGGAGGAGGATGTGTCTATGCGGATGAAGGAAATGTAATGGTTTCCTATATTTCGCCTTCGACGCATAGTAAGGAAGTCTTTGACGAGTTCTTACATCTTCTCTCCGAAACCTTCCGGAAGATAGGTTATGAGGCTGTAACTACGCAGCACAATGATATAATGGTCAGTGGTCGCAAGGTATCAGGAACAGCGTGTTACACGACGCCCACGGGCACTGTGGTTCACGCCTCGATACTATATGACGTCAATTTGGACGCTTTGCAGCAAGCTATTACACCAACGGCCGAAAAGTTAGCAAAGCACGCCGTACAATCGGTTAGACAACGTGTTATTAACTTGCGGGAAATAAAGGACTTAGGAAGTACTGAAAACTTCCGTAAATTAATAGAAACACAAATTAAATAACGATATGGATATCTCAACTCGTGCGGAGAATATGCCGCAATCGCCTATTCGTAAACTAGCTAAGTATTCCGACGCAGCCAAGCGTAACGGGATACATGTCTATCATCTTAATATCGGTCAACCCGATATCTTAACGCCGCCTTGTGCAATAGAGGCTGTACGTAATATGGATCGGTCTATCTTGGACTATTCCCCGTCACAGGGAACACAATCGCTGCGCACGAAGATGGTGGGTTATTATGCCGAGTACGGAATAGACCTTTCTCCGGACGAGATTATCATTACGGCTGGTGGTAGCGAGGCGATATTGTTCGCATTCATGGCATGCCTTAACCCAGGCGACGAAATCATTGTTACTGACCCGTCCTACGCGAACTACATGGCGTTTGCTATCTCATGCGGAGCCGTAGTGAAGTCTGTCAAAACCCATATCGAAGACGGATTCAAACTGCCGCCTGTTGAGGAGTTCGAGAAACAGATTACTCCTAAAACGCGCGCTATCTTAATCTGTAACCCTAATAATCCTACAGGGTATCTCTACTCCAAACAGGAGATGAAACAAATCCGCGACATCGTTAAAAAGTACAATCTCTACCTCTTCTCCGACGAAGTGTACCGTGAGTTTATCTACACCAAGCGTCCCTATATCTCAGCTTTCCACCTTGAAGGAATTGAGGAGAATGTCGTGCTCGTGGACTCTGTTTCCAAGCGTTATAGCGAGTGCGGTATCCGCATAGGTGCATTGATTACAAAGAACAAAAAAGTGCGCGAAGCCGTTATGAAATTCTGTCAAGCACGCCTTTCGCCACCTTTAATCGGACAAATCATCGCCGAAGCATCACTCTCTACACCGCAGGAATATATGGAGGAAGTGTACGACGAATACCTCGCTCGACGCAATTTCCTTATCGACCAACTCAACCAAATCCCAGGAGTCTTTGCGCCAACACCGATGGGAGCGTTCTATATCATGGTAAAACTTCCTGTGGACGATGCCGAGAAATTCTGCAAATGGTGTCTTGCTGACTTTAGTTACGAAGGGCAAACAATCATGATGGCGCCTGGAAACGGATTCTACACGGAGCCCGGAGAAGGAAAAGACCAAGTCCGAATGGCATATATCCTCTGCAAGGATGACCTGCGAAAAGCCATGATTGTTCTACGTAAAGCGCTTGAAGAATACAACAAACAATGACCTATCAAGAGGCATTACGATATTTGTACGATGCAGCGCCCGCCTTTCATTTGGTGGGTGCGGCTGCGTATAAACCGGGATTGGATAACGTGCTTGCTTTGATGGCGCAGTTCGGTAATCCGCATACGAAGTTCCATAGTATTCACGTTGCCGGAACAAACGGGAAAGGTTCTACTTCTCATCTCATTGCTGCTGTATTGCAGGCTGCCGGATATAAAGTGGGTTTATATACCTCGCCGCATTTGGTGGACTTCCGAGAGAGAATTCGTATTAACGGACAACCAATACCCCAACAAGAAGTGGTAGATTTTGTAGAGAAAATACGCAATCCGCAATCACCAATCAGCCGTATCAATCCCTCCTTCTTTGAAATAACGATGGCGCTCGCTTTCGACTATTTCGCTCAGCAACAAGTAGATATAGCTGTTGTGGAGGTAGGACTTGGCGGACGATTAGACTCAACGAATATCATTACACCTCTTCTCTCTGTAATCACCAATATCGGTTTTGACCATACTGAATTCTTAGGAAATACACTTGCTGATATCGCCCGCGAGAAAGCCGGAATAATCAAACCCAATGTCCCGTGTGTAATTGGAGAAACAGATCCCGAAACAGCTCCGGTCTTTATTGAAGCCGCAAAACGAAATGGTATCTACGGAGAGGGGTTAGAAACGACTGATTGCCGAATATGGTTTGCGGACCAATGCGGATATTTGCGCAAACGTCGCAAAAATGATGTCAAAGAATGCCAACTGAAAGGTATTTATCAAGAACATAATCAGCAAACAGCCTATGTCGCTCTGCAAGTGCTGAGAAATTATACAAATCACCCATTACGCATTACACCATCTGCAATAGCTAATGGCTATGCGCACGTCTGCACGCTAACCGGTTTACGGGGTAGGTGGGAAACACTCTGCGAAAAACCTCTAACTATTTGTGATACAGGACATAATTCCCACGGAATCAAATACGTAGCAGAGCAACTACAACAATATCAAATATCCAATCTCCAATCTCAAATACACATCGTGTTTGGTATGGTGAATGACAAAGATGTGGACGTTGTGCTCAAACTTATGCCAAAGGATGCGCACTATTACTTCACGCAAGCCAAAACGCATCGTGCGATTCCCGCCAAAGACTTAGCACAACTATTCGGATCAGGAGATGTTTTCTCCGATGTGCCTTCTGCTGTTCGTGCTGCACAAAAAAATGCCACCGACAAAGACATTATCTTCATCGGTGGCAGCAATTACGTCGTGGGCGAAGCCCTTACACTTTTCTAAACGTTCTCTTATTAGAATTTGTAGCGAACGCCAAGGCTGATGCCGTACAATCCGTGCAAGTCAAAGTTAAGTTTGTCACCCTCGTTCCAGTTACTTACGCCGAATGAAGGACGCCAGTCAACGGAAAGTTGAAGTGGGAACCAGAAATCATATTCGATTCCAATGTGACCTGCAACACCTGCAAACCAGTGGGTAGGATTGGAGAAATTGTACAGACCGCCGGCACCACCGACACCCATGTACCAGTGCCATTCACCTTTCTCGTTCCAAGGAACAGGAGCATTGAACGGATCAATCCAGTCATACGTGATGTTTGCGCCTACACCATAGTGTTTGTCAAACAATCCTGCGAGTGGGAAAGATACTGCTACATCGAGCATGTTCTTTTCTCCAAATCCGTGCTCGTAAGAGAAACCGAGGCCACCACCGAGGTTAGCACCGATTGCGCGTGGTTGAGCGGCTGCGTAAGCTACGCTCACAATTGCCATTACAGCAATGATAAAAATTTTTTTCATACGCTTAATAAAATTTAGTTAATTAAGTTTTTTTGTTTTATTTAGTTTATTTTATGCGACATAATGCCGTCTAATTCTTGTAGTCTTAGCCAATGGTAGAAATCTTTATCTACACTAATTGGATTGCTTTGTGATACGAAGGTAATCAAATTCTGTTTCGTCTCATCAAAGACTTGTATCTTCACTTTAATACGCCCCTGATGCTTCTTTATTTGCTCCGTCAGTTCATCGTTAAAGTCCTTTGTTATCTGTTCAACCGGGATGCGAAGCGTAATCGTCTCTACATGCTTTGCCTGCACATCCTTCAGTAGTTCAACATTCATTACTGCAAATTCGTATTCCGCATCTTCGTATGGTTTTGGGCGGAAATACTGTCTGTTAGCTCCGCGCTGTTGAATCGTTCCGGTTACATAGACGTACAAATTGGGTTTCAGCAGCGGCGCACAACTCTTATACGCTTCGCCAAACAACGTCAACTTATAACTGCCCGTATAATCTTCGATCACATAGCGCCCATAGGGATTACCTTTCTGCGAAATAGCTTCTTCTGCTGAAGCCACAATACCGCCGAAATGCAATGGTTGGTTCTCCCGCTTGCTAATCCATTCTTTTGGGTCAATATGTATTTTCTCTTCTGTGCTATCCGCATCCGCCTCATCCTCAGAAGGATTTGCAGCGGCTGCGCGAGCAGATGAACTGCGCCAACCTTCAAAGCGATTCAACTCCTCGGCTGTCGTATCGCACAGATCATTAATCTCAAACTCATATTCATCCAATGGGTGAGCGCTCAAGAAGATACCGATTAAGTTCTTCTCTTTATTCAGCCGCTCAATGGTGGACATGTGTTCTACTTTAGGTAGAGTAGGTTTGGCAATATCAACGCCTATTCCCATATCTCCAAACAGCGAATTCTGCTGCTGCGCTTTGTCTTGTTGGTAGGTATTGCCATAGCGCATCAGCACGTCTAGCATAATCTCACCCTTCTCATTGATGCCTATTAACTGCTCGCGATATATGCCTTCGAAGCAATCAAATGCACCACTCAACGCCAAACTCTCCACAGTCTTCTTATTGCATGCCTGTAGGTTTACGCGCTCTAAGAAGTCAAAGATATCTTTGTATTTGCCATTCGCTTCACGCTCTTGTACAATAGCTTCTACAGCTGCTTCACCGATGCCTTTCACTCCGCCCAAACCAAAACGAATGTCGCCGTTCTTATTCACCGTGAAGTTCAATTCCGATTCGTTGATATCCGGCTCTAAGACATTGATACGCATAGCCTTGCACTCATCCATGAACTTAGTGACTTCCTTGATGTCATCTTTCGATACCGTCAAGTTTGCTGCCATAAATTCAGCAGGGTAGTGCGCTTTCAAGTATGCCGTTTGGTAAGCAACCCAAGAATAGCATGCTGCGTGCGACTTATTGAATGCGTAGGATGCAAAAGCCTCCCAATCCGTCCAAATCTTCTCTAATACCTTCGGGTCATGACCATTCGCCTTGCCGCCTTCCATGAATTTTCCTTTCAACTCCTGAAGGATATTCATTTGCTTCTTACCCATTGCCTTACGGAGTTTATCACTCTCACCACGGGTAAAATTAGCCAACAAACGACTCAATAGCATCACTTGCTCTTGATAGACCGTTACGCCATATGTGTCCTTCAGATATTTCTCCATACAAGGAATATCGTAGGTCACAGGTTCCAACCCTTGCTTACGGCGAATAAACTGCGGAATATACTGCATCGGACCGGGACGATATAGCGCATTCATTGCTATCAGGTCGCCTATTACTGTCGGTTTCAGCTCTTTCATGTATTTCTGCATACCGGCAGACTCGAACTGGAACACAGCTATTGTACGGCCTTCTTGGAAGAGCTTATACGTCTCAGCATCGTCAATTGGAATATGGTCAATATCCACTTCCTCACCACGTGCACGCTTAATATTCTTAATGCACTCGTTTATGATAGTCAGCGTCTTCAACCCCAGGAAGTCCATTTTAATCAAACCTACACTTTCTATCACATGACCATCGTATTCGGTTACCAAAACGCGCTTATGTAGTTCCTTATCTTCTACGCTACTCAGTGGAGCAAAATTAGTTAAGTCATCGGCTCCGATAATCACTCCGCACGCATGGATACCCACTTGACGAACGGTTCCCTCTAACTGCTGCGCGTAGTTGAGCATCGAACGAATCTCCGGCTCACCGCCATTAACTAACTGACGCAACTCATCCACATACTTATAGCAGTTCTTGAGATTAACCTTCGGCGATTTACCTTTCTCGTCTTTGATATTATCAGGAAATCCACGTTCAGGAATTAGCGCTTTAATCTGATTGGCGCGCTCTAATGGTACACGTTGGATACGGCTCACATCGGCGATAGCGGACTTAGCTGCCATTACACCATAGGTAATAATATGCGCTACATGTGTTTCGCCGTATTTTTTACTTACCCATTCGAGCACTCTGCCACGGCCTGCATCATCGAAGTCCGTATCTATATCAGGCAACGAGATACGGTCGGGATTAAGGAAACGCTCAAATAGCAAATCGTATTCTAATGGGTCTAAATCCGTGATATGCAGACAGTAAGCTACTACCGAACCGGCAGCTGAACCACGACCGGGACCAACGCTCACGCCCAACTCTTCTCTTGCTCCACGGATAAAATCCATCACAATCAAGAAGTAGCCTGGGAAGCCCATATTATTGATTGTATCTAATTCGAATCGAATACGCTCTTTCAGTTGCTCATCCGTCTCAAGCCGTTCCTTTCCATAGCGCTTTAGCGCACCTTCCATCGTCAGGTGCTCTAAATAGGCTGCTTCTAATTTCAGACGGCTGCCATATTGCTCCTCTGTTCCAAACTCCTCAGGAATAGGGAACTTAGGCATTATAGGCTTGGAGTCAATATCGTATATCTCTATTTTATCCGCAATCTCCTGTGTATTCGTTATCGCCTCAGGTATATCGCCAAAGATAGCCTCCATCTCTGCCGGAGACTTAAGCCACTCCTGCTTCGTATAGTGCATACGATTGATATCATCCACAAAGTGGTTCGTGGACAAGCAAATCAATCGGTCGTGAGCTTCAGCGTGTTCCTCTTCTACAAAGTGTGCATCGTTCGTTGCTATCACTTTTATCCCGTACTTATGTGCAAGAGCAATCAGTACTGGATTTACCTGCATCTGACGTTGATATGTACTTTGATCGCCTCCGGGTTTCTCCGTCTGATGACGCTGTAACTCTATGTAATAATCCTCGCCAAATATATTCTTGAACCACTGAACTGCCTCCTCAGCCTCTTGGAATACGCCGTTTGCTATGGCTTGTTCGACATTATTCAATGCATCGGGCTGACGGCTGATAGCGGTCATTATCTTTTGCGGCAACTCACCTCCAAGACATGCGGAGGAGCATATGATCCCTTCGTGATATTGTTCCAGTAACTCCTTATCGATTCGCGGGGTATAGTTGAACGCATCATCCATAAAGCCCATGCTCACAATCTTACATAGATTGCGATAACCTTGCATGTTTTTAGCTAATAGGATAAGATGCCAACCAGAACGGTCTATCACATAACTACGGCCTTCGCCGGATATAGACTCATCGTTTTGACGACTATGGCGACCACGACGAGCACAATACGCTTCACAACCTACTATCGGCTTAATAACGATCTCACCTGCCTCTTTATTCACCTTCTTGCAGTGGTCTAAAAACTCCTTGATACCATACATGTTACCATGGTCGGTTAACGCCAAAGCATGCATGTCTGTTTTCAGGCACTTACTCACCAAGTCTGGAATTTTAGACATCCCGTCTAATACCGAATATTGACTATGTACATGTAGATGTGTAAAACTCATCGTTCAAATCGACCGCAAAAGTACTACTTTTTTTTGGTTTGTGCAAGAAAAAAATAACATTTTTTTTTACTTGCTAAATCCACTTTTCATTCGTTGCGATTATACCACTCTTCCAACTTCTCGTTAAATTCGCGGCGCGAGAGGGTCTTTGCCCATTGAATAACATCGTCCGTATGGTCCTCAAAATGTAGAGTTACCGTTCGGCGCCATTTCCACTTCTTTGGTTTCAACTTAGACCATCGACTCGTCTCCAATCCTCTCATTCGGCATAAGATAACATGCACATTTTCAGGCAGTTCGCTGCATACTTCATAAGCCATTCTACGGTTGCCTATAATCTCCTTATCAACCGTTTTAACGTGCCCCGACGGATAAAAACATATTTGTTTACCTGCTGCCAGATTGTCTATCGCAATGCGACTCAATTGTCCTGCAACAGCGGCGCCTTCTTCACGACTCATCGCGCTCTTATTTAGGTCAGGCACTTCTATCGCATCCGCCTTTCGAACAATGTAACCGCTAATTTTTTGTCGCATAAAAAGCTCATCTACCATCGGACAAATAGGCAACCACCACATCTCTGAAAATAGGATTAACGGATCAACATACGCGGTATGATTAGGTAGCACAAGATGCGTACTTTTATCCCGCAGATATTCTTCGCCTGTCACCTGAATATCATAGTGACAATGAAAAAGGAACTTAAATATTTTTCCTAATGTATAACGACTTAGCATAATCAACTAAACTAATATTAACCAAATACCAATCGTATGACTCATCGCTCCAAGAGTAATAAATACATGCCAAATGGCGTGCCAATATGCGTGCTTTTCGTCGCCGTGAAAAAAATAGGCGCCAACTGTATAGAACACACCTTCAGCCAGTATCCACCAAAAAGCAGAGTGGGGCATATTCAGCCACATCGGACGCATAATCAGCAATGCTACCCAACCCATCGCCAAATACAATATTAACGACAAATGCGGGTATTTACCTATCGCAATAAACTTACCAATCGTCCCTGCTAACACGCAGACCCATAGAAAGATAAATAGCGTCCAACCGACCCAGCCGCCAACTACGTGCAGACAAATCGGTGAATACGAACCCGCTATCATTACGTAAATGGCGCTATGGTCTAATATCCGCAAGCGCGCTTTACATTTGGGCTCTGTTACCGCATGATAAAGTGTCGAGGAACCGAACATGAGAACCATTCCAATCAGGAATAACGCCGTTCCAATGAACGCATATACACCGGCTGAAATAGCCAAGCGCAGCAACGGATAAATGAGAAACAAACTCCCGATAAATGGTGTCAAATGGCTCAATGTATTTGCCTTTTCTTCGCCCGAAAGACGATTCATATATGCTCGAAAATCATCCATCTTACAACTTATGTATCAACGTTAAACCATCCCGCAGAGGCAAAATCACCTGTTCCACCCGCTCATCTGCTGATATCAAGTCATTAAAGGCGCGAAGACCAAGAGTCTGTTTGTCGTGGTCGTATGACGAATCTATAATATGTCCATCCCAAAGCGTGTTATCGGCTAATATCCAACCGCCGGGACGAACTAAATCATACACCAATTCCCAGTAAGCACAATACTCGCGCTTATCTGCATCGATAAAAACCAAATCAAACGACTGCACACTGACTGCTGACAACTGACCACTAATCACTTCCTTCGCGTCCCCGATAATCAGTCGAATCTTCTTACCAAGCGGAGATAATGACAGATTTTTACGAATAATCTCCTCCAACTCATCGTTATGCTCAATCGTCACCAACTCGCCGTTTTCCGGCAGACCTTCTGCCAAACACAAAGCCGAGTAACCGGTAAAAGTGCCTAACTCTAAAATGCGTTTCGGGCGAATCATCTGCGATAGAAAAGACAGCACACGACCTTGAACCTGACCCGACAGCATATGGGGATTCAGTACGTGCACATTCGTCGAACGACTTATTTGTTCTAAAACCTCGTTTTCGCCTGAACTATGTTGTTCTATATACTCCTCAAGTGACATAAATCTACTATTTTGAGCCATTTTTTGCAAAAAAACGCCGCAAAAGTACTAAAAAACTTGCATATATCCAAAAAAAGTTGTACTTTTGCAACCTAATAGTATCAAGTATGGAAAAAATAGACAAATTAGATCGTCAGATTTTGCAAGTCATTACCCACAACGCACGCACACCTTTCAAAGAAGTTGCTGAGGAGTGTGGTGTAAGCAGAGCCGCTGTCCATCAGCGAGTTCAGAAAATGTTTGATAATGGAGTAATCTTAGGCTCTGGCTATCGCGTTAATCCAAAAATGTTAGGCTATAACCTCTGTGTTCTCATTGGTATTACGCTCGAGAAAGGTTCTATGTATAAGACAGTTACAAAAGAACTTGAGAAAATTCCAGAGGTCGTTGAAACGCAATTCACACTCGGTGCTTACTCCATGATGGTGAAAGTGTATGCACGCGACGACCAAGATCTTATGCGTATCCTTAATGGACAAATTCAAGAGATAAATGGCGTCGCTAATACAGAAACGCTCACTTGCCTTGACCAAAAAATCTATCGTAATGTTCCTATTGACTAACCACACCTTATATATATAATATGGAAAGAGTAATTTCTGGAATACGGCCAACCGGCAACTTGCACCTCGGTAATTATTTTGGCGCAGTTAAGAGTTTCGTACAAATGCAGGACGAGTATGATTCGATGTTTTTCATCGCCGACTGGCACTCTCTTACTACCCATCCTACACCCGAAGATATTCGTCGTAGCGCTCGTGTCATTCTTAGCGAATACCTCGCTTGCGGCATTGACCCCAATAAAGCGCCTATCTATATCCAGAGTGATGTGAAAGAAGTGCTCGAACTCTATCTCTATCTGAACATGAATGCCTATCTTGGTGAGTTAGAGCGAGTAACGTCTTTTAAGGACAAAGCACGCACTCAGCCTGATAACGTTAATGCAGGACTGCTGACTTACCCATGCCTTATGGCTGCGGATATCCTCATGCACAAGGCTGATAAAGTGCCCGTTGGTAAAGACCAGGAGCAAAATATGGAAATGGCGAGACTCTTTGCACGGCGGTTTAACCGCATTTATAATGTGGACTATTTCAAAGAGCCGGAGTCTTACCATTTCAATAAGAACGCCGTTAAAGTACCGGGACTGAATGGCACCGGAAAAATGGGAAAGAGCGAAGGAAATGCGCTCTATCTCTGTGACGACGAAGCTACTATCAAGAAGAAAGTCATGCGCGCCGTAACCGACGGAGGACCAACTCAACTCAACCAAGAGAAACCCGAACCTATCGCTAATCTATTTACCATCATGGACTTAGTGTCAACTAAGGAAACCTACGACTTCTTCAACGATGCCTACAATAACATGACCATACGCTATGGCGACTTGAAGAAACAACTAGCTGAGGATATCAATAATTTCTGTGCGCCTATACGCGAAAAGATATTAGAGTATCAGGCTAACCAAGCCCTCCTTGACGAAGTGGCAGCAGCTGGAGCCGAAAAAGCAAGACAACGCGCGGCCGTAACTATCAGGGAAGTGCGTGAAATAATCGGATTCCGCGTCTAAACAAAACCGATATAAACTAATTATGAAGAAGTGGCTTTTCATATTCGGCACGGTTTTTGTAGTATCTGTTCTAACTGGATGGGTAGTGAATGTACATGCTACGAACTTTTCACCACTTGATGATGTGGACGATGTGTACTATTGGCCTGAATCAAACCAAATAATTTTCAGCCAACCCAATTCCGTCACTATAAAAAAATCATCCACATCCGATCAAAAAACATCCACTTCCGATCCCGGTAATCCTAGACAATACATAGACAATACCCGAGATCCTGAGCCTACGATTACATACATTGAAGATTCCGATACACAACGGAGTGATACAATCGTCAAAGCCGTTATACGTCGATGAAAAAACTATTATACATAGTATCTCTTGCTGCCCTGACGCTTAATCTGCAGGCTCAAGATGCGCAGATTCTTGCCCAAAGAGATTTGGTAGGAACTGCCCGCTATGTCGGTCTTGCTGGTGCGATGACAGCGGTCGGAGGTGATCCTTCGGCTGTGAATGTCAATCCCGCCGGATTAGGCGTGTATCGCCGCTGGGACGTTAACCTCTCGCTCTTCGTTGATGTCGATCGTGTCTCGCAAGTAGGACAAACAAACCTCATTGGTGCGCGCAATAAGTTCTCTGCTTCGCAGGCTTCGTTCGTCTTTGGATGGGTTGATCAATCGCGCGACAGAGGAATGATTGCGAACAATGTCATGATTTCCTACCACAATATTGCGAACTATAACCGCCAATATAAGGCATCCAATGTCAACGATCCGTACTCGTTATCTGACGTGATTGCCGCGAAAACCAATGGTGTAGATGAATCGGCATTACAGCCTGCTGAAAGATGGGATAAGGAAAACTGGCTGAGTAATATGGCATACGATACCTATCTTATTTCGCCAGATCCCAGCGACACAAAGCGTTGGTATTCCATTCTCGAAGCGGGACAAGTGGTTGACCGCAATCAACTTACTATGCATGAGTATGGTAGTATTGATCAATTCGGTATCAGTTGGGGAGGAAATATCTCCAATATAATCTACCTTGGAGCTACACTCAATATCTTGGCATATGACCATACGCAGAGTGTACGCTATACCGAGCAATTCGGAGAAGGCTGCAGCATGGATAATAATACATATGAACAAACACCATTAAATTC
>ONMT01000031.1:20753-21221 GCA_900319025.1 uncultured Bacteroidales bacterium
TTATAGCTCATCCGCTTCAATGGTTGCGTATTGGTGCTTCTTTCACTACACCAAGTGCTGTCTCGTTAACAACGCGCAATTACGGAGACATGAATTCTACGCTCTATATGTATGATGCCAAAGAGGGAAAAAATGTACTGACGAACTTCACGTCTAAATCTCTTGAGAACTCCTACATAGACCGTACATGGACAAGTCCAATGCGCGTATCTGCCGGATTAGCATTCCAAGCGCTCAACTATGGACTTGTCTCCTTCCAATACGACTATGCGCACCATAAGCAAATAGACGATATCCACACTTTGCGCGCAGGAATAGAAGGAGTTATTGTGAATCACTTCTTTCTCGAAGCCGGATATGCTTATGAGTCCACTTTCCTCAAAAACGAGCAGTATTACTCACCGGGTATATTGCCAGAAAATACAGTGAGCAGCTGAGCCTTGCGACTGCAAGGAGCCTGCGCTTTCT
>ONMT01000033.1 GCA_900319025.1 uncultured Bacteroidales bacterium
GGAAGTGCCGTACTTGGAATCAGAGTTCGATTTCCAGTAGAAGGCTTGCAGCATGACGTCGGTACACTGTGCGGGGACAGCAGTAGCATAGTCTTTGCCCGGATTGATGGGGTCTGCTCCACCTCCGCCTTGTCCGCCGCCACCTTGGCTTCCACCACAATTTCCATCTGTTCCGATATAGAGTTTGTCTGCTCCGTATTGTTTCTTCCACCAGAAGTTATAGCAGCCATCCACATTGCAAGTAGCATAATCCGCAGCCACCGTGAAGTTACCTCCGCCGTCCACTTTACCGCCTCTCTCAATCGTTTGCGGGAAGAAGAACTCGTTGCAGCTTGCGTTGCAGAACTGCACTTTGTCACCTTTTTTAACGGAAGCCGCTGCATTCAACTGCGGGAGATTATCCGGAGACATTCCCGCATCCGCAAAAGTGCCAACTTTATTATTGTTGATATATAAGTCGTAAGGACCGTCCTGGCACTCTGCATAAACCATTGCCGGCGTGGACAATAAAGCCACGCTCAGCAAGGTTAATATGAACATACCTATTTTTCTCATTGTTTATTACTCCTTATTTTACTATAAGGTATTTATAACCATTTTGTATAACAATGCCTACGTAGGTTGCATCGACGCGTTGTCCGAGTACGTTATACATCGGAGCGTGCGGGTCGAGTTTCGGAGCATTCAGTTCCACATTATCGATAGCCATCTCACCGCAATCAACGAGCACAGCGTCGTTACCGTCCCACATGAAGCAAGCATCCTCGTCCACCATAATATCGCCAGATTGAGCGGTACCATTGTTCCAGATGATGTTCATGCTTTTATATTGAGCGTCGAACTGGTGATAGTAGGAGCCTTCAGCATCTTTTGCGGTAATCTCGGTACCAGGCCATTGTCCGAGCACAGGAGTCTCGGAGCCATCGGTTGTCCACGCATAGAGGTTCACTTTCTTCCAGTTTCCGGTATTGCGGAACTTAACAATAATCGGCGTTGTTTGTGGCTCTTTATAGGTATAGACAGCTTTTACGATTTCCGTTGTCTTATTACCGGAAACAGCCATTGCGCGAAGTTCGGTTGTTTTCTTGAAGTTAAGCTTAACCGGATTCGTTTTGGACGAAGTAGAAGATGTTGTAGGATTCGTACCATCGGTTGTGTAGTAAATCGTTGCTTGTCCGCCTACAGGCACACCTACGGCAGTAATCGTAACATCGATACCCGCATTTTTATCTTTGAACTTAGTGGACTCAGGGCTGATTGCTATGCCGAACGGAACTTCAATCTCGCCACATTCAGGGTCTATCTCCTCGCAACCGCTTGCCCATTTGTAGCAGACATCACAGTCGGTCTCTAAGTCAGCCGTTTGGAGTTTGCCTGTCTTACCATTATTCCAGATGAACTTAGTGGACTTAACAGAAGCAGCACATTGGTAGGTATACCATCCATCTACGCCAATAGAAGCTTTTTGTCCAGGCCATGCACCCGTTGAAGCGCCATCCCAAGCGAAGATATATACATCACCTGTCCAGGTGTTATCGTGTTGGAATCGCAATGTGATAGGAGTCGTTTGCGGCTCTTTGTACGTATAAGTGGAGGTTATCACAGCTGATTTCTTACCATTGAGTACTGCAATAGCTTTCACGGTCTTGGTACCATTGATAGTAATCGCGCCCGAATATTTGGTAGAAGCCTCTGTTGGTTCTGTACCATCGGTTGTATAATAGATAGCCGGAGTGCCTGACAACGCAGCAGCAGTCATCGTTACGTTGAAGTTCGTCGTTTTGTAGGTCTGAGACGGAGTAATCGTTACACGCGGAGTCTCGCCATCGTTCAGCTTATAGTACATAGCGAAGTTACCACCTTTATATGCCAACGAATAGCCACTCGGAGTATCGTTATAACCACTATTTGGGCCAATCAACAGACGGATAGAACCCTTTGTACCGGTGATAGTTGCTTTGTAGTAACTATTGTCTTGGGCAGACTCTTCGGAAATTTCGGATTCAGAATGGATTCCGGTAGCTTGACGAGCCATGACCATCTTCTTAATCTCGTTACCATATTTTCTCCAGTGCGGCCAGAATACGCAAGGAATACCGGGACGGGAGAGAATGTAAGCATTCGCGCCAAGTACGCGGTCCTTGTTATAGTCTTCCATAGACTTACCGCAACCGCCAATCTCTGATTGGTCTTCGCGTCCGCCTGTGCAGCCAAAATAGGTATCATGGCTATCAACGAATGTAACAGCCAGACGTCCGTCACCTGTTCCTGAAAGGCCTGAACCTTGGCACTTGGTATATTCACCGTCAGCGATACCCTTGTTAATACCGGCATATTTATTACCGAAGTCAAAGGTAGTTGTATTCCAGTTGCAATCGCCCAGATACCCTTTAGTATCATTATTCCAGAACTCGGTTACTGAGAAGTAGTTAGCCGCAGCTGAGTTATACATATTGATGTATTTACCCTTGAAGCCTTGTGCATAGTCATAACGCCAGCCATCAAAGCCCATCACGTTCTTCATCCATTTGAGGTACGCTTTCATCATATTTTGGACGCGCGTGTCAGCATGTGCCCAGTCACGAGCTGAAGCGTAGTTATCTTGACCGTTATAACCGCCGTCATCTACACCAGTAGCAGCGCCTTTGCAGTCCAAGTCTTCCGTCTGACCATTCACTTCGTCCGTTTTGCAAATCCAAGAAGCATCCGGGTTAAACGTACCATACGGGCTAAAGTATTGCGGATAGAAATCGCACCAGGAAGACATACATCCTGCGTGGTTAATAACGATATCAGCAATCACCTTTGTATTATTCGCATGCATGCGGTTGATAAATTCAACCAGTTCGCCCTTGGTTCCCCAAGCAGAGTTCTGGTTGCTGTATTGCGTCTGGTGATAACCCGTACCGCCTTCCGATTTACCCGAAGGTGGAAGCCATACCATATCGAAATACAAACCTATATCCGCACTATTCTTCAGCAATGTGGACCACTTGGTATCACCAACCTTAGTTGTACCGCTAATTACCACATTACCAGGAGCTTTATCGTCGTAAGAATCGTAGTAGAACGCTTGCAACATTACGTCCGGACAACGTTGAGGAACAGAAGTTGGGTAACTTGGTCTCTCAGGTGGAACATCCGGCTTCTCGTCACCTGTTATCTTCACACAAATCTTGCCGTTGAAGGTAATAGTTACGTTTGCTTTCTTATACACTTTGAAGAACACATTGCCATCGGCATCGCCAGATACGCCATCTGCGCTACAACCGAGATCCAGGGACTCTGCTCCCCAGTTAGAAGCCCATGTTCCATTCGTGATTTTGAAAGTATATTCGCCAGCAGGAAGGTTGTTATACGTAACCGTGTTATTCACCAGTTTGCAGGCATTCTCACTCCAATCTTCGCCACAGCACCATGCAGAACCTGTTACGCCATTTCCCGCAATATAGTAAGCCTTTTCAGGATCAAACGGATCGGGACATCCCTCGCCAGGACCAACATAAACCAAATCGCCTTCAGTTGCGCTCAGTTTGATGTAGAAATCATATTTTCCTGCTACCGAGCAAGTAAGTTTGCCCTCGCTTTTACCACCTTTGAAATTCGCATACGAACCATACGGATCCAAATCTACCATCCATGTGGCGTCACAACTTTGGTTAATCAATTTAACCTCATCTCCCACAGCAAGATCAACACATGAAGCCTTGTACTGAGCACGTCCTTGAGCATCTGGCTCACCAAATGAAGGTGCATCGATTACTGTTGTACCATTGATTTGGATACCATAAGGACCATCCTGACAGGGAGTTCCGGGATCGCCACCACCGCCGGGGGTATAATCCTCACCAGAGCCACAACCGGTACCCGCACCGATATAGAGTTGGTCAGCATTAAATTTTAACTTAATGTAGCAGTCGAAGCAACCAGTGTTTGTTGTAGAATACTCGGTAGAACTTGTTTTAGTAAAACCGGCAACAGTATAGGAGTCCAAGTCAACAGCCCAAGTGTCACCTGTAGATTTGTTGCAAAGCGCAAATTTATCGCCCGCAGCGAAGGTTACCTTAGCGAGATACTGGTCGTAATCGCCTTCTTTACCTGTTGAAGTAGCAGCAAAATACTTGTTGCCATTAACTAAAATACCATACTGTTGAGAAAAAGATGCCAAACAAAGGCACACTAAACACAAAAATACTGAAATCCTTTTCATGATATATAATTTAAGGGTTGATTTAAGGGTTTATTTGCAAAACAACGTGCAAAGATACGAATAAAAATTTATTCGTGCAAGAAAAATCTCATTTTTTATTACTAAAGGTAATATTTTTGACGAAAAGTGTTAAATTTTGTACCGAAAACGTTATATTATATCCCGCATAATCCAACTTATATTCACGATTCGGATCATCTTGATAAGCCGGTCGCGGATCCTGCGACAGAATCTCAGTTAAATCCCTAAAAATTTCCATTGGCATGCAAGAGGCATGCGAGACGCTACCGAGACGCTGAACTTCTGCAAACTCGCCCCAATCAACTTCCAGACGATGCTCTTTCACCGCATCCGCAAAACCATTTTTAGCATCCGGATGACTATCGCTATAAGACAAATACGGCTTGATGTCATAAATAGGCGTTCCATTCAACAAATCTGCCCCCGAAACAACCAACTCTAACGCGCCATTTTTCTCTTCTATACGTAGCAGTTTCACGGAAGTTAATCCAATAGGATTAGGTCGATAAGGACTGCGAGTTGCAAACACTCCTACGCGCTTATTTCCACCCAATCTCGGAGGACGAACTGTTGGCGACCAAGAATCCACTCCATCACGCTCTTTTTCCACTTCGCTAAAGCCCCACAACAACCACAAATGCGAGAACTCTTCTATTCCTCGCAAAGATTCACGTACAGCATACGTTGGCTCAAAGATTATGCGCGTTTCAATACCAGAATCAGAACGCGACTGACGAGGTATTCCGAACTTATCAACGAAGCCATTTTTGGCATGAGCAATTACATGTAACTCCATTTTTTTTCACATTTTGGCTGCAAAGATACACTTTTTTTGAAAAAAATGCAAAAATATTTTGGTAATTCAAAAAAAAGCTGTACTTTTGCACGCTTTTTCGGTCGAATTACCTTGCGAGGTTGGACAAATAGATGGGAAAAAGCACAAGGTACCTTAGCTCAGGTGGTAGAGCAATGGACTGAAAATCCATGTGTCCTTGGTTCAACTCCAAGAGGTACCACAAAGAAGCCGACGATTTCGCCGGCTTCTTTTATTTCTCTCAGCAGAGGTTGCGCTGACCTTGCGCTGTTTTAGCAAGGGATACGCTTAGGATACGCTACCCTTGAACTGCTTTGATGAACGCTTCCGCGTGATGTCCCGGAACAAGCAAATGGTGATTCGCTATCGGTTTCGACAACAAATATGGAATCACATGCTTCGTCTTCAACCATACTTGTGTACGGCACAGATTCGGCTGATATTGATTACGAACAAGTTGCACATCTTCCGCAAAGATACGCTGCAAGTCACCACTCACTTTAACTAACGTGTAATCACCAAGTGGTAAATCCGCATGAATAGAAATACCTATTCCTGACTCAAAATGCGAATCGTACTCGTATTTTTCAACCATATTCAACGGAATAGTACAATGTGCCCATAGCATTTCGCCGTTATCCGTATTGACACGCGCCGGGTTACATTGGAATCCTGAGCAACCTGTTATTCGATTTGCTAATACCATCGTCAGCAAGGTCGGAACATCGCCCTCACAAGCTGCCGGAATACCTTCTGCATTAAGCTTCGCAAGCGCCAAACAGCCGGTATTCTTGCACGTAGATAGCAAATCAAAACAACGAAGTGTCAGCCCCCGAAGGTTATACTTCGCAACTAATTCTTTTAGACGTTCATAGATTCGAAGAGCACCTTTCTCGCCTTCTTCTACTTCTCCGATTGATTGCACTTCCTCAATCGGAATTTCCACCAATTCGCAACCTAATTTCTCGCGAATAATCTTCGCATCAAATGTCGAAGAAATAAGCCAATCTGACGGCTTACCGATGAGTCCTAATCTCTCCATGGCCATTGTGTTGATTGATCCAACTTAATATTTCGCAGCAGGCCGCAAGAGAATTACTTTGCTCTCCGGCAATCAGATAAATAGGTTTATCAAGAGAAATATCTCCCTTGCGAACCTTTTCAAGGAATAATGCTTCGCTTCCGCCTGTCATGACGGCTACGACTTGATTTTCTTCTACCCACTTCTTGTCCGGTTCAAACGGTAACGTCAGATTCTCGTGATGAAGAGGGGATACGAGTGTGTGTAACATGGTATTGAATACAAATAAATGTGTGAATTTGTGAATTTGTGAATGCGTGAATTTTACACAACGCCGCTAAAGCCCATAAATGCCATTGCCAACAATCCTGCTGTCAGCAGAGCAATTGGCGTGCCTTCCATCGCTTTAGGCAACTTATACATACTCAGTTGCTCACGAATGCCGGCAAAGATAACCAATGCCAACGCAAAACCGATGGCTGTTGCAAAGGCAAATAACGTGCCTGTCAGCAAGTTATGATCTAATCCTACCGGCAGTTTATTCGTACCGTTTGCCACCAAAATTGCCACACCAAGTATGCAGCAGTTCGTCGTAATTAACGGCAAGAACACACCTAATGCCTCATATAGCGACGGAGAAATCTTCTTCAGAATAATCTCTATCATTTGTACCAACGCAGCTATCACAAGAATGAACAATATCGTCTGCAAAAACTCGATATGCCACAATATTAGCAACTTCTGCAACAGATACGTCACAACGGTAGCCAATACAAGCACAAACGTAACGGCTGCGCCCATTCCAAGCGCCGTGTCAATCTTCTTACTTACGCCCAAAAATGGACATATTCCCAAGAACTGACTCAATACGATATTATTTACAAATATCGCTGATATAAAAATTAAAAAATATAGCATAATTCGTTATTTTTTCTGCAGTTTATTCATTATTGCCATCAAATAGCCCAGGCAAATAAATGCACCCGGTGCGAGAACGAAAAGCAGCGCTCCGTAGTTCTCTGGATAAATATGCAATCCAAAAATAGATCCTGTTCCTAAGAACTCTCGAATAGCACCAAGAATCGTTAGCGCCAACGTAAAACCTAAGCCCATTCCTATTCCATCCAATGCGCTCAAACCCACACTATTCTTTGCGGCAAAAGCTTCTGCACGACCAAGAACAATACAGTTCACCACAATCAGCGGAATAAACAAGCCCAATGTCTCATAAATAGAAGGCAAATACGCTTGCATTAGTAATTGAACCATCGTCACAAATGTAGCGATTACCACGATAAACGACGGAATACGCACTTTATCAGGAATAAGATTCTTCAACAGCGAAATCACCACATTCGAGCAAACCAACACAAAAAGTGTTGCTAAACCCATTGACATGCCGTTGATTGCCGAGGTCGTTGTAGCAAGTGTCGGACACATTCCCAACACCAAACCAAACGTCGGATTCTCTTTGAGAATACCGTTCAGTAATACTTTTGTCTCTTTATTCATTTTGTGCCTCCATTTCTTTACTCTTTTCATTCGGCTCTGCTTCGCCGCATGTCTCTATTTGCGTACTATCCGGTTCAGCTTCTTCACCGGTCATAACCGATGCGCCTGCCCATGCTTCAACTTCCTCGCCTTGCTGAGCTTTGAACTCAACGTAAGCATCATTTAGTGCTTTCAAAAAGGCACGAGACGAAATAGTCGCAGCAGTTATTGCATCCACATCGCCACCATCTTTCGACACTTTGAATTGACCAGTTGCTTGACGACCAATCACATTCTGTCCCGGTTTATCGGCAGCTTGGAACCACCACGTCGCTTTATCACCAAGACCCGGAGTCTCTTGATGCTCCAATATCTTATATCCTAAAATAGTTCCATCTTGAGCGAATCCTACCATCACAATCATTTTGCCGCCGAATCCATCTACTGCCACCTTGATAGCGGTTCCATTCTCATCGCCTGCCAAAACGGATTGTTGCGCGCTTAATTCTGCATCACGCTTTTGCTGCTCTATTCGCGCCTGAGTCAACAAATAAATACCTGCTAAAGCAGCTGCCGCCACCAACGTAATCACAGTTAGCGACATGGCCATATTTCTAAAACTACTTACTAATTTTGCCATACCTACCTCCTATTTCTTCTTTTCGCCAAAACGTTGAGGGCGAATCTTATTCAACAATGGTACGCACGCGTTCATTATTAATATAGCAAACGACATGCCTTCCGGATATGCGCCCCAAGTACGAATAACCATTACTATAATTCCTATTCCAATACCAAAGATTATCTTTCCCCACGGCGACATTGGTGATGTCACATAGTCTGTTGCCATAAAGAATGCTCCAAGAAGCATACCACCTGTGCAAAGCGTCATCAACACATACTCACCGGTCGTAAAACTTTCAGGCAACACACCACACCAACCGGTCACAGCCGCAAAGCAAGCAGCAGTCGCAAGTATGGAAACCGGTATATGCCAAGTGATTACACGCGTAAAAATCAATATCAAGCCACCAACTATAAGTGCCAATGCGCACACTTCACCAAACGAACCGCCTACCAAACCAATAAACGCATTCCATAAATCCGGCAACTGATTGACTGCCGATGCATCGCCCTTAACAATCTGTTTCATCGCAGCCAATGGTGTTGCACCCGTTGCAGCATCGATATAACTACCTTGAAAACCTTGCGGTAAAGGCCAAGTCGTCATCTGCGCAGGGAAAGAGATAAGTAGGAATACGCGACCAACTAATGCCGGATTAAAGATATTCTGTCCCAATCCGCCAAAAGACATTTTGCCAACGCCAATCGCAACAACTGCACCCAAAATCACTATCCACCACGGCAAATTACTTGGTAAGTTAAATGCCAATAGCAAACCTGTCAAAACTGCGGACAAGTCTCCTATCGTCGGCTCCTGTTTGAGAACATACTTGGCTACCAACCATTCGCATGCCACACAAGCCACTATACTAATCGCTGTCGTGATAAGCACACCCCAGCCAAATGCCACTATTGACACCGCATAAGCCGGCATTAATGCCGCTATCACGAGTAACATATTTCTGCGCACACTATCACCACTATGAGTATGAGGCGCAGGAGAAACAATTAATTTATTCATTTGCTTGTTTATATTAGTCAATCGTTAGTTATTCGTTAGATATTCGTTAGATATTCGTTAGTTATTTAGCCGCTTGTCTGCTGCGGATAATACCACCAACAGTGGCTTTACCCAAGCGCACATAATCCAATAACGGACGATGGCTCGGACAAGTGAACGTACAGCAACCGCATTCGATACAATCCATAATATTATGGTCTTCCATCGCGCCCCACATCTCTAACTCCGCCTGACGAGCAAGCAGATACGGTTCCAAGCCCATTGGACATGCACCTACACACTTTGCACAACGAATACAATTCTCCGGTTTAATACGGCGAGACTCTTCCTCCGGCATGAACAACAAACCGCTTACACGCTTATTCGCAGGCATATCTATGCTATTCATCGCACGACCCATCATCGGTCCGCCACCAATTATCTTACCTGTATTCTCAGGAATACCTCCTGCAAGCGCAACAACATCACTTAATGGCGTTCCAAAGCGCACACGATAGTTACCTGGATGCTCTACGTTCTTACCCGTGATAGTCATCACGCGGGATATCAATGGCTTACGTTTAAGAACGGCCTCGTAAACAGCATATATCGTTGCTACATTATCTACTACAGCGCCAACTTCAATTGGTAAGGCACCACTCGGAACTTGACGACCTATACATGCGTCAATCAACTGTTTTTCACCACCTTGCGGATACTTGAGATTAAGTGCTTTCACAGAAACACCCAGCACGCGACTTGCTAACTTTTGCATATACGCTATTGCGTCCGGCTTATTTTTCTCAATACCGATAATAGCACGCTTGATATTCAGCGCACGCATCAGCAGTTGGATTCCAAGAATAATCTCTTCGCCATGCTCCATCATCAGCTGGTGGTCACAAGTCAGATATGGTTCACACTCTACTCCATTAACAATAAGCACTTCGGCTTTCTTACCTGGAGGAGGCATCAGTTTGACGTGTGTCGGGAAGCAAGCACCGCCTAATCCGACGATACCTGCCGCTGTGATACGATCAATAATCTCTTTGGGTTCGATAATACTATCACGGACTATCGCCGGCGTCGTATCAATCTCATCCATCCACAAATCGCCTTCAACATCAATAAAGATAGCAGGAACACGTGCGCCCCATCCATCAACAAAACTATCTATCTTAGAAACGACGCCACTATACGGAGAATGAACATTGGCGCTCACAAAACCACCGGCCTTAGCAATCAACTGACCGGCACGGACTTTTTCACCTTTCTCCACAACAGGAACAGCAGGTGCTCCGATATGCTGTATCAGCGGAATAATCGCCTGCTTAGGTAATGGGCAATCAACTATCGCTTTGTGCGCACTATATTCTTTATTGTCTTGCGGATGTACTCCGCCTATTTTAAATGTACTCATGCTTGTACCTCCTCTTTTTTAGGTTCTGCCTCTGCCGGTTCTACAGGTTTGCGCGGCGGGAAATTAATGGCGTGAATAGCGCCGGTAGGACATGCTGCCTCGCACTTACGGCACAAACGACATTTCTGCCAGTCTATATAAGCCAAGTTATTCTCAACTGTTATGGCATCAAAGTTGCATTCTTTTTGGCATTTACCACAACCAATACATGCATTCAAACAAGCCTTGCGTGCAGGAGCTCCTTTGTCCTTATTGACACACATAACCACGATACGACGTGATTTCGGACCTTTCTTACGCAATTCAATAATATGACGAGGACATGCTTTCACACACTTGCCGCAAGATGTGCACTTCTCGTCATCAACTTCCGGCAGACCTGTCTCAGGATTCATGCTGATAGCGCCAAACTGACACGCTTCGACACAATCGCCACAGCCTAAGCAACCAAATGGGCAAGCCGTCTCGCCGACATAGCATGCATTCATAATCTTACAACTGCGTGAGCCGTCAAACTCACTCGTTCTCGGACGCGCTTCACACGTTCCATTACAACGAACAACTGCCACCATCGGCTCAGTTGCGACTGCTTCTTTGCCTAAAATAGCAGCCACCTGCTCCATTGTTGCAGCACCGCCAACAGGACATAACAGACCTTCTAACGTATCGGCTTTCACACATGCTTCTGCTAAAGCACGACAGCCAGCAAAGCCACAACCACCGCAATTCGCACCGGGTAACGCTTCTGCTACCTGATCAATACGCGGATCCTCTTCTACTCGAAACCGGCGAGCAATCACGAACAGCAATATCGCTGCCAATAATCCCGTTGCTCCCAGCACAAGTAATGAAATAAATAAAATACTCATATTCTGTAATTTAACTATTCGCTACACTTTTGGTTTCACGGCAAACAACACCAAATAATACAACGCCACAACTCCTAATGCTGCTCCACCTATTATATATTCGTTATCCGTCAGCCAATCTGTGAGCACAATCACTCCAGCAAGCAAAATAAACGGCAAAACATATGCAATCAACAATGCCTTCCAACGCTGGCGACGTGTAAAACGATCATCTTCTACTACTTGACAATGGTCACTCAACGCACAACCACGACAAGCACTGGATACTGCTTTTTGTTCACATTCTACCATAATAACAAAAATAACTCGCAAAAGTACACTTTTTTTTCCACACCTGCAAATGAATTGCACATTTTTTGTAAGAAAAAAGATAAAAACAACATATTTACGCATAAAATATGCGTTTTTTATTGCACATTCAACAAAAATATCGTATCTTTGCAGCAAATTTAGTGTATTATGCCCAGAAAACCGACATCTGCTACTTTTCACGAGCAGGAAGAACGAAAAGACTTCCGTGCCATTGAGATAGATAAAACGCCTTTTAGCCAACAGCTAAAAGCTTTCTTTGCAGACAGACGCACACAAGTCATCTGTGCCGCTATATTGATTGCCTTCTCGCTTTTCACGTTGCTCGCATGGATTAGTTATTTCTTTACAGGGGACGCGGACTTCAGTCTGCTCGGAATGTCTCGTGCAGAACGCATCGCTTCTCGTGCACAAATAACCAATATCATGGGGCTTCCGGGTGCAAGATTGGCAGCTTTTATGATTGACGGCTCGTTCGGAGTAATGTCTATTTTCTTCTTGGTTCTCACTACGCTCTACGCACTTAACTTACTACATATCACTCACATAAAGAATTGGAGAATACTCTTTATCTCCGCATTCTGGCTGGTTTGGGGAAGTATTACGCTTGGTTTTATACAACATATTACCGGAATAGAGACTTTCTTCCGCTGGGGTGGAGCGCATGGTGAATGGCTAAGCGAGCTTATCAATAGTTTTATTCAACCGATTGGTACCATCATTCTCTTGGTACTTACGCTAGTGATTTTCGGCATCATTGCAGATCCAAAATTCATTGATAAGACAATCCGTTTCAAACAATGGTGTGTTAATCTTTTCCGCAAAAAACAATCGGAGACAGATACGCCACTTATTGACCCTGCCAATTCATCCAATGAGATAAATTCAACCACAAGCACCATCACGCTTGACATCAATAATTCTGATGACACAGAGATTGAAATTCCTATCGTTGATGACCCAATTATTGTAGATGAACCTAATGACAATAATCAAGACGGAACATTAACCGTACAAATTGAAGACACAACACCATCTGATACGTCCGATGAAAACGGCAGCGACTCGGCAGCGTCTCAGCAATCTCCCGAAGATGATAATCAAACCGACGCGGATTTGAATATAACAGCAACGACAGAAGTAGAACTTACCAAACAACTTGAACCATATAACCCACGCAAGGATTTGGAATTCTATAAGTTCCCCACCTTGGATTTGCTCAAAGTCTATGATAATGAGACTGCACCTGTTATCAATCAGGAGGAGCAGCAAGCCAATGCGAATCGCATTGTTACGACGTTGCGCAACTACGGCATTGAGATAGAGCAAATTAAAGCAACTGTAGGACCAACGGTTACGCTTTACGAGGTTGTTCCGAAAGCAGGCGTACGTATTGTGAAGATTCAAAACCTTGAGAACGATATCATGCTGTCTCTCAGCGCAATAGGTATTCGTATCATTGCGCCGATGCCAGGTAAAGGAACTGTCGGAATTGAAGTGCCAAACGAGAAACCACAAGTAGTTTCCATGCACTCTGTTATTGCATCCAAACGTTTCCAAGAGGAACAAAAGATGCGTCTGCCTGTTGCCATGGGACGTACCATCACCAACGAAGTGTTCTGTTTCGATTTGGCGAAAACGCCGCACTTGCTCGTTGCCGGTGCTACAGGACAAGGTAAATCCGTCGGACTTAATGCGATTATTACTTCACTATTATACAAGAAACATCCGGCAGAATTGAAGTTTGTACTTGTGGATCCAAAAATGGTCGAATTTTCCATTTATAAACCGCTACTCAAACATTACATGGCAGCTATGCCCGACCAAGAAGATCGAGATATCATCATTACGGACTGCCAGAAAGTGATTAACACGCTCAACTCCCTGGTGATTGAGATGGAGGATCGTTACTCGCTTCTCGCTGATGCCAACTGCCGAAATGTGGAGGATTACAACGAGAAATTCAATTCCCGCGTGCTTAATCCTGACAAACCAGTAGAAAACGTGGTAACCAAGAAAATCTTGCACCATCACTACATGCCTTATCTCGTTATTATTATTGACGAGTACGGAGACTTTATTATGCAAGCCGGAAAAGAAGTAGAACGTCCTATTCAGCGTATCGCGCAGAAAGCACGTGCGGTTGGTATGCATATGATTTTGGCGACCCAACGTCCTGACGTTAAGATTGTTACCGGTACGATTAAAGCCAACATCCCGACACGAATTGCTTTCCGCACACAATCCGTAGTGGATAGCCGTACTGTACTTGATGCCAAAGGCGCGGACCAACTCATCGGTAAAGGCGATATGCTTTATGCCGGAGGTGGTAATCTTACGCGTATCCAATGTGCTTTTGTCGATACACCCGAAGTAGAAGCTATCGTTGAACATATTCACAATCAACAAGGCTATTCTATGCCATATCAACTGCCCGAATATGTTCCTGAAGGAGGAGATGAAGCAGTTGCTCCTGGTAGCGTAGATACCAAACGATTAGATCCAATGTTTGCGGATGTGGCGCGCTATGTCGTCTCCAAACAGGAAGGTTCCACTTCTCGTTTGCAACGCGTCTTTGAGATTGGTTATAACCGTGCCGGCAAACTCTCTGACCAACTCGAAGCCACCGGTATCGTTGGACCGAACAAAGGTCCTAAGGGACGAGATGTGCTCATTCAAGACATGGAATCGCTTGAGAGATTGCTTGAATCTATTAATTGCCAATAACTGAATGCCGGAAACTATAAACTGAATGCTAAAAACGTTTTTGATAGTAAC
>ONMT01000064.1 GCA_900319025.1 uncultured Bacteroidales bacterium
GCTCGAGCGCGATTATTCCGCTAAACTCAATGCGGGTACTAATGCCGGACGATTCTATATCCAGTGCGTATTCGCTGCTGAGGCTCCTGCGGTTACTACAGGTGTTAATAGCATAGAGTCGAACGATGATGCTCCGCAAAAGATTATGTATAAAAATAAGGTATATATTATTTATCAAGGTCGCGTATATGACATGACGGGACGTCAGTGCGAACTACGATAAACAAGTCTGATTAAATAAAGGTACAAAATGCATAACCAACATAAACAATACGTCATTTTGACGATTGTCCTACTTGCGTGTGGAGCCAGTGTCTTCTTTGGCGTAAGAAGCATACTGCATAGCAACGATGAGGTAACTACTTTTTCTGTCGGAGACTGGGAAGGAATAACGCTTCCGCGCTATAACGGACCGGCAATCTATTCGACTACAGCTCCTCGAGCTCAGGTCGTCTCCTTGCCGAATGTTTCTTCCTCGTCAAACGCACTCTTCCACCACCACGCGGTAATGTCCTATAGTGGTGGCAAAGTCGCTACACCACAAGCACAAATGAGCAGCACGGCACATAAGATTTACCAAACATCCGACCAACATGTGCGCTCATTAGGTTCAGGAGCTGGAGCCGGAGGAAACGCAACAACAGGAACAACGTCCTATTCGTCTTCTTCCACTTCAACCTATAACATTCCCCATATCGCGCTTGCGCTCCCAAGTGTGCGCACGCGTACGCTGGCGAACAATAATATATATGCGGACAACTTAGCAACTTCCTCCGTTATCCTCGCCGACGCTTCTACACCTGCACGTACACCTTTAACAAGGGGGTTGAGAAGAAAACCATCTGATCCTGGAGGTGAAGAAGCCGTTGTTCAAGATAGTGAAGGATGGTGGTATTGGGATGGTGAAGAATGGGTGCCTGCTACAACCAAAATCGAAAATGGAAAAGTGTATGTATGGGAGATGGTTAGCCATGGCGTTTGGGATTGGGTGTATGAAGGTGACCAAGCTGACCCGGATGCTCCTATCGGAGATATTCCATTCATCCTACTGCTTATATGCGCAGCTGCGTATGGCATTCTCCGCGTAAGAAAAAACAAAACAGTAACAAATTTATAGTCATGAAAAAGATATCGTTCATATTGGCGCTGGTGTGCTTGATGATAGGTGTAACACCCGCTTTGGCACAACAAGGTAAGTCGTGTAGTAACCCTATTCCGCTTGGTAAAGACTATTCTGCTACAATTACTAAACCACAAACGGTCTGGTACTCTGCCAATACGTTCGATCTGCCGCTGGCTGTGTACTTTAAGACATCTACGCCTAATCAACCACCATTGGTCGAAATGGACTTTACCTGTACACCGGGCGTATATGCCGATTCCATCTTATGCTCACTCTTCTGCAAAAAAGGCGGTAGCGGAGGTATCGAATTCGATATGCCCCATAAACCCGACCTCAAAGTGACAACACTCGAGGACGGCTCCTTTGCTTACTACATCGCTATGGGTAAAACCTACCGCGACCTTATGCTGCAAATGGGTATCGACTATAACGTCGTTGTCTATATCAAAGTGACCTATAAGTCCACCGGCGAAATGACTATGACTCCTGACGCTTTTGGTAACTGTATGGACGGATATAAATTTATGCGCCTCGGCGATACTATTCACGTGCATGCCGACGATGTCTCACGACATGTTATTGTGCCTTATATCCAATGGATGGAGGACTCTATCCGCTACGTTTGGAATGGTACTGCGCCTATCCAATTATCTGTTGCTACAGAATGTGAGTTTGACCCCGATGACAACAGAAATCCTAAAATTGCTAACTTCGAGGAACTCCAACCAAAGGATACCTTCAAACTCACGTCTAAGGACTTGAGACGTTATGTCAATAGCGGTGAATTTACCTCCGAGGCAGGAATGTTCTTCGCTAAATGGCACTCCACCGGAACGGGAGTTATTAAGTTAGAACGCGTACCACAAGCTCCACCACGCGGCGGGGCGACACTCCTACGCTATAATAAAACTACGGATGTTACTCCGTCCGATACGCTCGTTAAAACATACGCTATTCCGCATACGTGGCAAGATGATACAATTCGGCTCGTTACTCCTACCAATCATGTATTTAAAATGTATATTGGTACCGATCCTGACTTCCTGCCGCAACAAGCCATTGCTTCATATCAGTTCTATCGTGCCGAGGACGGACATTGGCTCGGACTTTATGGTGATGATTTAAAAGAGTTGTGGAAGAAAACGTCTGAGCAATACCTTTATGTTAAAATTTGGTGTACCGAGAAAACAACTATCACGCCCTACCGCTGGTATCCGTCCGATTGCCTTAGTGCGGATAATACCATTTATCTGCCGCCTAAGAATGCTACCATACAAATAGCACGTCGTGATACCCGAATCTTCCGACTGCACTATGAACAATGGCGTAGAGGAGATATTACGTTTAAATTTAGTAAGAGCGACAACTGTAATGTCCTTATAGCTGACTCGTGTAAGATCTCCTCTAACACCTCTGCATCTAATCTGATTAGTGTCACTTCTTTGAAAAATAAAAATGCGAAAACCATCACCGCCGAAACGATTGAATTGTGGGCTAATCGCGTGATAGATGAGGACGGATTCATATACCTCCGATTCTATTCCGATGCGTCAGGTGGTGGAACCATTACACTTACTACTACAGCCCCTGAAGAGCAAGACCCTGCGCCTATCGTCTATCCGGCTGCTACCGTGTCAGTTACGTGCGGAGAAAAAGACCCGTCCGGTGCACAGAATGTGGCTATCAAAGTGTCGGTCGAACAAGACCTCTCAATCAACGATTCCGCATCCACTCAGATAGCCGATTGGCACCAAAATCCAACCGACGCTCCATACTCCATAAAACTCAATCCCGGAGCTTATACACTCGTTGGAAAGAGCGAAAAAGTAGAAATTTTAATAAAAAAATAGAAAATTCTATTAAAAAATTTGTGTATATAATAAAAAAGCAGTACTTTTGTCGACTCGTGTGTGCGTACGCATATGAGGACAAGTAATATATATATAAATAAGTATTGAGTGCTAAAAAGACATATTGTTCGTCCATTTGGACAGCCCGAATGATTGGGCTGATTGCCGTTTTGTGCATGCTCTTTACCCCTGCTTTTTCTTTATACGCGCGGGCACAGGCTATCGCGCTCGGTACGAACGTGAGTAACGCGCCTACAATCGTTATGCGCACAGATGCATTGGTAACGGATGGAGAGGAGAACTTCTTTGTCCTGCCTGTGGCTTATCTGCCGACAACGGTGTACTATCTGCCCGATACCGCTTTTGGACCGGTGCCGTATCTCATTGACTACGTGAGTGGTGATACACTGCTCTCTGAGATGACTTTTGACGACTGCCACATGGCGTGGAAATGGGAGGTGAAGCCCGTAAACGATGAGGTTGAGCAACTTTATCTCCATTTTGCTACGCATGAGACTGCTTCTGCACTTATCATTCCTGCGTGCCTGCCGGATGAGACGATGCTGCCGGATACCGCCGTTTGCGTTGTGTATCAATGGGGTGATACCACCATCTATGACTCTGGTAAATACACCCGCCATTTTGTTAATGCATTTGGTTGCGATAGTGTCGTTACACAACTTGTTACTATCCTCCAACCGTCCGAATATACCGATAATGTGGTAGCATACGATAGCCTCAAGTGGATAAACGGCATCACGTATTACAAGAATATTTCCGGCCCTGTTTATACGACCGAGAATGTGGCAGGCTGTGACTCTATCATTACGCTCAATCTGACTATTAGACACCTGTGGAAGGATACAGTTCGTGCAACGGTTTGCCAGTCTGAACTGCCATACCAATGGAGAGGACAATCCTACACCCAATCGGATATATATTCAACAGATACCATCCTCGGTCCGGTGGAGGGTAAAGTATATCAGGATTCGCTTCATTCACTGATTCTGACGGTTAATCCTACCTTTGCTGTGGACACGTTTGTTACTATATGCGACTCGTCTTATACATGGCATGGACAGAAGTGCTTGACCTCCGGTGTTTATACCGATTCGCTCCTGTCTATTGAGGGCTGTGACTCGATAATCTCACTCCATCTGACACTTACGGACGAGTGCTTCCCGAAGGATACCGTCTGCACCGAAGTGCTTGTACAAGTGGGTGAGTGTCTGATTGTCAATCACGATTTGATTACTAACTTCCCGGCCATGGCTATCCAGTGGCTCTGCGACGGCAAACAGATAGATACCGATGTGGACCGCTTGGTATTATCCGGTCGGCCGAACGGAGATTATGAGGCATACATCACCAAACGTGACTGTGATACCTGCGAAACGATTTTTGCATGCCCATTTACGTACGAAGGAGGATTAGTCCGTGAGCATAGCCAGGCGCTGTCTGTTCACCCGACCTATATATCCGCCGCTGAACCATATATCTATTTCAGCGTTACCGATGGAGCAGGGGAGTACTACCTCTATGGCCCTGCCGGACGAATAGTCGTAAAAGGACATTATGCTGAAAATAGCGGAGAACAGAAACTGCAATTGCCGGCTATGAGCGGTCTGTATGTATTGATTTTCATGCCGGATGGTGAAACAAATATCGGTCATGTGGTACAAAAAGTGAAACTGATTGTTTATTGATGAAGCGTTGGGGATTGATCATATTGGTTTGCGCCGTGTCGATGCAAGTAGCAGCGTCCGCATACAGACGGGAGATGACTAACTTCTTCGCGGTCGAAGTAGGTGCCGGCTACCAAGCCTTACTCACCTCCTCCAATACCGTTAAACCCGGAGAGGGCGCTGCAGTCAATCTCGGTGTGGGATACCGTTATGCAAATCGTATGTTACTGCTCCATATCGGACTGGAAGGACAATTTGGTTATATGACCGGACGACTTGGTGATTGGCAAGATAGCACGATTATGGACCAATCCGGATTGAGACTGACACGCGTCGGACAGATGTACCAACGCCGCGAAGCATACCGCATGGCTAATTTGGCGATACCTGTTGAAGCAGGCTGCGATTTTGGACCCGTTTATTTCCTCGCGGGAATAAAACCCGCCATAGCTGTTTGGGGCGATGCACGCGCCGAAGCACATGTGAACTCGTGGTCAGAGTATCACGGTGTACTGCCCGGAACGCAAGACAATATCTTCGTGCAGTCGAATGCCGGTGCATACGAACCGATGAAGTGGAAATTGCAACTCCTCGCACATCTCGAAGTAGGTGGACCGATTCGCTTGCCGAACCAGACATCCCAGAGTGCGCTCCGACTCAAATGGAGTATTTGGGCAGATTGCGGCATTCTCAATGCCTATAGTCCCGACCAGCAAAAAGAAACGGCAACGATGGAAGCTCCCTATTTGGACGCTACCGTATTGCCTACAGTCAAATACAACGCAAACATAAACTCCCGCCCACTTGCTGTGGGGGCAAAAATAACACTATTAATCGGCCTTAGACAACGCAAGACCTGCGTATGCTTAGGCTACTAAACAATACGATGATGAAAAAACAAATGAAGAAGTTGTTATACATACTGCTGATGGTTGTAGGTTGCGCTAACTATGCGTTGCCGCAGAATCCGTATTACTATGACGATTGCTGGAATAACTCGATTCCTTTCGCTTTCCCGTTGGAGCGCGTGATCTCCGACACGGTATGGTATACCGCTACACTCGATGATGTGAAAAAAGGTATTTCCGCCAGCTGGTACTCTAATGTGTCGGTTACGATGGAGGTCTATGCCTTCTGCACGTCTAAGGCGCCTTCTTTTACCCTCACTGTAGAACCAAACCAACTGCGCGAGATGGAGATTGAAGTCATAAATAAGAAACTGGAGGCAATGGGAGAAATGGCGCAGATGATGGCGCAGACACTCACTCCGCATATCCGTATCTATCCGAATAAGAATAGCGCCGGACAAGGACAAGGTACAGTCTATTGCTACCCCTATGACCAAGGACCTGTATCCAATTGCGAAAAGATGCTGCCTCTGTTCGAAAATAAAGTCACCGTGTGCTCTGCACCGCATAATGTGTATGAATTGGTGCCGTCCCGTATGTCTTCTTATGGTCGCGGGTTTATCGTGTGGAAACAAAAGAAAAACCAACCCGGTACTATCTATGTCACCAAAGACTCCTGCAATGGTCCTGAAATTGGACGTAGTGTGCTGAAAGACTCTATTTACGTCATGGTGCTTGATTCGAATGAGGTGAAGGCTGCTAAAATAGCCAATAAGAGTCTCTATGTTCATGTGGAGCATCCCGATGACTATGTAGGACGTATCATCTACCACAACCGTATCGTGCGTAACTCGCAATTTATTGATACAACCTTATGCCAAGGTATTCGCCTTAAACTGCGCGATACTACGCTCGTTGAATCCACTATCTACACCAAAGATACCGTTTGGACCGCAGGCGATACACTCTCTTGGACAACGTATAAACTAACCGTTACACCGCCAACACCACATTATGATACACTCCTTCTCTCTGCTTCCCAACTGCCTAAATCTTACAAGGGTAAGTATATTCCGAAAGATGGATGGGGCGATTATGAGATTTTGGAGCATAAGACTAACCAATGCGATAACTTGTGGTACGTGCATGTACAGCATCAATTCACTACTCATCATGGCACCATTGATACCACACTATGCCAAGGCCGTGAGTATAAGTATGGCGCCCATATCTACCTTGCCGACACGACCGCTGTTGATTCCGCTTGGATTACACCGGACCTTTGGTCTGTAGATACCATAAAATTGACATTTACCGCTCCACAACAGGAGTTTGATACGGTTACGGTGGCTCCAAGTCAGATGGCTGCCGGATACCAATACAAGCCTTTCAATATCGTGATAACCGAGTATGGTGACACACTCCTTTCTGTTTCACAAAAAGGACAATGCGACCGCCTCATTTTACTCACCGTCTTGCAAGGCGAAGATATAACAACGGCGATGGAGTACCTTATGGACGACCAACGTTCAGCCGGAAAGTACCTGAGAAACGGAATGCTCTTTATTCGCCGAAATGGAAATGATTACGACATTTATGGTAGAAAAATCAACCATTGATAACAAAATATAATTAACTTTAATATTAACAAAACAGTTTTAGTATGAAAAAGATTCTTACATTAATCGCTGCAGTAATGATGGTAATCCCATTAATGGCGATTGGTAACAATTCCGGTAAGACTAAAGACGATGCTATTGACTTTACTTGGGACACGCCTATGTATCAAGACGGCGGTACTAAGGCGGTCTGGTACCGTGTGGACCTCGCTCCACTCTATGAACAGGACAGCCCTGTTCTGAACCTGTACCTCACCAACGTCAATAGTGAAGGTAGTGCTGTAGTAGAAATGATTGCTACTGTAGCCGGTCAAACGGAAACGAAAACGTACACTATTGGTGCGAAAGAGAGTAAAGAATGGTCTGCTAATGCCGCTACGCTGGTGCGTATGAGACAGAAAGAGATCTATCTTACACTCACAACTTCAAGACGTGTACAAATTAACGCAAAAGTGTATGAGGCTTCTGATCTGAACGACCTCTGTAAAGAAGCTACACCGCTCGACTGGACCAATGGTTTTGAGCGTGGAGTAGGAGATGTACAGTGGTTCAAAGTAGATCTCACCGAGGCTAAGAAAACATCGGAGACACGCGACGTTCGCATCGCTATCACCAACAAAGGTACAAAAACAATGAGACTCTACGCTGGTCAATCTCTTGACTGCCCGTCAAGCGGTGTGACTACACGTGTGATTGAAGTCGCTGCAGGTGCTACTATTTACGACACCGTGCCGAACAGCATGATTGAGCAGGCGAGCACCATTGCAAAGCGGACGGTGTGGGTCATGCGCTTGCGGTTGCCGGCGCCGTAGTTGAACGCGATGATGGGGATGGTGCCGTTGTTGAGACCGAAAACCGGCATAAACACAAAGCTTTGCAGCTTGAAGTAG
>ONMT01000028.1 GCA_900319025.1 uncultured Bacteroidales bacterium
TGACGTACTGAACCGGTTGACGACGATATTCCTAGACTCGGCGGAGTTGCGCGTCAAAGAGCGGAAAGACTTGACGCTGCGCTTTTGGCGTGAGACGGTGGACTCGCTACTGAACTTCCAGGGAAAAGTCGTCCTACAGGGAGCAGGGAGTATCAGTAATAAACAGATGGAAGAGCATGTAGATGCCATTTATGAGGAGTTCAACAAACGCCGGAAAGCATTGGCCATCGCCGAAGCCGAGCAAACCGATGCGGATTTGTTGGCTTTGGAAGAGGCCGTTGAAAATAGAGTAAAATGAGAATATCAACACACATTCCCTCTTGCCCTGTACAATGAAATCAATAGAGGTAGTAGCAGCTATATTTTTTGAACTTACCAATGCGCAGAAGCGCGTTATTCGTGAGATTTTGGGTGATATGAAGTCCGGCAAACAGATGAACCTTGTGCCTGTGGCATAGATGGTAGATGGTAGATGATAGATAATAGATAAGAGTATGACAATGGAAGAATTCTTGGATAAGTGTATAGCATTCTCGGTGAAGATAAACAAACTGAGAAAATATCTGCGAGAGAATCAACATGAGTATAATAACTCCGATCAGATACAACGTAGCGGAACGAGCATTGGTGCAAACTATAGTGAGGCATGCAATGCCGAGAGCAAAGCTGACTTTATAGTTGTCCCTCTTAGGCGGATGCCGCTTCTCCCGTTCCGTCGGGAGAATGCTCCGGGCTAAAGGTACTATATGGGTCTGAGTTTTTACCTCAGGATGACTATGATGAATTAATGGCCAACGTAGAGGAGTTATACCGGATACTTACCGCAAGTATCAAAACAGCAAAAGCAAGCGTATGAATGAAAGAGTTTATATTAGTTAATCTATAATCTATTAATTAATAATCTATATTTTTATGGTTCATGATTTATACATTTTAATGATTACGGCGGGGGTGGTGGCTCTGCTATTTAAGCTGCTGAAGCAGCCGGTTGTGTTAGGCTATATCGTGGCTGGAATATTAGTAGGTCCTCACTTGTTTGGCGAGAACCTCGTTAGTATGGAAAACGTCGAGACATGGGGCAATATCGGCGTGCTGTTCGTGCTGTTCTGCATTGGTCTGGAGTTCCGTCTCAAGAACTTGTTCGAGAGCGGCAAAGTGGCACTCGTGGGTGCTGCAACGATTATCATCGGTATGTTAGTCTTAGGCTACGGCGTGGGACGTTTTGCACTTTTGGACAATATGAACTCGCTCTTTTTGGCAGCGATGCTGTGCATGTCCAGTACGACGATAGTGATGAAAGCTGTGGACGAGGCAGGACTGAGTAAAGCGCGTTTTGTCAAGGGTGCGACGAGTATCCTGATCTTTGAGGACATCGTGGCAGTGGTGCTGTTGGTACTGCTGTCGAGTATCGCTGTGAAGAACAGTTTCGAGGGCGTGGAGTTGCTTGAGAAAGTCGGCGTGCTGGCTGCGACTCTGGTGGTATGGTTCGTTGTAGGTATATTGATTATCCCGACGTTCCTGCGTTGGGTTCGTCCGCATCTCAATGACGAGATACTGATTATCCTGGCGTTGGGTCTCTGTTTAGGCATGGTGCTAACCGCCGAAGAGGCAGGATTCAGTAGCGCATTAGGTGCCTTCGTAATGGGAATGGTGCTGGCGGAGACGCTGGAGGCGCACCGCATAGAGCAGCTGATGGCGCCGCTGAAGAACGTGTTCGCCGCTATCTTCTTTGTCTCGGTAGGTATGATGATTAACCCCGCGTCACTGGTGACGTATTGGGACTCGATATTGTTTGTGGCAGTGGTGATTATCGTCGGTATGATTGTGTTCGGAACACTCGGATGCTGGTGGGGTGGTGAGACGATGAAAGACGCGATGCAGACGGGTTTTGCGTTCGTGCAGATAGGTGAGTTCTCGTTCATCATTGCCGCCTTAGGTAGTAAGCTCGGCGTGACCGATCCGGCTATCTATCCAATTATCGTGGCAGCGAGTGTGCTGACGACCTTCCTCACGCCGTATATCATGAAGGCGGCAGTGCCGTGCTATACGTTCCTCTATAACCATGCGTCACCGCGTCTGAAGGCCAAGATCGATGCGCGTGAGGTGCAGGTTGAGCAGGCGGAGAAAGCGGCAAGTGCGCAGCAGGATGTGGCAGACAAACAGCCCTCGTCGGCGGATAAAGTGCGTCATGCCGTGCGCAAGACGGTTGTGACCAAACGCCTGGTGGACCTCTTCCTCAAGAACATGAGTGAGAATGACCGGAAGGAGTGATTGCCTGACGGCGAGGAAGTCAATGAATAATGAATAATGAATAATGAATATCTTGCCTGCGGCAGTGTAGTGCACTAAAGCGCGTTTATTGCCTAACGGCGTGTAAATAAACGTTACGAAGTAACACTAAACGTCCAAAGGACGCTAAACGTGCGTAGCACATATATTCAATATTTTAGATTGGAGATTGTAGATTTGATATTTTGAAATATAAACATATGAAACCAAATTATTTGAAAGACCGGCATATCGGCTTGAGTGAAGCGGATAGACAGGAGATGCTGCGCGAGATTGGCGCAGAGAGTATCGATCAACTTATTGAGCAAACGATGCCGGCTAACATTAGGTTAGAGGTTAGAGGTGAGAGGTTAGAAGCTTTAACAGAAGCGGAGCACCTGGAGTCGATTGCTGCGATGGCGGAGAAGAACCTGCCGTACAAGTCGCTCATCGGACGCGGATGGTATGGCACCATCACTCCGGCTGGCATTCAACGCAACATGCTCGAGAACCCCGTGTGGTACACATCCTACACCCCCTATCAGGCTGAAGTGAGTCAAGGACGACTGGAGGCACTGTTTGTGTTCCAGACAATGATTTCTGATCTCACCGGTCTTCCACTGGCTAACTGCTCTCTCTTAGACGAAGCGACTGCTGCTGCGGAGGCAGTGACGATGATGCGTAACCTGCGCAGCCGCGAGCAAGTGAAGAACGGAGTGAACAAGGTGTTTGTGGACCGCAAGATATTTCCCAACACCCTCAGTGTGCTCAAGACTCGTGCCGCAGGGCAGGGGATAGAATTGGTCGTAGGCGACTACAACCAATTCTTAGTTGAGAGTTTAGAGTTTAAAGTTGAGAGTTTCTTTGGGGTGCTGATACAATGTCCGAATGCGGATGGTAGCGTGGAAGATTATGAGGGTTTCATCAGCGATTGTCATGCCAAGGGACTGAAAGTGACTGTCATTGCTGACCCGATGGCATTGGTGCTGCTCAAGCCACTGGACGCAGATATCATGGTTGGTTCGGCACAACGGTTCGGACTGCCTATCGGTTTCGGAGGTCCGACAGCGGGATATATGGCTACGCGTGATGAATATAAACGCGACATGCCGGGACGTATCATCGGACTGAGTAAGGATACCCACGAGCACCCTGCTTATCGTTTGGCACTGCAGACGCGCGAACAGCATATCAAACGCGAGAAAGCGACATCGAACATCTGCACCGCGGAGGCTCTATGCGCCATGATGGCAGGTATGTACGGCGTCTATCACGGTCCGCAAGGGCTGCGCGAGATAGCAGATGGTATTCACGGCAAAGCCGTTTACCTGAACGAGATGCTGCAAGCCTACGGGTATGAGCAGGAGAATAACGAATTTTTCGATACACTGAAGATAGTCGAAAGTCAAAAGTCAAAAGTCGAAAGCATAAAGGCTCTCGCGGAAGAGAGAGGCATCAATCTGTACTACGACAAAGAGGGATGGATAGGTGTGTCCATCGACGAGACGGTGACGATAGATACGATGAACGACCTCATAGAAGTCTTCGCTGAGGCAGCAGATGCTATGCCGCAATATGAGGAGAGCGAGGATGCCTTCGATGGTCTCTGGGCACTGGACGAGAGTCGCGTACGCGAGGTAGATTTTCTGCAAGAGCCGGTGTTCCAACTCTATCACACCGAGACGGATATGATGCGTTATCTCAAGCGTTTGGACCGCAAGGACATCAGCTTGGCGCACACGATGATACCCTTAGGCAGTTGCACGATGAAACTCAATCCTGCGGCTGCGATGATACCTATCACCATGCCGGGTTGGACGAGTGCACATCCGCTTGCTCCGGAAGAGCAGGTGGAAGGCTTCAAGCAGATGCTCGAGGAGTTAGAGGCACAACTGTGCGCAATAACCGGTTTTGCGGCATGTAACCTGCAACCGACTTCCGGTGCGGCAGGCGAATATACAGGACTGGTGACGATTCGTCAGTATCTGTGGGCCAACGGAAAGAAAGAGCGCAATGTGCTGCTCATTCCGGAATCGGCGCATGGAACGAACCCTGCCAGCTGCGTACAGGCTGGATTCACGCCGGTGGTGGTTAAATGCGACGAAGGCGGAAACACCGACCTCAACGACTGGCGCGAGAAAGCCGAGGCGAACAAAGACGTGCTGGCAGGATGTATGATCACCTATCCGTCCACACACGGTATCTTCGAGATGGCCATCCGCGAGATGTGCGATATCATCCACGCGAACGGCGGACAGGTCTATATGGACGGCGCGAATATGAATGCTCAGATAGGTTATACGAATCCGGGCACGATAGGCGCGGATGTATGTCACCTGAATCTACATAAGTCCTTTGCATCGCCTCACGGCGGTGGCGGACCGGGCGTAGGAGCTATATGCTGCGCGAAGCACTTGGTTGATTATATGCCGACCGAAGATGCAAACCGCGTATCTTCCGCATTGTACGGCAATGCGAACATGGCACTCATCTCCTACGGATACATCCGCATGATGGGTTGGCAGGGACTGCGCGAAGCTACGGCAAATGCGATTCTGAGTGCGAACTACATGGCAGCCAAACTGCGCGATGCGTATGGTGTTGTTTATACGGGCGTGAAGGGCAGAGTAGGACATGAACTGATTCTCGACTGCCGCCAGTTCCACGCTATCGGTATCACGGAGAGCGATGTAGCAAAGCGACTGATGGACTTCGGTTACCACGCTCCAACGCTGTCGTTCCCTGTTCATGGCACCCTGATGATTGAGCCGACGGAGAGTGAGTCCAAACATGAGTTAGACCAGTTCATCGATGCCCTGCTGACTATCCGCGCAGAGATAGCGGAGATAGAGCGAGGCGAGGCGGACCCGAAGGACAATGTGCTCGTTAATGCACCGCATGCCGAGTATGAGATTGTAGCCAACGAGTGGAACCACCCGTATAGCCGTGAGAAAGCGGCGTATCCGACCGAATGGGTGAGAGAGAATAAATTCTGGGTACCGGTATGCCGAGTAGATAACGGATTTGGTGACCGAAATCTGGTGAGTAGATTTAACGGCTAAAGCCGTATTTTAGATTTTAGATTGTAGATTGGAGATCTGAAATTTATAGATGATAGATAATAGATGATAGATGAACTTTTTGCCTGACGGCATAGATGATAGATGATAGATGATAGATGAACCTTTTGCCTGCGGCAGTGTAGTGCCTGACGGCGTGTAGTGCACTAAAGCGCGTTTATTGCCTAACGGCGTGTAAATAAACGTTACGAAGTAACACTAAACGTCCAACGGACGCTAAACGTGCGTAGCACATATACTCTCAATATTGTAGATTTTAGATTTTAGATTGTAGATTTTTGATTGTAGATTGTAGATGGAACGATTTGCAGATAAGATTCGGCGGTACCGGAAATGGAAACCGTGGGTCGAGATAAAAGAGTTATTCGTTATCGCGATTGGTTGCGTGCCGTTTGCTATCGCGGTGAACCGCTTGCTTATTCCTCATGCCGTCGTAGGCGGAGGACTGGCGGGTGTATGCGAGATATTATATTTCGCAACAGATGGTTTGATACCCGTTTGGGCATCGAACTTAGCGATAAACATAGCCCTACTTGTGGCAGCGGTCAAGTTCGTGAACTGGCAGTTCGTGCGTCGGACGGTTTATGGAGTGTTATGCCTCACGCTGTGGTTCAAACTGATTCCTGTGCCTGCAGAGTCGCCTATCACGGACCCGTTTATGGCAGTCATCTTAGGCGGACTATTCGCCGGAGTGGGATTGGGTTTTGTGCTACTCAATAATGGTTCCACCGGCGGAACGGACATCACGGCGATGATACTATCGCGGTATGTGCATGTACCGATGGGTCGCGCGATGTTAGCATGCAACATCCTCATCATCGCCAGCGCGTATTTTCTGCCGGAGGTGCATAGTATAGAGAAAGTGCTGTTTGGTCTATGCTATACGTTCATGTCGTCCACTGCAGTCGATTGGGTGATGACGCGCGTAAGGCAGTCCGTGCAGTTCTTTATCTTCTCCAGCTACCATAACGAGATAGCCCGCGCTATCATGACGCAGATTCCTCGCGGAGTCACTATCCTTGACGGACACGGAGGTTATACGGGCAAAGACATGAAAGTGGTGACGGTGATTGCCCGTAAGAATGAGTCCACGCGGATATTCCGACTGGTGCGAGCGATAGACCCTAATGCGTTCGTGAGCGAGACGCAGACGATTGGTGTGTTCGGGCAGGGATTTGATTCGATAAAGGAGAGGTGATCAAACCTTTGGTTTGATATTTGGCGGCTGCGCCTAATTTTAGATTTTAGATTGTAGATTTTAGATTGAATATTGTAGATTTTAGATTGTAGATTTGGCGGCTGAAGCCGTATTGTAGATTTTAGATTTTAGATGGAATATGGATAGACAAATGTTATTAAATCCGAAACGGCACTGGGTGGAGATAGCCCGCGAGTACCTGATGATATTCCTTGCATTGGCGCCATTCGCACTGATGGTGAACTGGATTTTTGTGCCGCATAACGTAGTCGGCGGAGGTCTAACCGGTATCTGCTCTATCATCTATTACGCTACGCAAGGTCTCTTTCCCGCTCTGTTTCCTGCCTATGGCGGTGCGTTGCCTATATGGTTGACGACGCTGGTGATTAACTGCATCTTGCTTCTTATCGCTGCGTTGACAGTAGGTTGGCGATTCTGTATCCGCACGGTGTTTGGTGTTTTTGCATTGGCATTCTGGTACCGTCTGATACCAATTCGCGAGGAAGCGCTGATAGAAGACCCGCTATTGGGATGTATCGTAGGCGGTGTGCTGTTCGGACTATCTCTGGGCGTGGTGATGCTTAATAATGGTTCGTCCGGCGGAACGGATATCATTGCGATGGTGGTGAATAACTACCGCGATATATCGCTGGGCAAGGTGATGGTGATATGCGATGTGGTGATTATTTTGAGCAGTTACTTCCTGCCTGTGCCGGAGGTGTTCGCCGATAAGATTACGAGTGTGAGTGACTTCAAGATTAAGCGTATCATGTGCGGTATATGCATGACAGTCAGTTACACGGCGGCATTGGATTGGCTCATGTCGCGCATCCGTCAGTCCGTGCAGTTCTTTATCTTCTCCGCCAAGCATGCTGAGATAGCAACTGCTATCAACGAAGTGGTGCATCGCGGCGTTACTGTTTTAGAGGGCAAAGGCTGGTATAGTAAGCATCCGATTGAGGTAGTGATGGTCTTAGCGCGCAAGCAAGAAGGACCGCTTATTCTCAGACTCATCAAGTCAATTGACCCCAACGCGTTTGTCAGTTACGCAAACGTAAGCGGTGTGTTCGGTCAGGGATTTGACCGCATTAAAGGTAAGTGATATGAAAAAAGTAGCATTAGTTTTATCGAGTGGAAGCAGTCGCGGTTTGGCGCATATAGGAGGCATTGAAGCCTTACAAGACCGCGGATATACGATTACCTCTATTTCCGGCTGTTCGATGGGCGCTATCGTGGCTGGGATGTTCGCTGCCGGCAAACTGCCTGAGCTAAAGGCTTGGTTCATGGACATGACCCGTAGGCATATGTTCGAACTTATGGACTTCACCCTCACGAAGAACTATCTCGTTAAGGGCGAGAAGCTGATGAGTGCCATCGGCAATATGATTCCCGATTGTCAAATAGAGGATTTATCTATTCCGCTTACGTTGGTAGCGACGGATATGAAGAAAGGGGAGGAGGTAGTTTTCCGTAGTGGTAGTCTCAACCATGCTATTCGTGCTTCTTTTGCGCTGCCTGTTCTCCTGCAGCCGGTTAAGGACGGGGACAGACTGCTTATGGATGGCGGCATGTCTAATCCCTTGCCGCTCAATAGGGTAGTGCGCCAAGAGGGAGATATTTTAGCATGCGTGAATGTCAGCGGTGCCTTTATCACCAAACCCGAAGAGGAAGAGAAATGGCCCGAATGGTTGGAGACACTGATGGAGAAGTACGCCAGCAAGATGCTTAAACCCTCTGAGAAACAAATGAGTTCGATAGCTATATTAGACCGCTGCTCCGATGTGATGATTCAGCAGCATAGCGAACTGATGAAACAGCTCTGTCCGCCGGATATATGCGTTGATATTGCTATGAACCAATTCGGTTCGTTTGAGTACGACCACGCCGAGGAGATAATCCGATTCGGTTACGAGCGAATGAACGAACAGATTGACTTATATGAAAAAAAGCAGGGTTAGCGCCCTGCTTTAATTTTCTTAACTATCTCTGTATTATCATACCAACCGGTGAATCGTTCCGCTCCTACTCCGATAGCAAAAACCGGTACGTTAGCCGCCGTATGTGCGGAGGAAGTCCACCCTACGCGAGCGGTTGCATTGAGCTGGCGTATGGCTTTGTGATCACGCTTCTTTTGCACTTGTCCGATGGACTGTTTCTGCTCCTGCAACGCCTTGAGGTTCAGGAAGTACTTACCGTCTGTTCCTAACGCCATGCCGCCGGTCTCGTGGTCCGCTGTAACAACAATCAGGGTCTCATCCGGATGCGCGAGATAGAATTGATAAGCCAATTCGATAGCTTGGTCAAAATCAAGCACCTCTTGGATGTTTGTAGCAGCATCGTCTCCGTGTCCCGCGTAATCAATCTTTCCGCCCTCAATCATCATGAAGAACTTGCCTTTTGGCGCGAGGTAAGCGATGGCTGTCTCCACAATCTGCGGCAGCGTTAAGTCACCGTCTTTACGGTCAATAGCGTACGGAATGCTCTCGGAGGGCTTGTTTTTATCGATACCATCGTTAGCTTGAACGAGAATGAGTTTATCCGCTCCTAATTTAGTCTGCGCGTCTGCGTATCCGTGCGCGAAGGTATAGCCATTCGCCTCACACAGGTCGTACAGATTTGGCGCGGACGGGTCTTTCTTTTTGTTAGGATGATGGAATCCTGCACCGCCAAAGAACTCATAGCCTGTGGAAGCCAATTGGGTGCCGATCTTATAGTACTTACTGCGTTTATTGACGTGCGCATAGAACGCAGCCGGTGTAGCGTGGTCAATAGCAACGGACGTCATGATACCTACCGGCCAACCTTCCTTATGCCACTCCTCTGCGATGGATATTACGGGCACGCTGTCTTTGTCCACGCCAAGGCAGCCATTATTGGTCTTATGCCCTGTAGCCAATGCTGTTCCGGCAGCCGCAGAGTCCGTGATGCCGCTGGAGGCAGAGAACGTGTTTGCCATGCCGAAATAGGGAAACGAGGTCATTCGCAACGGCACGCGTCCGATACGACCTTGCAACTCCGCTTGGTACATCTCCGCAGCAAGCACCTGATTACTACCCATTCCGTCCCCTATCATATAGAAGATGTATTTCAGTTCTCCATAACTGCTGATGGCAATCATCATTGCCACGATTATCATTAATCCCTTTTTCATAAAATCTACAATTTAAAATCTACAATATTGAGTATATGTGCTACGCACGTTTATCGTCCGTTGGACGTTTAGTGTTACTTCGTAACGTTTATTTACACGCCGTTAGGCAATAAACGCGCTTTAGTGCACTACACGCCGTCAGTCACTACACTGCCGCAGGCAAAAGGTTCATCTATAATCTATCATCTATCATCTATAAATATAAAATCTACAATTAGGCTGCGCCGCCAAATCTACAATATAAAACTTTGTTTTATCTCAGTCCTTTGACGAAGTCAGGAAATCTCTCTTCAATCTTCACGGGCTTTCCGTGCTCGAGGAAGCAGTGTCTGCTCTTAGCTGTGCAAACGACGGTGTCTCCCACTTTCATAACGTAAGAGAAGCTCATCTTTAGCGCCGACAGTTCCGACAGGCTCAGCGTGATATCAATCTTGTCCTTAAAAGTTGTCGGGTGTTTATACTCCAATTCGATAGCAAGCACGGGCGATACGATACCTTCCGCTTCCATTCGCTCGTAGCCGTAACCTAATTGGTCCATTAAATCAATGCGTGCTTCTTCCATAAAGCGCACATAATTAGAGTGGTGCGTTATCCCCATCCGGTCGCACTCATAATACTTAACTTCGTGTCTATATGCTTTCATATTCGCCTGCAAAATTAGTACAAAAACCTGACATAGACAAATAAATCGGTCAAAAAATGAAAAATATTTGCATATATGCAAAAAAAACACTACCTTTGCGCGCTAAATATAAAATGTGACAATAATGATTAAGCATTATTTAGAAGTATTGAGCGATGCGATTCGTAGTAACTGGAACGAAATAGCGTTGGCAGACTATCGCTCACTCACCCGCTATACCTACGGCGACATGGCAGATCAGATGGCCAATCTCGCGGATATCTACAAACAGTTAAAGATTAAAAAGGGTACGCATATTGCTATCTGCGGAAATAACTGTGCGAACTGGGCAGTGGCTTATCTGGCTAATGCGGTGTATGGAGCTGTAAATGTGTGTGTGATGCCGGACTTCCAAGCGGAAGATATCGCGCGAATCATCAATCACTCTGACGCAGAGGTTCTCATTGCCTCTCAGCAAGTGATAACGAAGCTTACCAATGCGCAGTCTCAATTACCCAATATCAAATATCAGATTGCGCTTGAAACACTTTTGCCTATCAATGCAACTGTCAAAGAGCCGGAGATTCATCTCACCGCGGACGATATTAACTATGTAGGCAAAAGTCTGGATGACCTTGTAATGATTTGCTACACGTCGGGTTCAACGGGTACACCTAAGGGCGTGATGCTCACGTTCCGCAGTCTGTCTAATAACGTAAAGAACTGCATAGAGTGCCTGCCGGAACACAATGGACAGAATGTGCTCTCTATGTTACCGATGGCGCATATGTACGGACTGGTGTGCGAACTGCTCGCCCAATTGCCTGCAGGATGCCATATCTGGTTTTTGGGACAAATGCCAACTCCGGCTGTGCTCAAAAAAGCGCTGGCAGAAATTAGACCTTATACCATCGTTACTATTCCGCTCGTTATAGAGAAACTCGTTAAGAAGAATATCTTCCCTATCCTCAAGAAGAAACGCTTTAATATGCTATGGCATACGCCACTCATCAATCGTATGCTCAAGAAGATGGTTTGCAAGACGCTCAATATGGGTCTTGGCGGTAATGTGCGGCAGTTCCATGTGGGAGGAGCAGCGCTGAATGAAGAGGTAGAGAAGTTGCTTATGGATATTCGTTTCCCGCTTACGGTAGGATACGGACTGACTGAAACCGGACCGCTCGTTTCCGGTAACTTATGGCAAAACTTCAAAGCGCGCTCCGGCGGCAAACTGGTCTCCGGCATGGAGGCGAAGATTGTGGATGAGGAGATTTGGGTGCGCGGAGAGAACGTGATGAAAGGTTACTATAATGAACCCGAACTTACTGCACAAGTGCTCACTCCTGACGGATGGTTCCGCACAGGAGACGTAGGACGAGTGGAGGAGGATGGAACCATCTATGTGCAAGGACATAAATCTAACCTTATCGTACAGGCGGATGGAAATAAGGTCTATCCCGAGACGATTGAAGCCATACTCAATGATATGGAAGGTGTGGACGAGTCGCTTGTTACTGTTTGGAATAACCAGCTGGTAGCCGTTGTTGTTACGCAGATGGATCTCAGCGTGGAGAATATGAGAACTAAACTCAACGAAATGCTCCCATCGTATAGCCGTATCGCTAAGATTGAGACCCAGTCCGATCCCCTTGCTCGTACGCCGAAACACTCCATCAAACGATATCTGTATAAAAAAGATTAATCCAATATCCAATGTTAAATATAAAATATAAAATAGTCATCTTGTTTCTCGGACTGGTGCTATTGTCAGCTTGTAAGAACGAACTGCAACAGACAGCAGGAGAGTATAGCTATAAGATTTCCGGCATGGTCATGGTTGATACTGCGGAGGTACCGTTGACGAACGAAGCCGGCGTGGTGTACATTAACGAATCGAACAATGCTTTGGTGCTTACTTTTAATATGATAATTGGCGACATCTATAAGACCGAAGCCGAAGTAAAGAACAAAAAAATTACACTCACTCCCTACGAGCGAGTAATAGAAGTGTATTCTCGCGATTATAAGGTGAAAATTTCCGGAGAGGGCGATGTATATGATAACAATATCGTTCTTAACCTCCAATATAGCGGTGCTGCGTTAAAAGCGGACTCTATCAAACTGGAGGGAAATGATATTCTCCTTCTCGCCACGCGTAATAAGTAAGCTACAATGTCCAATTTTCGATATCATATTTGTCTCCTTCTTTGCGGACTGGTTCTGTTCGGGTGCACAAAGAAAGCGGATCAAACATCCGTCGCTCCATTGCAGGTGAATGTGCTGACGGTGAGTTCACAATCGGTTGTTCCAACGCATACTTATGTAGCTAAGATTGCAGAGAGTAATACTATTCCGCTCAGCGTACAGTCACCTGGAAAAGTGACAGAGGTGCTATGCCGTGCCTCAGAGAAAGTGAAGGAAGGACAACTCTTACTCCGTTTGGATAAGACCCAGGCTCAGAATGCCTATAACTCCGCTCAAGCTGCTGTCAAAGAGGCGGAAGATGCATACCAGCGCGTGAGCCAAGTGTATGAACAAGGCGGTGTGACTGCCCAAAAGATGGTGGAGATTGAGTCCAAACGTGCGCAGGCGCAGTCGTTACTCGATATGGCTACTAAAGCACTTCAGGACTGTGAGTTACGTGCTCCGAAAGGCGGTGTGATTGGCAGATGTGATATACAGGTCGGACAGGTTGTAGCTCCGGGTGTGACGTTGATAACGATTCTTGATGTAGCAGGATATAATGCAGTCTTTGCCGTGCCGGAGACGGAGATTGCTTCTGTGGTCATTGGCGATAATGCCAATGTTGATATTCCCGCTATCAACGCAACCAATATCTCTGCCCGCGTGACGGAAAAGAATATGGTGGCGAATATTGTCACTCACACCTACGAGGTGAAAGCTTCTATCGATGGTAACACCACATCGTTGCTGCCCGGAATGGTGGCAAAGATTCGTCTTCGCGCTCATGAGCAGTCGGGTTTTGTTATTCCAACTTCTTGCGTAACGCTCCAACCCTCCGGAACGATGGTTTGGTTGGCGAAAGATAGTGTGGCGGAACGTCGCGCCATCACCGTGGGCGCATATACAGAAGGCGGCGTATTAGTCACCGAAGGCTTGCAACTCGGCGATAAAGTTATTACCGATGGCGCTCATAAACTCTATCAGGGAGCAGCAATCAGCTATCAGTAGTCAGTGGTCAGTAGTCAGTGGTCAGTAGTCAGTAGTCAGTAACCAGTAGTCAGTTTTTCGAATGAGAATTGGGCGTGATCATATAGTAGGCGCAATGCGTAACCATGGACTGGTACTATTCCTATTCATGAGCTTGGCGCTTTTTGGAGTATGGTCTCTGCCCCAATTGAACAAAGACGAGTTTCCGCAGTTTACCATTCGTCAAGCCGTTATCGCTGCTATCTATCCTGGCGCAACAGCCCAAGAGATAGAGGCGCAGGTGACTATACCGCTCGAAGAGTTCATTAACTCGTACGAAGAAGTGGATAAAGATAAGACATACTCCGTTACGGAAGACGGCGTATTATATGTTTATACGCTTCTGCGCAACGAAGTAAAGTCGATGCCCAATGCATGGGCAAGTATGCGTGCCGGCTTGGATTTATTCCGTAAGACCAGTCTGCCTAAAGGGGTGTTGGACGTTGTCGTGATAGATGATTTCGGTCACACGAGTTCGATGCTGTTAGCCGTAGAGAGTTCGGAACGCAGCTCCCGCGAGTTGGCATTCTATGCCCGCCAACTATGCGACAGGCTTCGTACGCTTCCCGCTGTGGGTAAGTTACGCATATTAGGCGAACAGACTGAAGAAATAGCTATTACTATTGACCCGGACCGTTTATCTGCTTACGGTATTGACCAAACGCAACTGCAAACAACGCTGTTGTTGCAAGGCTTCCGCACGATTGCCGGCGGAAATAATAGTAACCGATTGCAGGTCGCTATTCCTTATAAGACGGAATATGAGATTGCCGAGCAGATTATCTTTGCCAATCCTGTGAGCGGCGCTGCGGTGCGCGTAAAGGATATTGCCACTGTGGAACGCCGATATAAGGAAGCAGATAAATATGTCGATTACTACGACGAGGGTAAGTCCAGTTGCTTGATTATCAACATGGAGATGATGCCCGGTAACAATATTGTTTCCTTTGGTAAAGCTGTGGAGCAAACCTTGTCAGAAGTGCGCGCTGACTTACCGCCGGATATCCATTTCCATCGCGTAACGAATCAACCTAAGGTGGTGGATGACTCCGTGATGTCGTTCCTGCGAGATATTCTTATCTCAATCATGGTTGTTATTTTGGTGATGCTGTTGCTCTTCCCGCTGCGTACAGCCTTGGTTGCTTCCACGAGCGTGCCGGTATGCTGCGCCATCTGCATAGGTTTGATGTACATGACGGGAATCGAATTGAATACCGTGACACTGGGTGCACTCATTTTCGTCTTGGGCTTGATTGTGGATGATGCTGTTATTGTTATAGACGGCTATCAGAACTTGTTGGATAAAGGGCACTCGCGGTTCTATTCCGCCGCGGTATCGACGAAGTCGCTGTTTATGCCAATGACCTTAGCGACTTTTGCTATATCGGGAATGTTTTTCCCTATGACCAAGATTATCACAGGTCCGTTAGGGGAGTTTGTTCGTCTATTCCCGTTCGCGGTGTTATTTGCTCTGACGACCAGTATCTTCTATGCGGCATGGGTGACACCATTTATGGCAGTGCGCTTTGTCAAACGTATCAAACCGTCTGAGATGGGGTGGTTTGAACGAGTGCAGTCTCGCTTCTTTACGCGCATTCAAACGGCATATCATCGCGTGCTATCAGGCTGCTTTGCGCACCCATGGGCTGTGTATGTGCTTTTAGTGTCAGTCCTTTCTATAGGTATCTTCCTCTTTACGCGACTGAATATGCAACTCCTCCCTAAGGCGGAGCGTGAGTTCTTTGCTGTGGAGATTCACTTGCGCGAGGGTTCTACACTGCAGGAAACAGCTGTTGTGGCTGACTCCTTAGCTCGTATCCTTAGTGCAGACGAGCGCGTTAAGTCCGTGACATCTTTCGTGGGACAAGCCAGTCCGCGTTTCCACGCTACGTATCAGCCTCAAATAGCTAAACCCAGTTATGCGCAGTTTATCGTTAATACCCATTCGTACCGAGAGACTGCTGCTATCCTTAAGGAATATACTCCGCTTTACGAGAACTATTTCCCTAATGCGTACGTTCGCTTTAAGCAGTTGGATTACCAACTCGCTAAGAATCCGCTGGAAGTGCGTTTTCAGGGCGACGACTTCGATGTGCTGAAGTTATTGGCAGACTCCGTTCGGCAGTATATGGCAGCACAGCCGGAGTTACGTTGGGTGCATACCGATTACGACGAGGTAGTGCGTCAGACTCGCGTGATTTTGCGTGAAGATGAGGCTACTCGTTTGGGAGTGACGGAGACGCTGTTATCGCTATATCTCAATTCCGTGACTAATGGTGCGCAACTCACTACCGTTTGGGAGGACGACTACGACGTGCCCGTGATGCTTTATACGATCAACGGCAAGGATATGTCTATTGCTGAGTTAGAAGATTTAATGGTGCCGACCGCTCTTCCCGGTCAGTGGGTTCCACTCCGTCAAGTGGCGACATTAGAACCCGCTTGGCATCATGCCACCATCAACAGACGTAACTCTATCCGCACGGTGACAGTAGGCTGCGACCTGCGCGGCAGAACATCGCAGGTAACAGCGGAGAATAAAGTGCGTGAGTGGATTAAGGAGCATATTTCCGATAACGACGAAGTGATAGTGAATGGCTCGCGTGTCCGCATCAAATATGGCGGTTTGTCCGAACTGAATGACCAGATGGTGCCACAGATTATGTGGTCCGTTGTGGCAGCGCTGATGGTGATGTTTGCGCTGATGCTCTATCACTTTGGTAAGATATCGTTATCGCTTTTAGCCCTCTCGTCCGCTTCACTCACTATCTTTGGTGCGTTTGTGGGGCTGTATATATTCCAATTAGATATATCCATCACGGTGGTTTTAGGTATTGTGTCCCTGATAGGAATCATCGTTCGTAATGCTATTATGATGTACGAGTACGCGGAAGAGTTACGTCGTACCAAGTGCTTGTCCGTTCGCGAAGCTGCGTTCCAAGCCGGTCTAAGGCGAATGCGACCGGTGTTCCTCACAACCGCTACTACGGCGTTAGGCGTGTTGCCGATGATTCTTGCACATACTTCGCTATGGTCACCAATGGGAATAGTGATCTGCGTGGGAGCTATACTGACCTTACCGCTGACGGTAACGATATTACCTGTTTTATACTGGAGAATTTACGATCATAAATGACAAGCCATTATACATATAAACAACTCTTGGTTGCCCTGCTTTTGGCAGTGCCAATGGCATTGTCGGCACAAGTGCTGACCTTGGATAGTTGTCTAAATATGGCAAGGCAAAATAATTTCCGTCTCCAGAAAGCCGCAATCGAGGTGGAGAAAGCGAAACAGGTGAAAAACCAGGCGCTGACCAAGTATTTCCCACAAGTGACTGTAACAGGTGCCGGCTATCACAGTCTGTATCCCCTTGTAGAAGTGGGAATCGATGATGTCGGTAATTCAGCAGTGCGCAGCCTGCTCAATGTGCTATATGGTAATTTTGGTGCTGCATTGGGCTTGCATAGTACACTCTCTCTCTTCCAATATGGTTACCACGCCGGCGTGACGGCTATTCAGCCTGTGTTCGTTGGCGGTAAGATTGTGGAGGGCAATAAACTGGCGAAAGTAGGAGTAGAAGCGGCACAGCTGCAATACGATATTGTTTCGCGCGATGCATTAGAGGAAGTAGAGGAGGCATACTACTTAGTGGTTGGACTGAAAGAGAAACAGCAGACTATCGAATTGGCAAAGACCCTGTTAGATACGATGTATCAGGTAGTCAGTTCGGCTGTTGAAGCAGGTCTGGCACTCCAATCCGACCTGTTGCAAGTAGAGTTGCGGCAGAGTGAGATTCATCGTAACGAGATACAACTGGCCAACGGTTTGTACTTGGCAACGCGGGCACTATGTTTAGCTATAGGAATTGACGATAACGACTCGTTGGACTTGTCGCCGATGAGTTATGAGAAAGAAGTCCTTGTTCCCGGCGAGGAGCAAATTAACCTGCAAACACCGGAAGCACAGCTACTCGAACTGCAAGTCAAAGCCGCACAACTGCAAAAGAAGATGGCTATCGCAGACGCACTACCGCAGATTCTCGTAGGGGCGAACTATGGATACGGACGTATCTCAACAAATCTCTTCCGTAATGACTTAGGGAGCAAAGTCGGTAATGGCGCGCTCTTTGTCACCATGACTATTCCTATCACGCAGTGGTGGGAAACAGGCCATAAAATCAAAGAACATAACCTCTCCATTGATGCCGCTAAATTAGAGCAGGCTGACGTGCAGCGTAAACTGCAACTCCGTAATACCCAATCATATCATAACATGACTGAAGCGGCATTGCTTGTGAACGAGTATCAGAAGTCCTTGGATAACGCTGCGGAGAACTACCGACTTGTCAATGTTAATTATCGTGCCGGACTCGCTACAATTACAGACCTTTTGGGTGCACAAACTACGCATTTCAAAGCGCAGAATGAACTCACCGACGCTAAAATCGCTTACCTAGTCGCATTAAGACGTTATCTCGACCTCACCAACCAATAAATCTAAAATCTTCAATCTAAAATAAGGCACAGCCGCCAAATCTCCAATCAATATGTCCAATCTTAAATTATCGATAATCATCTCCATTCTCTTCCTTTTTGTTGTAGGTTCTGTTTTTTATACCAACAACCTCGCCCGTCAGTTGGCGGAGGAGGAGCAACAGCGACTACAGTTGTGGGCTCAGGCAACACAGCGCCTTATTCAGGCAGATGAGAACGAGGATATTGACTTCTACACCACTATTATAGAGCGCAACACCACTGTCCCTGTTTATATGTTAGACTCGGCGGGAAATATCCTTTATATGCGCAACGTACGCAAACCTGTCAGTGACCCTACGACGCTTAATGGACCTATTGAAATACGGTTTAACGACTTCGATGGTTCAGAGGTGCTACAGTATATCTACTACGACGAATCGACTTTGCTCACGCAGTTGAGATATGTCCCTTACGCGCAATTTGGTTTTATGGCGGTATTCGTGCTACTGGCTGTTCTGTCGGTAATTATCTCCTTGCGTAATGAGCAAAACCAAGTCTGGGTAGGACTATCTAAGGAAACGGCGCATCAGTTAGGAACGCCGATTTCTTCCCTCAACGCATGGCAGGAACTGCTTGAGAGCAAATACCCCAACGATGAACTCATTCCGAGTCTTCGGACAGATATCGCTCGACTCAAGACGATTGCAGACCGCTTCTCTAAAGTAGGCAGCGAACCGAACTTAACTCCCACACCTCTTATTCCGGTCATTAAAGAGTCTGTCGCGTACATGCGCACGCGTATTTCTAATAAGGTCAATATCAACTTCTCCTGCGGGCAACTCAACCACTTCCCTGCAAGGACTATTGACGAACAGAGCATCATCGTCCAACTGAATAAACCACTTTTTGAGTGGGTGATTGAGAATCTCATTAAGAATGCGGTTGATGCGATGGAGGGTAGGGGGGAAATACACTTTGTACTCTACGAACGGGAAGATTCTATTATTCTCGATGTCACCGACAACGGCAAAGGCATAGACCGACGCACACAACACCGGATTTTTCAACCCGGATTTACTACCAAACAAAGAGGATGGGGGTTAGGATTATCGCTCGCGAAGCGTATCGTTGAAGAGTATCATCGGGGCAAACTCTTTCTCAAGAGTTCCCAAGTCGGCAAGGGTTCTACTTTCCGCATTATTCTCAAAAAGTCCAAAGATAGTTGAGCCGCTGCCACTCATTGATGCATATACAGCGCCTAAATCCAATAGGCGCTGTTTGATTATGCCTAACTGAGGATGACGAGCAAAGACCGTCGTCTCAAAATCATTGACATAATGCTTCCACTCTCCTATAGCCGGCAGACACACACCCGACGGAACTAAACCTGAGTAAGCCTCGCGGGTCGATACGGATACATCTGGCTTGAGCATCACCAAACGATAGCCTGCCAAACTGAAATCTATTGGAGTCAGTATCTCTCCTATTCCTTGGGCATGGCATGGGGTGTTATAGATAAAGAACGGACAATCTGCTCCTAACTCACGCACTTCGGCTGCTAACTGCTCCTTGCTCAATCCTAAGTCAAACAGCTCATTGAGCGCAATAGCCATGTGTGCTGCATCACTGCTGCCACCACCCAAACCGGCGCCAAAAGGGATATTCTTCTTAAAACGAATGCGCACGTTACCGATTTGGGGATAACGACTCGCCATCAGCCTATAGCATCGTAGAATAAGGTTATCCTCTGCCTTACAGTCCACTGCGATGCCTTCCTGCTCAAACGATAAACTCTCGGCTTGTTCCACTTCCAGCTCATCATACAGACCATAAACAGGGTAGAAGACCGTATCAATATCGTGATAACCATCTTCCCGCTTACGCACTACGCGCAGACCTATATTCAATTTGCAATTCGGCAGGTGTTTCATCTAAAATCTTAAATCTAAAATCTAAAATAGGCCATCGGCCGTAAAAGTTTACTTACACCGTATCCATAAACGAGCGTTGTACCTTATTGAAGACAAGGATACCTATCGTCAGAAGGATAATCATAAATCCAAAACTATAGCCCAACATCCACCAGTCATGCGCACCAACACCCAATACGCCGTACTTAAAGAACTCCAAGATTCCTGTCAGCGGGTTCAGCATCATTGCCAAACGGATTTTCTCGTTCGTAATCGTTGACAGCGGATAGATAACCGGGGTGGCATACATCCACAGGCTCACAAAGAAACTGAGCAGCAGTTGCAGGTCGCGGTATTTAGTAGTCATGGACGAGAAGAGAATACCGAAACCAAGGGCTAATCCGGCAAGCATCATTACCAGCACCGGCACGAGCAACGCGTACCAATTAGTATGGATAGTTACGTCGGTAAACAACTGATAGTACGCATATACGCAGAGGAATAAACCAAACTGAATACCAAACCTAACCAGGTTGGATATCACATCACTCAGCGGGGTTACCAAACGCGGGAAATACACTTTACCAAAAATACCTGCGTTCGATACAAACGTATTCGATGTCTTATTCAAACAGTCTGAAAAGTACTGCCAAAACGAGATACCTGCTAAGTAGAACAGCGGCTGTGGGAGGCCATCGGTGGAAATCTTTGCTATTCCGCCGAATACGACCATGTACATCACTGTGGTCATTAGCGGCTGAATCAAATACCAGAGCGGACCTAAAATCGTCTGCTTGTACTGCGTAATGATATTACGTTTAACAAACAGCATCATCAAGTCGCGGTATTTCCAAATCTCTTTTAGGTCAACCGATAATAACTTCTCTTTAGGTTTAATGACAGTTGTCCAATTTTCTTGTTCCATATTATTTGCGTATATATTCAGTAAACGTATAATCAAACGGATTATTCTCGTCCGCGGTATGTGGTTCTTCGCTTATTTTCTGCCATGTGTTCGACTCAATCGTGGGGAAGAAGGTATCTGCGTCCTCCCAGCTGTGGTGGATATGGGTAATGTATAGTTTGTCCGCTATGGGCATAAACTGACGATATACCATTCCGCCGCCGATGATAAAAGCTTCCTCGTCCTTGCTCACCAGCTGTACTGCCTCGTCGATAGAGTAGGCTGCTTCTGCACCATCAAAGGTCTTGCCCGCTTGGTCGGTAATAACGATATTGCGACGATTAGGCAGCGGGTGCTTGGGTAGCGAGTAAAAAGTTCTCTCGCCCATAATCACGGTGCTACCACTCGTGATGGCCTTAAAGTGCTTCAAGTCTTCCGGCAGGTGGCATAGCAAACCGCCTTGTTTGCCGATGGCGTAATTTTCCGCGATGGCTACGATGATAGATATCATAACTCTTATATCTTGTCGTTATACCGATACAACACCCGCGATGTGAGGGTGGGGATCGTAGTTCTGTAATTCAAAGTCTTCGTATTGGAAGTCGAAGATATCCTTCACTTCCGGATTGATTTTCATGATTAAGATAAATGTGTGCATCGCCTAACGTGTGCACAAAATCGCCTGCTTCCAATCCGGTCACTTGTGCCATCATCTGCAGCAGCAGCGCATACGATGCGATATTAAACGGAACGCCAAGGAAGATATCTGCCGAACGCTGGTATAGTTGCAGCGACAAACGTCCGTTTGCTACATAGAACTGAAACAGCGTGTGACATGGTGGCAATGCCATTTTATTCACTTCCGCCACGTTCCAAGCGCTCACAATCATTCGGCGAGAGTCCGGATTGTGACGTATCATATCCACTACTTGTGCAATCTGGTCGATGGTGCCACCGTTGTAATCCGGCCACGAACGCCATTGGTGCCCGTAAACAGGACCCAATTCGCCGTTCTCATCCGCCCATTCGTTCCAAATACGCACACCATGTTCTTGGAGATAGTGCACGTTCGTGTCGCCTTGCAAGAACCACAGCAGCTCATAGATTATGGACTTGAGGTGCAGTTTCTTGGTGGTCAGCAACGGAAAACCGTCCGCTAAGTTATAACGCATCTGTGCACCGAAAATGGAAATGGTTCCCGTTCCCGTGCGATCATGTTTCTCTGTTCCTTCCGCCAACACGCGCCGACATAAATCTAAATATTGTTTCATTTCTTTTAGCTTTCGACTTTAGGACTTCGTCCGGACTTTTGACTTTCGACTAATACAACTTATACGTCGTCTTTATCACTTTAAACTCCGTCCGACGGTTAATCTGATGGCATTGCTCTTGCTGATTAGGCGTCAGCGTCTTGATGTAGGTCTCGTCGAGTACTTGTCCC
>ONMT01000077.1 GCA_900319025.1 uncultured Bacteroidales bacterium
AATCTACAATTTAAAATCTTCAAATCTGCGGAGCAGCAACTCCATCCCCGATACGGCATTCTCCTTTTTCTACATGCACTTCGTCGTATATTCCCGTAGCAATAATATGCTTTAACACTTGTGCTCCGCCTTCTACTAATACAGAGTGTATCCCGCGTTTGGCCAGATCGTCCAGTACAAACTGCCACTCGGTGTTCTCGCTATATACTATCGTCTCTGCATCCGGCGAGAAAATCGCACTCTCTTTAGGTACTCTCTTTCTGCGGTCTAACAGCACTCGAATAGGATTGCGTCCTACCCAATGGGTTGTTTTGAGTTTAGGGTTGTCTAATAGTGCTGTATTTGAGCCCACTAATATCGCCATATTCTCAGCGCGCATCTTATGCACAATTCGCTTATTCAGCGGTGTGGATATAACTAATGGCTTTGTTTCTGTCAATGCTCCTTCTTTCGGCAACTCGCGTTTGTAGTCCATAAATCCGTCTGCTGTCTGTGCCCATTTGAGTGTTACGTACGGACGATGTTTCTCGTGCAAGCATAGAAACCGCTTGTTCAGTTCCCTACATTCCTCTTCCATCACTCCTACCACAACTTCTATGCCATTCGCGCGCAGGCGTTCAATACCTTGACCGGCTACTTGTGGATTGGGGTCTAACATCCCGACAACCACACGTTTCACGCCTTTCTTAATTATCAAATCGGCACATGGAGGTGTTTTTCCGTAATGGGAGCATGGTTCCAGACTGACAAATAGGGTACTCTCTCTCACTTTCGATTCGTTTTCCGGTCGTACACTCGCAAAACAATTCACCTCCGCATGCGGACCGCCATATTCTTTATGCCAGCCTTCTCCGATGATGCGCTCGCTTTCTCCATCACCATATACCAATACGGCTCCTACCATCGGATTTGGTGCTACATAATAGCGTCCTAACTGCGCTAATTGCAGACAACGTGAAATATAATTTGCGTATTCCAACATTTTTTTGTACTTTTGCAGCGCGATTTAAAAATAGCCCAAATAACAAATGTCCAATATCCAATCTCAAATAGCCTATATCCGGTCCCAATTGGCTTCCTGTTACAGCCCCGAAGAGGCTACGGATTTGGCGTTTTGGATAGTCGAAGAGACTACGGGTTTATCGCGCGCCGACATTTCAGCCGGCAAAGATACACAAAATATTTCGAATATCGAAATAATTTTGAAAAGATTACAAAAAAAAGAGCCAATTCAGTATATTTTTGGTCATACTTTGTGGTTTGGACTCGATTTATTGGTCAATTCTGCTACTTTAATACCTCGTCCCGAGACGGCGGAATTGGTGCAACTTCTCCTTGATAGTCATCCTGCAGACGAGCCGTTTTCAGTTCTTGATATCGGAACAGGTTCCGGTTGCATAGCCATTGCTCTTAAAAAACGTCGTCCGAACTGGCAAATTTATGGGTTAGATGTCTCGGAGGAGGCACTCCAAGTGGCTGCACAAAATGCAATTCGAAATAATGTGGAGGTCCACTGGCTTCAGGCAGATATTTTTGACCCAAATCTACAATCTACAATCTCCAATCTCCAATCTAAAATCTACAATCTAAAATCTAAAATTTCCAATCTCCAATCTACAATCTCCAATCTAAAATGTATAATCTCCAACCCTCCATACGTTCTTGATTCGGAGAAAAAAACGATGGATTTGAACGTGTTGGACTACGAACCTCATACAGCACTTTTTGTGCCAGACAATGACCCGTTGCGTTACTACAAACGTATTGTAGAACTCGGTTTGTCAAAATATTTATATTTTGAAGTAAACGAAAAATTCGCATCTCAAGTCGCTCAGCTGCTACGCGAAAATAAGTATGAAAACATTGAAATAAAACGCGATATTTATGAAAAAGAAAGAATGGTCTGCGGCCGAATTAAAGAGTAAAATGGAAGCCTACTGCGCTGGTGCAGAACATTGTGAAACGGAAGCTCGTATGCGTCTCCGTCAGTGGAATTGTGACAGTCAAACAGAAGACGAAATTATTGACCATCTTATTGACGAGAATTTCATCTCGGACGAACGGTATGCGAATGCTTTTGTGCATGACAAATTGCTCTATCAAGGTTGGGGTAGAGTAAAAATCGCCTACATGCTTCGTGGCAAAAAAATTGCTTTTGATATTATCCAATCGGCTCTCCAAACTATTGACGAGGAGGAGTATTCGCGTATTCTTAACCATCTTGTTTCTCAACGTCTGCCCCAAAATCAGCTGGCGCCGATTGATAAGTCCACTCTTGATTCCATTTATCGTTTTCTAACGCAACGCGGCTTCACCCTTGAAGAAATTAAATCCGCCATCCCTACCTCCTAATCTCTAATCCCTAACTCCTAACTCCTAACTCCTAACTCCTAACCCCTAACTCCTAACTCCTAACTCCTAACTCCTAATCCCTAAACTTTTTTGCCTTTAAATGCTCAAAAAGTGCATTTTGGCATAAATTTTGCAGAAAAATTTGTGTATATGAAAAAAAAACCGTACTTTTGCGGCTTGGACTGTGTGCGTGCCCACGTACATACAAAAAAATAAGGTACAATCGTCGAAATAACTAAATATAAAAAAGATATGAAATTCAAACAATCAATCAAAACTTTTGCCCTCTTTTTAGCAGCCTTATCTACGAGTGTTAGTAATATCTGGGCGCAAGAACCAAGTGGTCAATCTATTTATTTAGCAGCCTTCAAAGCGCAGACATCTAGTGAATCAACAGGTGCAGGTACTGTTAAATTGACTTGGGTGGATGCTCAGGGAAAATTGTTCAACAATACTTCGGTTTCTTGGCTGAATTATAAAGCTGAACCCTTTCCCATGCCATATGGAACGGGTAACCCATCCAATAATGATTCTTTTGAATCTACGGCGATGGTTATAGGTGCAACAATGACGGCTACAGAGAGTGTGGAGGATTCTGATCCTAAAAGTCTAGTGAACGGGGCTTTGCGGAACATGTTACATCAAGCAGGTGTGGATAGTAGTCATATCTTTATGACTCCGTTTGCTTACTTTAAGGCGGATGCACAAGCTGATGATGGTTCTTTTTATGTAGGGTGGACTTTTAATGATGCAAGGGTATGGAAGCAAGATACCGCAATGGATAAGTCTGCGTTACAAAGCGTATATTTCAAAGTCTTACCCAGTGTTGATAATGTATTCTACATGGCTCCTCCTTCATCCATAACAGGATTGGATGAGGCTTATTCAGGGGCTGTGTCCAATCCTAACAATATCTATGCGGTATTTAATAAGTACTTGCTTTCTAACTCAGTGGCTACAAGTGCAAATATTGACGCAGTTGAGGGTAACCATGCTCTCATAACAGTCACCGTGGAAGTAAATGGTGAAGCGGCATCGTTGGATGAGGCTGACTTTGCCACATTCACTTTTACTAATAACGAAAGTAGTGAATGGTCCTATGACTTAGCTGCGGCTTTGGCATCCAAAGAAGTTGTTTCTGACCAACTGACAAGAGTTGTTATCCCCGTAACCTATACGTACAAAAACACGGGTGCCGGAACGAAGAACTCTACGATGACTATCAGCATGGCAGGAGCAAATTCATCGTCGCTGGCTGTGGCGTTGTCTGTTAACGCACTTAATCCTGACCGTCCTGCAGCATATTGGTTTGATGGTAAAACTGAGCAAACTTCAGGTACGCTTGCAGATATGTTGGCAACCGATATCAGCGGTTATACTAATCCAATTCTGAAACTCAATAAACCTGTTGGCATTGACCTAACCTTCTCAGGAAAGAACTTTACGCTTGATTTAAATGGTAATACTGCTCAATCTATTACTGTATCAAGTGGCAATGTGACGGTTGCTTATAGCAAATATGGAGGCTCAGCATCTTCGCTCATCGCGAATGGCGGTAAAGTTATTCTTAATGGTGGCGAATTTGGTACGCTCACTATCGGAGCAAGCGGTGAGGTTGAGCAAAATGGCGCTACTGTTACAGGCTCGGCTACCAATAATGGAGTTCTGACTACTAACGAAGGTGTTTTCATGGCCGGACTTACATCGTCCAAAACGCTTACTGTGAATAACGGCGTATTTAATGGCACGACAGCTATCACAATTTCTGGGGGTACAGCCGTTATTAATCGTGGTACAATAGAAGGTACTACTTGTGGTTTGAAAGTGACTGCGGGTACGACTACTATAAAAAAACTTGCAGCTATCAAAGGTGACACCTATTCAGCACAGCGTACGGGCGGTACATTGAATATCGAGTCTGGTAAGTTCGACGGACCGTTGAATGGATCGATTAACTTTACTTCCGGATACTTCAAAGTCAATAACTATGGCATATCCACCGAGGGTATGACTGAAATGCTCGTTTCTGCGGGCGTAGAATATAGCGAAGGTTATCGTTACTTCCTCGGAACGGCTGATGCTGCACAAGAGAATCACGTAGGTGTTTGCCGTATCGGGACTGTTTCCTACGCTAAACTTGAGGATGCACTTGCATATGCTAACAACAATCCGAGTGTAGAGAATATCGTTATCTTTATGACGAATGACTATGTGCTTCCTGCCGGTTACTATACGCTTCCGGCGAATGCCACTATTGTTGTGCCGATGAGTGATACACAGGCAAAGGAGATAAACAAGACAGCTCCCCGTCTTGTGTATAATGATGTCAATAATGTAGAGTCTAATTGTTATGCGAATAATCCTCTTGTTGAGTTCCGTCGTTTGACCTTTGCGAGTGGCGTGAATATGGATGTATTTGGTGATATAGAAATAACAGGTACTCAGTACTCTACCAATGAGGCTTATACCAGTCAGCCGGTGGGTGCTTATGGCCGTTTGGTCATGGAAGAAGGTAGTCACATGACGCTCCAAAATGGATCCGAACTTCGTGCATGGGGATTCATGACCGGTAAGGGTGAAACCGATGCACGCCGCGGTGCAACCGTTCGTGAGATGTTCCAAATGGGTGACTGGAAAGGAGCAATGACATCTGTGAAAATCACCGGTATGGTTCCTTCTGATTTCCCATTGCATATTGGCGATGACAGCGATAAAAAAATATTCCCTGTTACCCAGTATTTTATCCAAAATGTAGAGTCTCCTGTTAAGTATCATCCAGGTGCCCTTCTTTCAACCTCAGCTGCTGTTTCGGAGGGAATCCAAATTTTAGGTAGTGTCTCGATGACTGCTACGGACATCGCTATCGTTGGTGTTAGTGGTGTACATACTGCAATATTCTTGATGGATAATGAGGCGGATGCAGAGAATACTTGGGTACGCAAGTGGTATGACCCTGTCAATGATGTGCAAGTATATGATGTCAATAGTGGTGCACATATTGGCTCAATGGAGTTGGATTTAGGAACTATTTCTCTAATGGGATACACCTTGCCCGTTCGTTTGAACTCTGCTAAATTTGATCTTCCTCTTACTTCTAACTTTAAGATTCACTTGCTTTCAGGCTCGATGGATTTTATGCAAAATACTTGCCTGCTTCCTGGAGCTGAAGTCGAAGTGGATAAAGAGTCAGTTGTAAGTGTAACTCAAGATAACGAGGATCCGGAACACACGGGTGCGCTTTATGTCTATGATGCTGCCGATTGGGACAAATATGCTTATTGCAATGAATATAATGGCTCCACGCTTGTGAAGGGCACTGCTTATACCAAGGTGGTACGGTATGCGCCATCTTGGAACGGAAGACCTACCGTGCGCAAAGAACAAGTATGTCCTCTTTCTGCTGCTATCAATGTACATGGTAGATTTGAAACCGCATCGGGATTTGTTTATACTTCAAATGGTGGGGCAAATATCTTCTCTTCTAACGACTGCAGGCACTCCGAAGGTTTGGCAAGTTCAGGGTGTCGGAACGTATAAGGATAGAACCTTTTACCCAGCTAAACTGAAAAATGGTGTGTTGGATCCTGCTTTTGCTAACACGGCTGATGCTGAAGAGGGCGATGCGTATTGCTATACAGACAATAAGTGGAATATTATGAAAGTGGACGAAGATAATTCATGTTTCATGATTGATGATTATGGAGTATCTTATGCAAAACCAGCTGAATACGTAGCCCTCGCTAATGGAAAGACCTGCAATGCTGATCATACGTATTCCGATGCAGATGGCGCAGGAAGACTCTTTATCCTAACGAGTGGTTGCCAATGGTGGGAGGTAGAGAAGAAAGATAACCTCTACCACTGTATCCATCCCAACAACGATACCTATTACTCTTGGGATGACGTTGAAGAAGACTGGAAGGAGCAACGCTTTACTATCACGTGGAAGAACTGGGATGGTAATGAGATTTTATTTGTGGACCCAGAAGATCCTACTATAGTAATTCCTTATTCTGTTACTTACGGTACGATGGCTGAATTCCTCGGAACCAACCCGACTCGTGAACCGGATATTGACTATACCTACGACTTCACGGGCTGGTCGCCGGAGTTGGGTCCTGTCACGTCCGATGTGACATACACGGCTACATACAAGAAGAAAGAGCGCAAATACACCATTACCTTCTTGCAAGAGGGTGGTGTAGAAATCGAACGCCAGTTCTTGCCTCACAACGCCGTTCCTGTCTGCGAGAATACGCCGACTAAAGTAGGTCATATCCTTCAGTGGGATCCTGCTATTAGTCCTGTGATAAAAGACCAAACATATACTGCTACTTGGCTTGAAGAACTTCCGGATAGATGGTGGGTAACCTTTGTGAATAATAACGGAGAGGAACTTCAGAAAACGGAAGTTCTTATTACGGAGCATCCTTCATACGCTGGAATACCAACAAAAAAGAATGCCGACGGTTCGGATTACTCAAGTTATGAATATACCTGTAACTTCAACGGTTGGGATGCTGTCATAGATGGTGTAGCACAACATTTTGCCCCGGACGCAACTTTGCCATGTCCTACTGCTCCTACAACCTATACCGCAACCTATACGCAGGAAGCAACGACATACAATATCCGTTTCTATCAAGAAGACGGAACTACTCAAATTGGGGAAACTCAAGTACTTCATTATGGCGATATGCCGGTTGCTCCAATGGGTATTACCAAACAGCTGGAGCCAATAGAAGAAGGATACTCATATACCTACGTATGGCAGAATAAAGACGATGCTTCAAAGACGATAGAGACGGTCAAAGCTAATGCAGATTACAAACCTGTATTCACAGGTACTCCTAACAAGTACACTGTAACTCTTGTTTCTTCTGTTCCGGGAGCGGCAACGTTTACCGGCGCCGGTATCTATGAGTATGGTAAGACTGCTAACATTACGCTTACTGCTAATTCGCCATATACCTTCATCAAGTGGGATGACGAGTCAACCAAACTCGAACGTTCAATCACTGTGACCGACGATATTACCCTTACAGCTATTATGCAAACTACTGCAGAGGATGAAACGGTAGAATTGGGTGAGACCTTTGACGGCGCAGGTAAGACCGTTAAAAATCTCATTCTTCAATCCAACACTTCCCAATCGGGTGAGATTACTGGCGCAAGTTCACTCAAGATAGATGGACAAGCATACTTTGACCTCACACTCAATGCTGCTGCGCAAACATGGTACGCATTTGCAGTGCCTTGGAAAGTGGATGCTACTTCCGGTGTTTCCGTCCTAGATGATGGCGCTAAGTTGGAACTTGACAAGACCTACCACGTCCTCTATTACGATGGAGCTAACCGTGCGGCTCATGGTAAAGCACAAGGCTCATGGAAGTTCTTAGCTGACAAGGCGGACAAGACACTCGAACCGGGTGTGTTCTACCTTATCTATCTTAATAATCGTGCTGAAACCTTGCGCTTCACTAAGAAAGCCGGTGCGTCTATCAATACAATCTCAGTTATGGTTCAGCAGTATCCGTCGCAGACGGGTAACGATGCGGATGCTAACTGGAATGGTATCGCTAACCCTGCCGTTTACCGCGC
>ONMT01000041.1 GCA_900319025.1 uncultured Bacteroidales bacterium
ATTGCTTGATTTTAGCAAGTTCGTTTATGCGATCTGTAAAATACTCGCCTTGAACGAGTGTCCCGTACGCAAATTTGTTAGCCATAATATGTTGAATTTCAGACGTTAAACCACTGGACTGTACACATTGCGAAAAAAGTCGCAACGAAATTTTTCGCAAAAGTACTACAAATATTTGAAATACACAAATTTTTGAATGTTTTTTACTGATTTTTTTATTATTTAAAAAGTAAAACCACGAGATTCTAATATGTCAAAACGTCAAAGTTAAATTAAAAAGGACAAGATATAATAAATTCGAACATAAATAAGCAAATATAATAGTTGTGCCCGACACAGATGAGGGGGAAAGATTATGGAAGAACGTATATTAACGGAGATGGACAAACTCTACTATGAGTTATACGGAGAGATTTTTAAGAAGCAAGGAACTGCTTTTGAGAGGTTAGTTGCCGTAGCAATATGTCAACTAACTAGAAATGATGTTCTGTATGACCAATTCGTATGCGGCATAAGCGGCACTCGGCACCAGATAGATGGGATATTAAAAGCGGATGATGGAGATGTAATGGTAGAAGCAAAGGATTATGAGATTAGAAATGTAAAAGTTGGCTATAGTGATATCGCCAAAATGGAAGGAACCTTAACCGACACAACCATGACTAGTGGCATCCTCGCCTCTGCAACAGACTTTACAAATTCTACCAGACAGTACGCCAAAGGGACACTAACTAATCCAAGTCAAAGACCTGTTGTGTTATATGATGTTAGAAAGCCTACTATAGAAGATAAAAAAGGACGGATAGAGGATATTATTCTTCGATTTAATATTGTTCAGCCAGATATAACTCCATATTGTTTTAAGTTAGTCTTCACGGAGGAAGGAGACAGGTTATTGTCACAAAATATTTTAAAAGCCAACGAAGAAGCCCGAACGATAAAACTCAAATTAGAGAAATTTTATGATAAAAAAGGCATTGTGCGAACAACTATTAAACAAATATCGGATTATATCAATAGTCTTGTAAATATGAAAGATGAAAAACAGATTGTGATAGAAGGAGCGTTTGATCTTGATGGTCAGAATATAAAACTTGAAGAGGTGTTATACCCCGTAAAAGAGGTGACTTTTAAAGTGCCTGTTTTGAGGGGAACCATAGAGAAGATTATCGAAGGTGGCAAGCCTATTTTATTGGTAAAATCTAGTGATAAGAAATATAATAAAATCTTAACAAAAGAAGAATTGCAAAAATATAGATTCAATAATGGAAAGATTGAAAGAGGGGAGAAGTAATTGCCAACAACATGTCTAATATCAATATTAACACTTTAAACGTGTAGCCTGCACGATAACAAGGCTTATAAGGGCATGAAACATTTTACAGAGCGCGAAAAAAGAATAATCAATGGCATTTTGCATGGCGTCGCTTATGACACATATGTACTGACGAATGCCTTTATGGATATCTTGGATAATCATGGTGTCGCATTTGATAGTAAAACAAAGTGCCTACTATTCGATGCTGAACGTAAATATGAGATATCTGACATATTACAGGTTGAAAGAGACTTCATTGAGACTGCTCTTTTAATCCAATACCTAATTGACAATCAGTACATATATATAATTAAAGATAATAATGAGCCACCATTGTCTGTAATCGGTGATAAGAGTAAAAATCCTATTGCAAAAGAAGTTCCCGAAGATATTGCAGCGATATTTATTAAGACTCAAAATAGAATTGTTGCAATGAACAAATTATATGATTTGGTGCGCAACAATTTTACAACCTATGAGGAACAGCAATTGACTCTCGCACGTCAACAATTAGACGTTGCTATAGGTTCATTGGAGGAAGCTAGAAAACAAAGTAAAAGTGCGAAAACCACCATGTGGCTATCTGTAGTAGCTATATTCATAGCTATCTTAACATTATTAGCCACAATTTTTATTCCATCGTGTTCACATTGTGGGGATTGTTCGCAATTGGTTACAAGTGTTGATACTATAGATTTAAAATCAGTTATAGACATTGATTCTATACATGTACAGTTAGAGAAAATAAATGAGAATATACTGCTGATTATCAGCCAAAATAACCATCTTACTAATAATTTTAGTTTAAAACCCAATGTCACTATCGGCACACAAAAATGCAAAGCACCACAAAAGAAGAAAAAATGTCCATCCGATAAGCCTGTATTAAAGATAGATACTATTAATTGTGGAGGAGAGACATACTGGGTACTCCCTTGTCCTCCCATAGATACTAAATAATATCGAGCGAAAAACAGCATTCATGGCTATGGGATATTGGGTTATCCCTTAGTCACAACGAAAATAATAACTTAAAAATAAAATCTTATGGAAACAAAAATCTTTAATTTCAAAGCAAGATGGCTATTAGTGCCATTAGTATTAATGTTCGTGAGCACACACATGTGGGCAGCGGGTATATACGTTGAGTACAATAGTACCAAGTATTACGCCAGCAGTGGAACCATCATTATCGATTTGAATCCGACGACATTACCCGCCCATGGGACAACATCTATGAGAATCGGTAATAACGCGGGGTGGACACAGGACGCAAATGGTCACTATGGAACCATTACCACCACATTGTCCGGAACACCAACGCCGACGAATGTGTCATTTCTTATCGGCTCATATACAGCAAGTCATGGAACGCCTGTCGGGAATGCCAATGAGACAAGTTATTATACCTACAACTCCAATAACAACCAATCCAGCTCACAATATTGGTATGCAGATTTTGATTTGGGATATTATTTCACAAGTAACGGGAACAACGATGTAGTATTTACCATTACCGAGACAGACACCAAAACCGGTTCGACATTGCAAACAGCCACTATAAATCTTCGATATCGCGTCAATTTCACCGGCTATACCATCACATATCACTTAACCGGTGTTGAGGCGAGGGATAATAAAAACCCGATTGCCGTCAAAGATGGTGAGAGTTTCGATGCATATTTCAATTATGCAGAAGGATATACCAGTCCTTTAACCGTCGCGCATTTTAATGATGGCTTTTATGATGAAGATATGGGAAACGGAAGTGGAACATGCTATTATACGGGTAGTTTAACATCGGATTTTATGGTACGGTATAATACCGGGGCCGACGGCAATATCCACATCTATCTAACAGCAACAGTTGATGCTTGTGCAGTGCCGACATTTGATAATAATACAGGAGTATCGTTTGGGTATGTACTTGATTCCTACAAACCAACCGGTTTACGTGTGTCGGGAGGTAAGGTAACTGACAAACACAGCAAAACAGTTACAGAATATGGTTGGTGTTTTGGCACAACAAATCCTCCTACTGTATCAAGTGCCAGAAGATATTACTCGGGCGATGTTACTGAAGGGACAGCATGGGCTGGTTATGGTGATATTACATCAGGTTTAACTCCCGGACAAAAGTATTATGTTCGCGCCTATGCGACTGTTAACTGTGGAACGGGTTACGGTCCAACATATTATGTAATAATGCCCTATCTCATTACCTTGGACAAAAACAACAATGATGCCGGTTCTACCAGTGGTAGTGCGTATATTGTAGATGCTGCGACCAGTTTCTATAGTTCCGGAAGTACCACAGCCCCAACGCGTACCGGATATACGTTGGAAGGTTATTATACAACTCCTGGGTGCGACACTAAGATAGCGACAACTGGACGTGCGTTGCAAGCCAGTATTACGGTTGGCGGGAACACATGGACAGATGGTTCAAATAAGTGGAAACGCGGAGCGAATGAGACATTCTATGCAAAATGGACGGCGCATACTTATACCGTGCGGTTTAATAAGAATGACGGCGATGCTACAGGAACGATGGAGAATCAGGCATTTACTTATGGTGTCGCGCAGAACCTAACATCTTGCGGATTCAGTAAAGAAGGATATATGTTTGTCGGTTGGGCACTTGATGAAGACGGTGAGAAATGGTTTGACAACAGAGAAGAGGTGAGCGATCTTACTGCTACCGATGGTGCTACTTTTGATCTCTATGCGGTATGGGAAGCTGCACCCCTTGCTGTTCATTGGATGGTGAATGGGGTGGATTGGAGTTTGAATCCGAGTGCACACGGCAATCCCACCATAGCTGTAGCATCGGGTTCCAAACCCACCCAGTTACCGACTACGCCGGTTGCGGGAGATGACGGATGCGGAAGTAAGTTTATGGGTTGGACAACAGCGCCAATTGATGGAAGTAGAGGAACCGCTCCGAATCCCTGTTGGAACTCATTGTCGTGCGGAACTTGTTTCCCGGCAATAACAGCGGAGACATGGTATTATGCCGTATTTGCGGACGAGCAACCGTAAGCGTTAACGATTGAATAGCTTTCAGGCGGGTGATACCGCCTGAGGGCACAAAGCCCTTTGATAATGAGGGCAAACGATCTTTGACATACTGAAATAAACTATATAAATGTAGTTGAAAAAGGGTAAAAATGGGCTGCTCGAAGAAATCGACCCTTTTAATGAACCGGCTGTAACAGTCGGTACATTATCGCATGAAGCACTTGCTGTTGTGGTAAAAGACGTACCTGCGACCCATTTGGATTTACAACCGGTTCCACAATTTGAACGAACCCACCAATAATATGGTGTGCTAGGTGACAAATTGGTTAATTCAACAGATTGTGTAGTTACGGTTGTGGTTGGTGTTGTACTATATCCAGGAGTTGTACTACTTGTACTACGATACACTTCATATGAACCAATATCCTTGGCGTCAGACCAACCTAAAGTTGCAGTAGTAGAACCTATGGTAGTGTTAGTCAATGAAGTTGGCGCTGCATCACAATAAACAATAGTAACAGATTTAACCCATACAGTTTTTGAAGAAGGCTTAGTCACGTGTATAGTAATGGCTCCTGAAAGATCGGTAATATTCGCATAATCAGAACTGTTGTATGTGTACGTTGCGTTATTTGAATTGGCAATACTCTTATCTGCAATACTTGTGGAGCCAATCTTTATTTGCACTTTACCTCCAGTTGTATTAGATGAGGCAACAACGGATATGGAGTTAATATTAGAGAACGAAACTGGCGAAGTCGCATCACCATTTACCCCGTTATTTGCGACACCGCGTTTAGAATTGGTACTTTCAAAACTAGAACCAGCTGTATTACAAGTCCAGTTGGCGGTGCCACTACCATTATTAGCGTTCCAATCCTTATTAGTGAATGTGTAAGTAATCGAAGTACCCCATATCTGTCCAACTCCGAATATGAAAAATAGCAAAATCACTGCGATAGATTTCAGCCTCTCTTGCGCCACTCTTGCGCTGGTTTGAGAGGACACAGAAACTCCCGAGGAGTGATGTGGAGTTAGCAGACTTCTAGCAGACTTCGAGCGGCCTTGCAACTCGTTTTTTTCTATCGCCAAATCAGCAGAGGTTACGCTGACCTTACGCTGCTCTTAACCAACTCCAAACTGCCTCAAAAACAGCTCTTGTCCATCTCTAAAATACCGCTCTTCCAATAAGTGAGGGAACCTTTTCGGGTCCCCTCATTCATTTCACGCTGCAAAGGTAATACTTTTTTTTCAATTACGCAAATATTTCTATAAAAAAAGTACTTTTTTTTATGTTATTTCACATTTTTTTACTTCTTTGCCCAATGAGCCGGTAAAATTCGATAGCGATAGCGTTGCCGCATATTCTCTGCATTCGGACAATCGCAACGATGAATACGTATGCCTTTCGTCACGGAAATAAACGCAAAAATAGCATCGCCCGGCTTCGGATTACAGCACGTGGACAACTGGTAATTGATATTCGACATTTGGTCCACTTCTATGGATAACCCGGCTGCAGAGAAACCTTCTTTCGGAATAAACTCCGTCCGCTCGCGCTCAATAATAGGCTGATGTTCATCCAATTGCAAGAATGCGTCACGAATCGAATGAATATCTTCTTTGCCTTGAGCAAGCGATTGGAACATATCCGAAACTGCTTTATAGCCTAATTTCGTCGCTAACTTAGATATCTGTCCTTCGTCAAAATCAATCTTCCAGTTCTTGAATCGTCTCTCTAACAATTCCCTACCCTCTGCGGCAAACTTATACTCCACCTCTTTGAGTGCCTGACGAATCTTGTTTTTCGCTTTGGACGATACTACAATCGCCAGCCAGTCTTGATTCGGTTTTTGGTTCGGAGAAGTCAAAATCTCCACTTGATCACCATTCTCAAGCTTTTGTCTTATGGAGACATTCTGATTGCGAATACGACCGCCGACACAATGACAGCCTACTTCGCTATGTACAGAAAACGCAAAATCAAGTACCGTAGCTCCTGCAGGTAAACGACGCAAATCGCCCGTCGGAGTAAAGACATATACTGAATTCGGAGCCACATTCGTTGCCGAAGCGCTCACACCCTTATATGCCCAATGTGCCGCTACTCCTTTCTCTGCCACTTCATCCATGCGCTTCGAACGAATCTGAACTTCAACCCATTTGTCGTCAGGACCCAATACCGTTGTATGAAGCGACTCATAACCATTCTCTTTTGGCACAGACAGCCAATCGCGAAGACGTTTCGGATTCGGCTGGAACACATCCGTTATCAGCGAATAAACCTGCCAACAATCGGACTTCTCTTTCTCCAAAGGAGAATCCAATATGATTCGAATAGCAAACAAGTCGTAGATACGCGACAAATCCGAGAAATGATGCGTCTCCATCTTATGTGCTATTGAGTGAATTGACTTAGGACGACCTTTAATCGTAAACTTAAATCCCTCACGAGTCAACTTCTCGCTTATAGGAGCTATAAAACGCTCTATATAGGCATCACGCTCGGACTTTTTCTCATTCAGCGCGAGCGCAATATATTTATATAGGTCATAATCGATGAACTTCAGCGCCAGGTCCTCCATTTCAGTTTTTATCTGGTATAAACCTAATCGATGTGCAAGCGGAGCATGCAAATCACGAGTTTCTTTCGCTATGTGACGACGGCGCTCTGAATCACCCTCTTTATCTAACTGACGAAGCAGCTCAAGCCGCTCGGTTAGTATGTCATATAGTACTTTGTTTGAATCTTCCATACCAATATTTCTACAAATTTCGTGCAAAAGTACAAAAAAATTTGGACATATAAAAAAAAAGTTATATCTTTGCGCCAAATTTGAATAAAAACGTATATGGAAAAGACAATTATTCGTATCCTACTAGGACTCGCAGCGTGTGCTTTAGCATATTTCTGCATTTCGAGTGTCCTCACTCCTATTAAGTTTGAAGACCAACGCCAAAAACGCGAAGTGGCCGTAGTTAAGAACCTTATCGCTCTCCGTACTGCAGAGGTGGAGTTCCAACATGTGAACAGCCGCTATACCGCAGATTTGGATTCACTCGTGCTCTTCCTCCAAAAAGCTCCTAAAAAGGAAGTGCGTAAGGAAGGTTCGCTTACTGATAAACAATTAGAAGCTGGTCTGACTGAGCACAAAGCCGTTAAAATCATCAATACGGCTAAGGCAAAAGCACAACGCAAACAGAAATTCGAAAGCGAAGACGAGCTCTATGCTTACGTTTGGGCGAATGATAAGGAAGTGATTAGCAACGGACTACAAGGTTTCCGCCGTGATACGCTTTACAAGAACATGATTCAAGAGCTCTACAAAGGCGAATACACCGCTGACAACATCGCACAAATCACGTATATCCCATATTCAAACGACCAACGCTTTGAAGTAGAGGTAAATAACACCTACACTACTTCACAAGGCATTCGCGTTCCGCTGTTTGAAGCACGCGCACATTTCAACACTTACTTGGCTGACCTCAATGACCAAGAGCGCGTTAACCTCATCGATAAAGAGACTAAACTGGAGCACTATCCTGGTCTGAAAGTCGGAGATATCGAAGCGCCTAATAACAACGCTGGTAACTGGGAATAAGCGCTTAGCGCTTCGTTTAACGTGTAGCGTTTAGTGATGAGAATTATATCCGGTACATATAGGGGGAGGCGATTGTCTCCCCCTAAAAATATCACAGCAAGGCCTACAACGGACTTTGCCAAAGAGAGTTTGTTCAACCTACTCAATAACCGCCTTGACTTTGAGGGAATAGACGTGCTCGACTTATTTGCCGGAACAGGAGGAATAGGTCTGGAGTTTATCTCACGTGGTGCACGCGAAGTAACGGCTGTTGAGTTAGCGCATGTACAGCAGAACTTCATCATCTCAGCCTGTAAGCAGTTAGGAATACGGAACTTATCGCTCATTCGTGGCGATGTCTTTCGTTATATCAACGCGTGCAATCTCCAGTACGATTTCATCTATGCAGACCCACCCTATGCATTGGACCGCTTGCCTGAATTGCCGGATTTAATCTTTGAGCATCAACTACTGAAAGAAAATGGAATGTTCGTGCTTGAACATTCCAAATCCAATGACTTTAGTACCCATCCGCATTTCGTCGAGAAGCGGGTGTACGGAAGTGTTAACTTCACCTTCTTCCGTTAAAAGTCCATCTATCATCTATCATCTATTATCTATCATCTATCATCTATGCGGTTTACCGCACTTGGTTCATCTATCATCTATCATCTATCAGTCATTCACTACCTCAATATGTCCATGACGTTTCTTGTGTCTGAACCACAGACCATAAACCTCGGAGCAGTTGCCGGCGGTGATAAATGCTTCTAACTTATTTGTACGGATAAAATTCATCAGCGACGCGAACTCGTCCTGCGTAAGCAGAACTTGTATCTCTTTATGCGCTTCGCCCGAATAACCGCCTTGTACGTCATATAGCGAGCACCCGCGCACAAGCGTTTCCACTATATACACGCGTATGCGCTCGTAATCCTTAGCTATTATACATACGCGCTTACGACGATTGAACGCATCGGTAAAGTGGTTGATTACGATACCATTGATCCAGGTACCAATCAGACCGATAACTACCATTCGGAAGTCATTAATCAGGAGCGCCGAGCAGCAAATCATCGCGCCGCCGATACTCACAGACGCTCCGATATCGAAGTGCAGATACTTATTGATTATCTTTGCTAATATATCCAATCCACCGGTGGACGCATTGATACGGAACTCGAGTGCTTGGCATGCGGAGAGAAGTAGCACAAAGCATACTAAGTCAAACCACACGTCTCCCATGCCTAAGCCGGCTGACATAACCGAACCTTTCACTTGTTCGAGCACTTCGCCCGCGCGAGACAGCAGATACGGATTACCATTCGCATCTATTACCGTTTGTCCTGCTTGCAGTTGCGCTAAGATATCCGGGTTCTCGATTACGCGGTGCGTGAAGTTCGTGTACGGATAGATACGGTCCCATACTTGCGTAAGCGGACCGAGAATCATCGCCGTATAGACTGTTTTAGCGCCGAACTCGTTACCTATCAGCACGAATGCCAAAAGCAGCAGGAACGCGTTTATACCCATCACCAGGTAAGAGAACGTGTCAGCATTACCGCCGATAACGGTATTGATAACGATACTCAAACCCGATATCGTTCCTACAATCAGGTGACTCGGAATAAGAAAATAGTACACGGCAGCTGCGCCCATCACCATACCTAAGGTCATTACTACCAATTCCTTCCAGAACTTCTTCGTGTGAAGCGCATCCCAGAAACTAATGGCTAATTCCTTCCAATAGGCTACAGTAAAATAGTTTTGAAGTGTGTTTTCCATAATTTATCCTTCTTTGACGACGATACGAGCAGTACGTCGTGTTGTTTGCGTTAGCAGTATCTCGCGGTTCGCTTGCTCTCGAGCAAGAATCTCAGGAGACGTACCGCGGATGGTTAGCAAACTCAATCCATCATTATACGTGACCGCGAAGGCTTTGCTCAACTCTTTGATGGCATCGGGCACGTAGCGCGTGTTATCCACACACACGGAAATCGTCACCGCAGAGGATTGAATTAACGAGACTTTGAGGCGATGGCGATTGATAATATCAAAGATAGCGCTCAGGCTCTCCTCCAAAATAAAGGAGAAGTCTTTGGCTTTCATAGTGATAAGCAATTGGTTCTTGCGCCAGATATATACGGGTACATTGACACGCTTATTGATTTCGCAGATAACCGAACCCGCTTCGTCAGGCGCATTGAACGGACGGACGTAAAGTGGAATCTTCTTATTCTCAACAGGTCGAATACTCTTCGGGTGAATGACCTGCGCGCCGCTGTAAGCTAATTCGACGGCTTCGCTATAGCTCAGTTCAGGAATAAGAATGGTGTTCTCCACCAGCCGTGGGTCGGCGTTGAGGATGCCGGGCACATCTTTCCATATCGTAACGGACTCCGCATCAATAAAGTTCGCCAGTAATGCGGCAGAGTAGTCACTACCCTCACGCCCTAACGTAGTAAAATGCTTATCCGGTGTGCCGCCAATAAAGCCTTGCGTCACAAAGACGTGTGCTTTGCTCTGACCGATAGCTTGGCGCACATTCTCCGCCGATACGGTCATATTCACTTTTGCCTCGCGGTAGGTCGTGTCCGTTATCAGCAACTGCGGCATCATCAGTAACTCGTTCTCTACCCCATTGGCATTGAGATAAGCGCTGAGTAAGCGGCTCGAGTTCAGTTCGCCGGTACAAACGATTTGGTCGTAGAATAGGTCGTAGTTATCCACGAAGGGAATATCGCTCACAAGGTTCGTAGCAAAGAGTGCTTGCTGCACCGTTTGGCTCAGCCCTAACTCTTTTGCGATGGCTTGGTGTTGGTTACGAATGGCTGCGTATTCGCTAAGGGCAACATCTTCGCAGTTCTCCCAACGCGCATTAACCACCCGCTCAAGCGCATTGGTAGTCTTACCCATCGCTGATACAACGATGATAAGGTCTCCCTTTTCGCGGGAAACGATTCGTAAGACGTTGCGTATACCTTCCGCGTCCTTTACCGATGCTCCACCAAACTTATAAACTTTCATCTACAACCAAAAGTTCATCTATTATCTATCATCAATGCCGAAGGCCCATATTCGCCATGCGAATGGCTGTCACCGCTCCTTCTACGCCCTTATTGCCCAATTTGCCCCCTGCTCTATCGAGCGCTTGCTGTTTATTGAGCGTGGTCAGCACGGAGAAGATAACGGGCACATGTCTTCCGTACCAACTCGTTACGCCGGCATTGAGGATTGTCACACCTTCCGTCACGCTCTGACACACATAGTCGAAATGCGGCGTATCGCCTTGAATCACGCAACCGATAACGATTACCGCGTCGGGGTTGCGCCAGCCCCGATTGATGACTTTTGCAGCAGCATAAGTCAGTTCTACTGTTCCGGGCACATGCGTCACGGATATATGCTCCTCTTTTACGCCATGTTTGACGAGCGTATCTATTGCGCCCTGAGCCAAGGCAAACGTGATGTCGCTGTTCCAATCGGCAACTATAATTGCATAACGCTGACGTGCTAAGACATCAGCGTTAGGCAGTAAGGAAGCGTCATAATTAGACAAGTCTGTTGTCATTATTGCGCAATTTCAATGTATTTGTCGATATCGCTTGCTTCTTGTGAAACCGGATATTTCTCTTTGATGGTCTCAAAAGCGTGTTTAGCGGAGCGTTTGTCACCCATTTCGAGATAAACGATACCGGCTTTCTTGAGGCTCATCGGAGCAATCAGGTCGTTTTCGGAGTTAGCTGCAGCTTCGAATGCGCGAACTGCTTTGCCGTACTCTTGGAGTTCTACATACGCATCACCAAGCATTTGGTTGGCGGCAGGACCGATGTTCACATCATTTGCTTTGAAGCGTTTGAGGTAGTTAGCAGCTTGCTCATAGTCGCCGAGTTGGTAGTAGCAGATACCTGCATACAGTGCTGCGAGTTTGCCGGTTGAATACATGCGGTAGTTGTCAGCGGTCTGAGCAAAACCGATACACTCTGCCTCGTCGCCATTCAGCGCTTTCTCAAAGTCGCCTGACTGGAAATAAACGACAGACTTAGCGTTTTCTGCGCTTGCTTCAGCGGCTTTCGGTTTGATGACATAGTTGTTGATTGCGATTACGCCCAACACAACTACTACGATACCGGTGATAATCCATGTCAACAGGTTGGAGTTATCCTCAATCCATTGTCCAGTGGTAGATAGAGCCTCACCTACTTCTTGCTGCAGCTCTTCCTCTTTTTTGATTTCTTTCTTTGCCATAATTATTGTAATTTACATTATATTCATAAAAAACCGCGCAAAGGTACAACAAAAATTGCACATACGCAAATTTTTTGGTGTTTTTCGTAAAATAAAATGTAATTTTATGTGTTAAATGGGCATAAAGGGCATGCGACGTCTTTCAGAATTCCGCCTGCAAAGGTACTGCTATTTTCCGACATATACAAAAAAATGTGCAGTTTTACATGAAAAGTTGCAATTTTGGGGTTTAGTGTTGCAATGCAACAGTTATTGCCTGACGGCGTTTAGAGCCTGACGGCGTGTATTGCCTGACGGCGTTTCGTGTGCAGAGCGCGTTTAGGAATTAGGGGTTAGGGGTTATTTTTTTCTTCAAATCCTTGCAGGAGTGGAAAAAAAGCAGTACTTTTGCGGGCGGAATGGATATGGAACAGAAACGGACAATAATCTTTGATTTAGATGGAACGCTGCTCAACACTATAGACGACTTAGGCTATGCGTGCAATTATGCGTTGGAGCAGAGCGGTTATCCTGCTATGGTTGGTGATGGTATCAATAACCTAATTCGTCGTGCGTTACCGGAAACGGAACGAACGGAAGAAAACATCTTGCGTGTGCGGGAGTATTTCGTTCCTTACTATAATGCGCACAACTGCGACTACACGCGTCCATACGAAGGCATGGCGGAACTGCTATCAACGCTTAAAGTACAAGGATATCAGTTGGCTGTTGCAAGTAACAAGTATCAGGCTGCTACGGAGAAGATAGTTAACCATTTTTTTCCCAATGTGTTTGATGTTATTTTAGGCGAACGTGAAGGTATAGAGCGAAAGCCTTGTCCCCAAATCGTGTCTGATATTCGCGCGCAGTTGCCTGGAGAAGCGCTATATGTCGGAGATAGTTTGGTGGATTATCAGACTGCGATAAATGCCGGTCTTCCTTTTGTAGGCTGTTCGTGGGGTTTTGTAGCTCGAGAGCGATTGGAAGCAGCCGGAGTGAGCCATATTGCCAATCAAGCAAAAGACATACTATCTTTCACAGAATAGAAGGTTACGCTTCTTTGTGTTTTCGCGCCAGGTCAGAAGAAACGGAAGATGAATCAGTTGGACAAAGTCACTATCGGGCAGAACTAAGCCTTTCGATGCTAATCCAGTTTCTTTGAGGAAGTTAGGGTTACACTATCTTCGTAGTTAAACCGGTAACCACATTTAGGACAGCACATTTTATTGAGGTAATCGGTTGTAGTGGCTGTAATGCGCTCTTTTTCCGTATGGTCATGCTCGCTGTGTCCATCTTGGTACACCCGCCTATATTCCGTTGTTTTAATCTGCGAGGACGATGTCTCGCCCAGCCTGACTGCTCCGACCGGTTTCATACGGCCGTAATAACCACATTGTTCACAGACATCTTCGGGGTCGCTATCAAGCGGATTTGCCCATCGCATAAGGAAATAAGTAGCAACGGGAGGTATCAAGGAAGCTAAAGCAATCCAATACCACGTCTCCAAGCGAATGCAGAAGAACACAACCGACATCACCAAGGAAAAGGCAGCAGCCGTATAGGTTAGTATATCATCTGCGCGTTTTTTTGCATTGTACCCTATAGGCAACAACACGGACCCATAGGACAACGGCATAAAGATAGCTGCGGGGAAGAGCGCAAGTGCCAAATAGGACTCTGCAGCAAGACGATAGAACAAGACCGCGCCTGCAATAGAAACGACAGCCACTTTGGTTATGCGCCACACTTTCAGCTTAAACAGCGAAATGAAAAAGAGCAACATATTCAACACCATCAACGCGGCGATGATATATTCGTAGAATGGTCTCCAGAAGCGGTCCAAACGCGCAAAACTGGCCTCGCGCTTGGCTTCTGCATCCGGCGGGTCAATCGGAGTTAACTGTGACGGATTGTAATAAAAATAAGCTTTGAAACGTTTGCCGTTAAGGGGTTTGACATAGCCTTTACTATCCACCTCGTATTTCTGACTATTTTTTGCCCACTCCTTGCGATTTTCCAAAGGAATGTATTGCTGACAGAGCCAAACGGTTTTGCCATTACGGAGTGAATCTTCGTGCAAGGTAACAACAATGATATCGCCTTTTTTGAGCGTCAGAGTCTTGTTCTCGAACTTCGCGTCATAGCAGTCAATTTGTTTAGCCGCGACTTGGTAGAAATCTCTAATTTTAGGACTTTTGTAATCCGCAGCATTAAGCACCATTGAGGCACTTACAAGCAGTAACAGAAACAGTATTTTCTTCATAATTGTGTTATTATAGGTTGATTGGTGCTATTTCTTAGCAGGATCGGTCGTGAGGTCGATGCCTAATTTCTTGAACGTTTTCCAATCGACGGAATTGAGCATTACGGTAGAGTGTGCTTGGCAACCTTTGAGTTGAGGCAGCGTCTCGAGCGCTCTGCGGCAGTTTTCATCATTGAGCGAGAGGACGGAGAGCGTGACTAAGACTTCATCCGTATGCAGTCGCGGATTCTTACCGTGAAGGTAACTGATTTTGGTCTTTTGGATAGGTTCGATGATGTTTTCCGGAATGAGTCGCACGGAATGGTCTATGCCGGCTAACTCTTTCATCGCATTGAGCAAGAGTGCCGCCGATGAACCGAGCAGGTCACCCGCTTCGGCAGTAATAATACGTCCATTAGGCAGTTCTATCGCAGCAGCATGCGCAAAGACGCCGTCGTGAATAGCTCCGGTTAAAGAACGACGTTCACGGGCAGCAACGGTGGTTTTGCGGTAGGCGGTATTGATGCCTAATTGTTGCTGCAGGAGTGCGAGTTTATTGATTTCCGCTTCGTTCACGGCACCATTAGCTAAGCGACAAACGGCTTGGAAATAGCGGCGAATAATCTCCTGTTTACTTGCTTCGCAGACGGCATCATCGTCGCTGATACAAAATCCAACCATGTTCACTCCCATATCGGTTGGAGACTTATACGGGTTCTTGCCGTAGATGGAAGTAAATAGTGCATTCAGGACAGGATATATCTCAATATCTCGGTTGTAGTTCACGGCAGTTTTGCCATAGGCTTCGAGATGGAAAGGGTCGAGCATGTTCACATCCTGCAAGTCCGCTGTAGCGGCTTCGTAAGCGATATTAAGCGGATGTTTGAGTGGGAGATTCCAAACGGGGAAAGTCTCGAACTTCGCATATCCTGCTTCTTTACCGCGACGTTGTTCGTTATAGAGTTGGCTCAAGCAGACCGCCATTTTGCCACTACCTGGTCCTGGAGCTGTGACAACGACCAGAGGTCGTGTTGTTTCGATA
>ONMT01000027.1 GCA_900319025.1 uncultured Bacteroidales bacterium
GCGGAACTTAACGACTCCTTTCTCCAGGCGCGTAACTTGCACTCCCATCTCTGCGAGCAGGTCGATGAGGTTATTGACGTCGAGAATGTCGGGCAGATTGCGTATGATGACCTCTTGTTTGGTCAAAACGACTGCGCAGAGCACTTGCAGCGCTTCGTTTTTGGCGCCACAGGGAGTAATACTGCCGTGGAGCTTATGTCCACCTTCTACGATAAAACTTGCCATGGATAAATAATTATTAAAAATTAAGAATTATATATAGTTTACCTCGGGTGAGATGGAAATACCGAATTTATCTAACACGCTGTCGGACACGAGCTTAGCGAGGGCGATGATATCTTCCGATTTGGCATTACCGGTAGCGTTAACGATGACAAGCGGCTGCTTGTTCCACACCTGCGCACCACCAAGCGTTTTGCCTTTGAGTCCACATTGCTCGATAAGCCAAGCGGCAGGAATCTTCACACCTTGCGGCGAGGGGAAATGCGGCATTTCAGGGTATTGTTTCAGTAGTGCATTGGCTTTCTCTTCGGGAACGAACGGATTCATAAAGAACGAGCCGGCACTTCCTACTTCACCCACAGACGGGAGCTTTGCTTTGCGCGTTTCGATAATCTCGCGGCGCGTTTTAGCTGCTTCGCCGGGCGTAACATGATAGACAACGGACGTGACGATGTACTTGCCTTTGAGTTCGTGCTTGAAGGCGCTATCACGATAACCAAAACGGCACTCATCGTTCGTAAAGACGCGCTCTTCAAGTGTCTGAATATCAAGGGTATTGACGCGAACAATCACGTCTTTCGCTTCTACGCCATAAGCCCCTACGTTCTGCACCGCCGAAGCCCCTACTTCACCCGGGATAAGACTGAGTTTCTCCATTCCGGAATAACCCATATCGGTTAATTGGGCAATGAGGTCATCAAGTCGTAGCCCATTCTGCGCCTCCACTGTTTCGTCATCGATAAAGCGTGCACGCGCCATTCCCGAATGTAGAATAATGCCATCAAAGTCCTTGGTAAAGAGCAGATTAGAGCCTTGACCAATATGAAGTATTTGCTCGTTTCTATTGGCTTGGAGCACATCGCGTAACTCGTCCAAAGAGTAGTACTCAATGAAACGTTTCGCCTTGACATCAATGCCGAAGGTGTTGTACGGCAGGAGTGATATATTGCTTATATCTCGCATACGTCAGAAGGCATTCTAAGGTCTCCACGCGGTGAAAGTCCAACGGGCACAACTTTAGGTCCATCGGGCATGCAGGAGCGCTTGAATTGTTGAGTAAAGAAACGGTGCATGAAGACATTGAGCCACTTAACGATTTCATCTTCAGTAAATTGGTCTTCAAAAGCGAGTGTAGCCATATATGCAATTTTCTCGCGTGTAAAACCGTATCTGAGGAAGTAATACATGAAGAAATCATGCAGTTCATACGGTCCGATTTTGTCCTCTGTCTTCTGCGCAATCTGTCCGTTATCGTCCGTAGGCAGCAGTTCGGGCGAAACGGGCGTGTCCACAATATCAAGTAAGATTTGGCGTATTTGGTCGCTGAAGAGGTTATTGGCAGCATATCTGACCATGAACCGAACGAGTGTCTTAGGGATGCCTGCATTGACGCCATACATAGACATTTGGTCGCCACTATAGGTGCACCACCCGAGCGCGAGTTCGCTCATATCGCCCGTTCCGATAACGAGTCCATTATACTTATTCGCCATGTCCATGAGCACGAGTGTACGTATGCGAGCCTGTGCGTTCTCATAAGTTATATCGTGCGTGTCCAGGTCGTGACCAATATCGTGCAAGTGCTGCGTCGCCATTTCGCGGATAGGAATCTCGTGCATCGTTATTCCGAGTTGTTCCATGAGGTCGAGTGCATTTTGGTATGTTCTTCCGGACGTGCCAAATCCAGGCATCGTTACGCCGAGAATTTGCGAGCGGTCAATCCCCAGTCTATCCGCCGTTTGTACCGCTACGAGCAGTGCCAAAGTAGAGTCCAGACCTCCACTGATACCAATTACAATCGTGTCAGAATGTGTATGCTCCCATCGTCTTGCGAGCGCGGAAGTTTGGATTGCGAAGACATCACTCGCGTACGCGTCGGCTTCATTCGCAGACGGAAGGAATGGCATAGTTGAGAATTTGCGGTGCGTTGCTTCGGAGAAATTAGGCTCGTTCACAAATGGGAAAACGGACACCTGACGATAGTAACCATGTTGGTCTTTCGTGAAGTTGGTATTGCGCTGTCTGTCGGTACGCAAGCGTTCAATATCAATTTCGGAAATAGTCATCGTGCTCTCGCGGCAGAAACGTTCTCCTTGCTCAAGTAAGTCGCCGTTTTCGCAGATATAGGTTGAGCCGGAGAAGACAACATCAGTGGTTGATTCCCCTACTCCGGAACTTGTGTAGATATAGCCGCAATGGACGCGCGCAGACTGCTGCTCAATCATCTGGCGACGATAAGCATGCTTACCCGTGACGCAGTTAGAGCTGGACAAGTTGAAGATGAGCTCGGCACCCTGGATCGCCAATTGCGTAGAAGGAGGCAGCGGGCTCCAGAGGTCTTCACAAATCTCTATACCAAAGGTATAATTACCCGTAGCAAAGAGCAAATCCACGCCGAAGGGGACTTGTCCACACCATAGTTCGACCGTTGGAATACGCGGTTTGCCGTCGTGGAGACGAATCGCTCTACCACTGGTGAACCATCGTTTCTCGTAAAATTCCGCCGTGTTAGGGAGATTGATTTTAGGCACTACTCCCATAACTTCTCCGTCCGCCATGACAAAAGCGCAGTTAAAGAGGTTGTTATCAACCTTCAGCGGTCCTCCGACCAAGGCAATAATGGGTTTTTCACGAGTAAAGTCACAAATCTGTTCAAGTGCTGTCAAAGCATCCTGTTGGAGTTGCTTTGTAAAGAAGAGGTCGGCACAGGTGTATCCCGTAACAGTGAGTTCGGGAAAACAGATGACTTCGACACCTTCTTCGACAGCCTCGGTAATAAGTTCTTTAACTTGTTTAACGTTGTAGGCACAATCAGCCACGCGCACTGTTGGTACCGCTGCAGCGACTCTGACAAATCCAAAATTAGTCTTCATGTTGTGATAATTCTGAATAGTTTAACTAAAAAAGCGTACAAAATTACACAAAAAATCACATACTTGCAAATTTTTTGCATTTTTTTGTTAAAAAATTTGTGTAATTCAAATAAAAGCAGTACTTTTGCAGCCGCTTTTGCAAAGGTGCTATCGTCTAGTGGCCTAGGACAACGGCCTCTCACGCCGTAAACCCCGGTTCGAGTCCGGGTAGCACTACAAGAGGAAAAGGAGTTTGTGATTACAGACTCCTTTTTTGATAAACAAGCAATACTATGAATACATCAGCAAGAACAGACGAGCGTTATTTGCAGCTCTTGAGCGAGAAATTTCCTACCAGCAACGCTGTGGTATCAGAGATGATTAATCTTCGTGCTATAATGAGTTTACCGAAAGGCACGGAGCACTTTGTTAGTGACCTTCACGGTGCGAGTAATGCGTTTATTCACATGATAAAGAACGCGTCGGGTGTGGTTCGTCGCAAAGTGGATGATATCTATAGCGATAGTGTTCCGGAGGCGGAGAAGCGTGCATTATGTGCGCTGATTTACTATCCGGATGAGCGCATTGAATACTTGCATAATGGCAAATTAAGTCTGGCCGACGAGGGTGAAGGCATTGATAACATGACGGAGTGGTATCGTCGCCGTTTGCACCAAGTGACGGATGTAGCGCGCGCTGTAACGGTGAAATATACGCGTTCGAAAGTGCGTAAGTTGCTTCCGCCGTCGTTCGCTTATGTCATAGAGGAATTGCTGCATGAGTCAAGTATTGAGCACGATAGGTCGGATTACTTCAACGCCATTATAGACGGCATCATCGAGACCGGCAGTGCCGAGGATTTGCTGATACAGATTTCGTATCTGATTCACGGCTTAACAATAGACACGATGCATGTGGTGGGCGATATTTTTGACCGTGGTCCAGGCGCAGACAAAATTATGCAAGTGCTTTCGACCGTGCATGATTACGATATACAGTGGGGTAATCACGATATCGAATGGATGGGAGCCGCTGCAGGAAACTCGGCACTGATTGCAACCGTTCTTCGCGTGAGCACACGTTACGCCAATATAGAGACGTTGGAGGAAGGCTATGGTATCAACCTGTTGCCTTTGGCCAATTTTGCGATGGAGACGTACGGAAAAGACCCTTGTACAATTTGGCAGACAAAAGACTTCGAGAATAATCCTCGCCTGACGCGTTCAGCTCAACTGATGGCAAAGATGCATAAAGCCATCTCTATTATTCAGTTCAAATTAGAAGGGCAAACGATTCTGCGTCATCCGGAGTGGAAAATGGATGACCGTTTACTGCTGGATAAAATCAATTTTGGAGAGGGAACAATAACGGTACAAGGCAAGACTTATCCGTTGACAGACAGCAACTTACCAACTGTTGATCCGCAATCTCCTTATGCACTATCGATTGAAGAGCAAGAATTAATGACCCAGCTGGAGCGTTCCTTCCGCAAGTCGGAAAAGATGCAGCACCATTTGAAGATGCTGTATCAACATGGTTCGCTATTCCTTGTAAGGAACGGCTTCCTACTCTATCACGCAGCTGTTCCGCTGAATGAAGACGGGTCGTTTATGGAAGTGGACGTATGCGGCAAGAAAGTCAAAGGTTGCGCATTAATGGAGCGGATTGACCAAGTGATTCGTACGGCATATTACGGCAAAGGAAAAGAGAAAGCCAATGCTTTGGATTACATGCTCTATCTGTGGTGTGGCGAAGGCTCTCCACTATATAATAAGGATAAGATGACGACCTTTGAGCGGTATTTTATCAACGACAAGGAGTTAGGGGCAGAGAAAAAAGGCGCCTATTACACCTTGGCAGACAGAAAAGATATCTGCGAGAAAATCTTGGTTGAGTTTGGACTTGATCCGGAACAAGGTCGTATTGTGAATGGCCATATTCCGGTTCGTACCATCAAAGGCGAGACACCGATGCGCGCAGAAGGAAAACGATTTGTTATTGACGGTGGATTCTCCAAGCCTTATCAAGAGAAAACAGGCATCGCAGGCTACACGCTTATTTACAATAGTCACGGTATTCAACTCGTTGAGCATGAGGCCTTTGAGAGCCGCGAGCAAGCAATTATTTCCGGTAGTGACATCAATTCTCGCACGCTGCTTCAAGACTTCACAGGTCATCGCATTCGTATTCGAAATACGGATTTAGGCAAAGAGTTGACGCAACAGTTAGAGGAACTGCAGCAACTGCTTGATGCTTACGAGAACGGCGTGATTAAAGAGTCGTAGGTTTACCAGAATTTTTGTACGAAAGAAAGTATTTGCTCCGCCAAACGACGGTGTGCTTTCTCGTTAGGATGCTTATCGGCACCCAAATCTTTGCGGTGATTTGTATAGGCATCAAAGTCGCATGCAAAGAAATAGGCATTCGGATGGTCGCACTCCAATACGACGCGTTCGACATAGCGACTAAGTTCCGTATCCTTGGTCTTGGTACAGCACACAACTACCATGCTATCAGGTAATTCCTTGAGAAGACTAAAGTACGCATCGCGGAACTGCTCGTAGTCCGGTGTTACGCCACAAGAGAAATCATTTCCGCCTAACAGAATAATGGTCATCGGACACCACTCACTATTTCCATACCAGGGATTATCTACCGAATCCATGTCGAAGCGGTATTTATAGCGTTTGGGCATCGTCCAACCGGGGAATTTGGAGTTGTAGTTACGGCAAATACCCATTCCTGAATGGGCAATAACAGAATAGTCCGCTTTCAGTTTATGGGCTATGAGTGAAGCATACGTTTTACTTACATTCTCCGTCTCAGGAGAGAAATGGTCTGTAGAATCACAGTTCTCGATGCCATAGCCACATGTATAACTATCACCTATAAACTCTATTTGGCGCTTACGAAGTGGCTCCGCTTGGAGGAAATGGCCATTGGTCTCCATCGTATAGAAAGTCGTTCTCCCCTGCTCTGCCTCAGTACGTTTTTGAAGCACGACATTATGCACTTTTTTGCACCGGCACAGCGAGAAAGTATAGACGCTATCTCCCATCGTAGCAATCACTTGTGATGGTTCGTCCGACATTGGAGAGTCGAGATAGACATTGTAGTAATTGCGCTTGGTATCCGCTATGTGCAGGCGAAGCGTATCGCCCGTAAAGCGAATTCGGCAGTAGATGCCAGTCCAGTCGAAAGTAACTGATTCATCGTAGTTAAAGGATGTTCGCCCCACCCAAGTAATACGCGAATCACTTGCGCCCACCTTTTCGGCAGAGGCAAGTGATACGCTACTCAGCACTGCGATTAGCAGTATAATGACCTTATTATATATAGGTTTATTCAAAAGCACCCATTTGGAGCATGTGAACTTCCTTCGGTGTAAGGAAGCGATAATGACCACGTGCAACGTTTTTCTTCGTTAAACCGGCAAAGCTAACGCGATCGAGCGCTGTCACTTTATATCCGACTTTCTCGAATATACGACGAACGACACGGTTTTGACCGGAGTGAATCTCCAAGCCGATATGTTTGCGGTCGTCCTTCGGGAACTCGAGTGCATCGGGAACGATTTTTTCGTCGTCAAGGGTAATACCATTGCGAATAATAGCCTCATCCGCTTCGTCTAACTCACGATCGAGAGTTACGGCATAGATTTTTTTCTTACCGAACTTAGGGTGTGTGAGTTTGGCAGCCAAATCGCCATCGTTGGTGAGGAGCAACACTCCCGTCGTATTACGGTCAAGTCGTCCTACAGGATAGATACGTTCTGCGCATGCTGTACGCACAATATCCATAACGGTTTTGCGCTCTTCGGGGTCATCGGTTGTCGTAACGGTATTTTTGGGCTTATTGAGCAGTAGATAAACTAAATGTTCGCGCTTAACCGGTTGGTCATGGAACATGACTTTATCAGTTGGCAGCACTTTAGCACCAAGCGACGAAACGATTTCACCATTAACAGAGATTACTCCAGCTTGGATAAAGTCATCGGCTTCGCGACGGCTGCATATTCCGGCGTTAGCAAGGTACTTGTTCAAGCGGATAGGTTTTGTTGGATCCTCTACGCGTTGTGCGTATTCGATACGTTTCTTCTGGCTATAAACGCCTGCATTACGCTGTGGTTTAGGTCTGTTAGCGGGACGTTGTTGATGTTGATTACGCTCACCAAAAGCAGGTCTTTCACCACGGATTGGTCTTTCTCCGTGCATTGGTCTTTCTCCGTGCATTGGTCTTTCACCAAACGCAGGTCTTTGACCAAACGCAGGGCGCTGGTGATGTTCACCAAAAGCAGGACGTTCTGTATTGTTCGGGTTAAAGCGAGGACGTTGTTTATGTTGTGCTTCTACTTTTTCGGCTCCGCGAACGAAACGTTGACGCGGTTTATGTCCTCCATTGAATTGTCCATTTTGCTCACGCGGGCTCTCACTCTGACGGAAGCCTCCCGGACGGCGGGAGAAATTGTTACTATTGAACATTTTTATACGAATTAAAATTCACCCTCACGGGCTAAATAGTTGTTGATTATTTCATGTTGAGGTCTTGGTCGATTTACGCAACAACAGCCCCAAGTCACCTTGAGGCATGTTGTTGGTTTGGATCGAGCACATTTATGCTTCAGCTGCTTGTTCTACAGCGAGTTTACCGCGGTAGTAACCGCAACTTGGGCAAACAGTGTGATAAATGTAATGTGCACCACAGTTAGGGCAGATAGCCAAAGCTGGCATTTTAGCAACGTCATGAGTACGACGTTTCGCTTGTCTGGTGTGCGATTGTCTTCTTTTAGGATGTGCCATAATTGTTTATTTTACTCGTTAATTTATTCAATTAGTTATGCTTCGGGCTCCTCCGTGGTACAAAGGTGGCTTTGGAGAAGTGTATCCATTTGCGGATTACAGCCACCGGGTTGGTGACAATGCACCAACGGAAGATTTACTATTGTCAATTCATAGGCTAACCAATTGAGGTCAACCACGTTACCTTTTTTGTTTTCACTAATGGCATCCATCGCGTCCGTAGTCATATTATCCTGCGCACTGACGGATAAACTCATCGGTTCAAGGCACCTATCGCAAGTAACCGTCACTTGCCCCTCTACGCTAATATTCAGGTCAAAACCCGATGGGAGCAAATTCAGTTCTGCTTTCGCATCAACCTCTCCACCAAGCAGTTCACTCTTCTCAATAGCCTGAAAATAGGCTGTATCCAAGTGAAAATCGAAGTGGTGGATACCTATCTCAAGTTTGTCCAGATTGATGATATTTTCCATAGGTCACACAAAAAAGCCCGCAAAAGTACTGCTTTTATTTGGATTACGCAAATATTTTCAAAGAAAAAATGTATTTTTCTTCTTTTTTTTGTACTTTTGTCACTTGCTCTTGTCACTTAAGTGAAGTCTTTTGGATGCCTATTACAGAGCAATTGATATGGACAAAAGAGGCATTTCTCATCCTTATCAGCCATTTTCGGTGTTCCCAAATCAAGAATGGCTTGTACAGTCTCTTGGAGTTCAGACATAAAGGCTTCTTCGCTTTTTAAAGGCACTTCATAGGCCAGATTAGCGGTACTATTTCGGCATAGATATAGTACAGCTTTAGGTAATGGAACTTTCTCTTTCTGCAGCTTGGTTTCTTCCTGCTGCTTATATGCCAAGCGATAGATATTAATCTGACATTTATTTTCGTCGTTCGGTTTCCCTGTTTTATAGTCCACAATTCGAACTTCTCCACCCACTCTATCAATTCTATCTATACGGCCTCCAACGGACACTTGCCCATGATTAGGCACTTCCATTTTTAGATAGAAATCGGTTTCCATTGCCTGTATCTCTAATCCATTCTTAGCCAGCTGTTTATCAGCCTCTACGATACGGTTGAGATAGGTTTTTATTGCGGTCCATTCGATAGGATGCTTATCCGCTACTTCTTTGAGCGAGTTTAATTTAGACCAATCTATCGGATTAGGAAGATTCGCTATATCAGCGTACTGTGAATAAAGTTCAAAAATAGCATCATGCACATACGTTCCCATATCGGCGTGCGAGAGCAATGCGTCCTGTTGCTCCGGTTCGGGAATACCCATTCGATAGTGCAGGAAATACTTCATTTCGCATTGGCGGAACATATTGATAGCCGATGGCGAAAATACGGTCTTGGTCGCACGAACAGGACTAAGCACATTGGGCAATTCTGTCGGAACAATATTTGTGCTACTATTGGGTTCGATGAGCAAATGCTTCGTTACATGGAAGTTCTCACTCGACATAATCTGCTTGACAAAGCGCGACATGGACTTGCGGTTCGTTCCTGTTTCGCTGCCGGAGAAAGTCATTGTTATTTTCTTAGCACGAGTGAGGAGGCGGAAGAAGTTATAAGCATATACGTCGGTCGATTCTTCATGGGTCTGCAATCCATAATATTTGCGTAAGTAGTATGGCAAGTACGAGTGGTCTGGAGAGACGTTCGGAACAATACCTTCTTCGACATTGAGCAGAAGGATATTATCAAAGTCCATGGCACGCGTTTCAAGCACTCCGGTGACTTGCACATCGGCTAATGGCTCTCCGTGGAATGGAAATGAAATGGCACTCAAGTATCTGCGAAGCAATATGTTGACTGTGCGCTGTGGTATATTCGCAGGTATTTTACCAGCACTTTGCATTTGCTTAAAGCGCGTTAAGTGAGAAAGCAATTGGAAGGTTGATTCCTTCGCTAAGAGTTCGGTAAAGGTAGCGTGTATCAACTCTTCTTGAATCGATTCCGTTGCCGTTTCTAATTCGTTGGCAGAGTCATTTTTGGGGAGTGATTTAACGGTATTGGCAATAAACTCATCCAACGATTTGCCTTCGTCCAACCAAGCCATGAGACGACTGAATATCTCCGTTTGGCGCAGAGGAAATCCTTTGGTTATATTGATATGCTTAAAGCGCGGATTAGGGTCTTCATGTTTATCTTGAGGCAGCGCATAAATCACTTGTTCTAAGACCGATTCGTCACAGATTACAACTGCAGAATGGTCACCGGGATGATGATTAGCAAGTAACCATTGATAGACATATTGAGCCTGTGCGTGCGAGGAAACGGTTGAAATAAGTTCTACCTCTTTCGGTTGCCAATCTTTCTGTTTGGCAGCATTACCGAAGAACTCGGCATTACGACGTATCCATCTGAATGCCTTTGAGTTAGCAGTAAAAGTATCAGCAGTTGGATAGTCCCAGAAGAAAGTAGCTTGTCCTGCCTCTTCGAGGTTTTGCATCAGTTTTTTCTCCGCCGGTACGAGGTAGTTAAATCCTGCAAAGACGAAGTGCTGACCGGCAATCTTACGTTGTATCGACTCGTCAGTCCAATGAGAAATGACTGCTTGCATTCGTGCACCTTCGTAGCCATAATTACCTAATGCTTTACGGAAGCGTTCGTATATCTGTCTTAGGTTTGCCCAAATAACTTCAAACTCTTGCCGTTTGGAATCCATCGGAGCGGCTGTTGGATTGCCGGAAACAAGTTGTTCTAATCGCAAGCGCACGTCCTCATCGATATCCAGCGTAGATAACTGCTGTGCAGCGGCAGTATTATCTAAGAAATCTTCGGGTGTTACTAACGGGTACGTCTTATCGATATTGGAGAAGTCTTGTATCAATTGTCTCCCCCACCCGTAAAAGACGTCAAGCGGCAGTTGGTCTTTATTAGGTCGCGCATCTTTCTCCACCTCGATATAGATGTTATAGAGTGTACAAACGAGTTGTATCTCATCCATCTTATACAGCGGACTTAGGTCATCAAAGAGTACACTCAACGTAGTGAGGCGAGGTAGCTGAATCGGTCCTTGCAGGTTATTAGCTACCATATAATCCTTGAAGCAATCTTTCACGTGCAACATCGCACGACGAGAAGGCACAACTATTGTTGTGTTTGCCAAATGGTCAATACCTTTTTCGGCTATCAGTTGTTGTATGACTTCGTTTAGAAAGGTATTCATTTGAGTGTAACAGGTTGAAGTTTATTATCTTGCGCGAACCAAAGGTATCCTTCCACATGCTTATAGCCCAATTGGAGCATAATGCGCATATAATCACGCACTTGGAAGATGTATTTCGCATCGTGATGCAGTCCGAACTTATAGTCGAGCACAATCGCTTTCGAGTCAGCGCGGTTAATCATCACGCGGTCAGGTCGCATTTCTCTATTGGCAGTAAGGAAAGTCACTTCCCGTAGTAGTTCCCATTGTCCGGAGAACCAATCACGCAGTTGCTCATGTTCCCACGCTCCGTCGATGAGTAGTTGTATCTGCTCAAGCGTTTTCTCGTCCGGAATGAGTCCATTCATTTGTGCCTCTATAATCGCAGCATCTTCGTCCGCGCGAGTCTCCATATCTTCCATAATGCCGTGGCACACATTACCCAAGTCTATTTGTGAGAAGGTTTCTTCTCCATCCTTTATGCCATATTTTAGGCAATCCATAGACTCGCGACTCAGTTGGAAAGAGATAGGTCTCTCGCCCACGTGCAGTTCGGCTGTTTTAGTGGAAGCATCGGCAAAGGAGAAGCGGTCTTGCATTTTGCCGGATGACGATTGTTCCGATTCGAGAGCCGTTGTCCCTTCGCTCAGTTGGTCGTCATAAAGATGATGAAGCAGCGCCGCTACAGAGCCATTATTCTTCAAATCGCTCGACTTATACATTCCGTATATATATAACGCATTGCGAGCACGCGTGAGCGCTACGTACAAAGCATTTAGGGCATCGATATGCTGATTTTTATGTTCTTCCTCATATTCGGACTGATAGTCGCTTTCGCTTAATCGGCTTGAGAGTCTAATAGGAATCATCTGCAGCGGTTCCACTTGTTCTTTGAGTAGTCCACGTGCTTGGCACCAAATTGTTCCTTTATCATTCTCTATTTTCCAGTTGCAGAACGGAATAAACACATTCGGAGCTTCCAGACCTTTAGCGGAGTGAATAGTCATGATGCGAATTGCTTCCATCTCCGGAGCTGCGATAGAGAGTTGATGGAGTTTATCGTCCCAATAGTCCAAGAACGCTTCTGCGCTTGGATCATGCGTCGTAACAAAATCATGTGCGCAGTCTAACAGACAGTTCACATAGGCTAAGTCTTGCGGCTGGAAAGCCGGGAGTATCTTGATTATCTCCTCCAAGAGTTCGCACAGAGGCGTTTGCAGATTGATAGTCTCTAACTGTTCAACAGATAAGTTCGGGCAGACCATTTTCAGGTACGCGCGAGAGACTTCGTTGCGCTTAACAAGCCATTGCAACGAGTGAATAATCATCAAAACGGACGTTGAAGTATCCAAATGGAAGCTATCGCCGGACACGATGGCAACGTTCGCGAGTGGCGCGCTCGTTGGTGCGTAGTTGCGATAGAAATCAACAACTGTTTGTGCCTCGTCGTGTGTACGAACAAGCAACAGCATATCCGATGGCTTATCGCCTTGCTGCAGACGTTGCGCGATGGTTTCAAACACTTGGGTTAAGATATGCTGTTCGGCATCACCTTTCTTTTCGAGTTCGCACGTCTTATCGCCATACTGAACTAACTGCAGTTGCACGTAGCCTGCATTATGGGATGGCGCGTAATACGCTGATATATCGGTATTAGGAAAGCCTTCGTCGTATAGAGACGGGTCTAAATCGACGATATATCCTTCGCTGGTCAGGCGATGAAACAGATTGAGATTAAATTGTACTATCTGCTTTTGTGAACGGAAGTTACGGCTGAGCGATTTGTCTTGGAAGAAGTTTCCTAAGTACGGCGTTTCGGCCCCTAAGTTCTTCATGATAGTCCAATCGCCATTGCGCCAGCGGTAAATACTCTGTTTGATATCGCCTACGATGAAAACCGTTCCTCCGTTGGAAAGAATTTCCTGCAGCAAAGGTTTGAAGTTCTCCCACTGCAGAACGGATGTATCTTGGAACTCATCTAACATAATGTGGTTATAGCGGATACCCACTTTCTCCAAGATAAAGTCCGCATCTCCTTGTCTCATAGCGCGATGGAGCACATCGGCAGTCTGCGCGAGAAGTATCATATTCTGCTCCGCTAACACATTACGTATCTCGCGGCGTATATCCGCCATCAGTGCCAAGTCTCCAAGCAGTTTGGTAGTCGTTTTCTGCGTGTTATAGTACCGTTTGCATTCGAGGCATAGACGATAGAGTTCAAGCAAAGCGGCGCGCACCACTTCACCACGCGCTGGCATCTTCGCATAGTTCTTATCAAAACTGCCGGTTTTATCCGTTCCTTTCAAAATATTAATCACACCATCCGAACCACCGCGGAACATATTCTTTTCTTCACAAGTACCATCTAAATATTGACCGATTTCTGTTATGAAGTCTCTCAATTTAGAAACGCCACTTACCTCCGGAGTCCAGTTTTTCCATTGGTCATAGAGGTCGCATAACTGTCTGTAACTCTCACTTACGCGATAGTCTAACGCATTGCGGTAGCGAATGATTTTATCCGCATCAAAGACTATTTGTTTGTCGGCATCCAGTTGTTGGACGGACTCATTGTATAGTTCTTTCGCCACGTCATGTAGCGCAGTTCGTACGTCCCAACTTTGTCCATCGTCCAGTTTGTCTGCCACATAGTTTGACAGCCGTTTGAGTGCTTTGTCGGAGGTATCCAAAGGCTTCGAAAGCAAGTTGTCAATCGCCTGACTGATCACTTCTTCCACATCTAATTGCACTTGTGCACCGGCTGTGGCGTTATCGAGCATTTGTCCCAATCCGCTCAACAGCTGCATGAGGAAAGTATCAATTGTAGAGATGTGCATATTATCGTAGTCCTCAAGAATGTCGCGATAGAGTTTTCCGGCAATCTCACGGAGTTTATCGTCCGATAGCGAGGTATTACGAATCATGTGAGAACGAACCGCTTTGAGCGCGTTATCGGCATCTTTGCCTGTGTTACGGGCGATATTATCCAAGAAAAGCAAAATACGGTCTTTCATCTCTTGTGTTGCCTTATTGGTAAAGGTCACGGCTAAGATGGAGCGATAACTCTCGCCACTAAGCAACAGCGCCACGTAGGTCGCAGCTAACGTATAAGTCTTACCTGTTCCCGCGGAAGCGCGGCAGACGGTTAATGTGTGGGAGCGAGTGCTTTCCATAGGTTATCGTCAGGTGTCGGAGCGGTTATCATTATCTGTTCGTGCGAAACGGGATGTTCAAAGGCTATTTGTCTGGCGTGCAAGCATATACCGCCGTCTGGATTACTTCGTTTGGCGCCGTATTTAAGGTCTCCTTTGATAGGACATCCGATAGCGGCAAGTTGGCAGCGAATCTGATGATGACGTCCGGTTTCAAGGTTAATTTCTAAAAGCGAATAATGTTCGCCTACTGTTAATGTTTTATAGGTCAATATCGCCTGTTTTGCGTCTTTGGAACCGGCTTTGGCGATATAGGATTTGTTTTGTGCTTCGTTGCGGATAAGATAGTTCTCCAGCCGTGCTTCCGGCAGTTTGGGTGCGCCTTGTACGATTGCCCAATAGGTCTTGCGAATCTGCTCATGCGATTGGAACATCGCGTTCAAACGTGCGAGTGCTTTGGACGTACGCGCAAAGAGCACTACTCCACTCGTTGGTCTATCCAAACGATGCGTCACGCCTAAGAACACTTCGCCCGGCTTATTGTATTTGTCCTTGATATACGCTTTGACTATTTCGCACAATGGCACATCGCCGGTCTTATCGCCCTGCACAATCTCTTTGCAGGTTTTGTTAACGGCAATAATATGATTATCTTCGTATAGTACTTCCATCAATTCATCATTTCATTATTCGCACCCCCGCTGTCTTACTACTTCATAAATGAACACTCCGGCTGCAACGGACACATTGAGCGACTCGATCGTTCCGGTCATTGGGATGCGCACTTTCTCGTTGCATAGTTTGAGGTTCTCCTCGTAGATACCTTTCTCTTCGTTACCCATAACGATAGCGATAGGAAGTGTCATATCGACGTCGGTGTAGTTTTGGTCTGTATGTTCGGTTGCAGCAACGAGCGTAATACCACTATCACGAAGGTATCGGAGCGCGTTTTGCAGGTTCTCCACTTTGCAAATCGGCAAGGTATGCAACGCACCCGCAGAAGCTTTGATGGCGTCTCCATTAACGGCGGCACTTCCGCGTGTCCCTATAACGATTGCATCCACGCCGGCACATGAGCACGTACGAGCTATCGCACCAAAATTGCGCACATCCGTCACACCGTCAAGCACAACTAAGAATGGCACTCTACCTTCATCAAAAGCGTTTTGCACCACATCTTCCAGTTTGTAAAACTCAACCGGAGAGATGAAAGCAATTACGCCTTGGTGATTTTTCTCCGTGAACTGATTGAGTTTCTCAACGGGCACACGTTGAACGGCAGCTTGCAGCTGATAGGCATTCAGTTTGTCCAATAATTCGCGACCTATAGCGGAGGACATATCGCGCCGAATAAGGATTTTGTCCAGCACTTTGCCCGCATCGAGCGCTTCCATCACAGCGCGGATACCGAATATCATTTCTTTCTCTTTCGGCCTGCGCGTGTCATAATTTTTCTTCTGATACATAGTCGATATTTTTTCAAGCCGCAAAGATAATACTTTTTTTGCAAATATGCAAATGTTTGTATAAAAAAAGTGCAGAAACACAATATTTCTACACTTTCTCGTTACTTTCGCATGATATCAAATCTCGCTCAAGCATTATATGTTTCACTCACAGACTGAGATGTACTTACTTCGCTCACCGTCGCTTCTTTTAACCTCGCCACAACAAACGATGCCAAACGCTTATGCACTTACTTCGCTCATCGCCGCTTCTTTTAACCTCGCCACAACAAACGATGCCAAACGCTTATACACTTTCTTCCCGCGAACCGGATGAGCCTTCTGTTCCGCAAACTCCGCTTCCCAGTAAGCTTTACGCT
>ONMT01000037.1 GCA_900319025.1 uncultured Bacteroidales bacterium
ATAAATCCAACTTCAAACTCTCAACTATCCGACTTCCATCAACTTCCAACTTTGTTCATCTATGCCGCGGGCAAAATATTCATTATTCATTATTCATTATTCATTACTCCCTGCTTTTGACTAAAAAAGAGCAGTTTTTGCTCAAACTGAACTTTTTATTTGCATGTATGCAAAAAAAGCAGTACCTTTGCAGCCAAATTGGACAAATATGGCTAAAAATAACGGAAGAACGGAAATCTCGACTTTAGGGGAATTCGGCTTAATTCGTCATCTGACGGAGAATATTCGCCCTGTACAACCGTCCACGCAGAAAGGAGTGGGCGACGATTGTGCGGTGATGGACTTTGGAAAAATTAAAAATGAAGAATTAAAAATTAAAAATGCCGCTGATATCCGCGTGCTGATGACAACTGACTTGCTACTCGAGGGAATCCATTTCAATCTCGAATATGTGCCGCTGAAGCATCTCGGCTACAAGGCTGCCGTAGTGAACTTCTCCGATATCTACGCTATGAACGGAACGCCAACGCAGATAACTGTTTCGCTCGGTATATCAAAGCGCTTTAGCATCGAGGACTTAGAGGACTTATATAGCGGCATCCGTCTTGCCTGCGAGCGATATGGCGTCGATTTAGTCGGAGGTGACACGTCCGCTTCCATGACCGGACTCACCATCTCCATCACCTGTCTCGGTACCGCTAAAGACGAAGATATAGTCTATCGCAGCGGGGCAAAAGAGCATAACCTCATCTGCGTAACTGGCAATCTCGGTACAGCCTATATGGGACTGCAACTGCTTGAACGCGAGCGCGTCGCCAATGCCGAGCAACCCGATTTCAGCGGCAAAGAGTATTTGTTAGAACGCCAACTCAAACCTGAAGCACGGCGGGATATAATCGCTAAACTGCGCGAGGCAGGAATCAAACCGACAGCGATGATGGATATCAGCGATGGATTATCGTCCGAACTGCTGCATATCTGCCATCAGTCCAACTGCGGCTGCGCTATCTACGAGGACAAACTGCCTATTGATTATCAGGCGGCCGTGCTCGCGGAAGAGATGAATCTTAATATCGTGACCTGCGCACTCAATGGCGGAGAGGATTATGAACTGCTCTTCACTTGCGACATCAACGATTACGAGAAATTAGTACCTATCGACGATGTCTATATTATTGGTCATATTACCAAACCGGAGTTTGGTGCTGTAATAGTCGGACGTAACGGCGAAGAGATGATGATTCAAGCGCAAGGATGGAAAGCCTTTTGAGCCCCGAAAGTTAATTAGTCGAAAGCAATTAGTCAAAAATCGAAGCAATGCGAATAGTAATTTTAGGAACAGCATGGCCATATAGAGGCGGATTGGCGACGTTCAACGAACGCCTCGCTAAACAGTTCGTGGCAGAAGGGCATGAGGTGGAAGTGTGGACTTTTACTCTCCAATATCCGTCGTTCCTATTCCCCGGAAAAACGCAGTACTCGAACGAGCAAGCTCCTGATACACTAACGATTACCCGACGCTTGAACTCGTGCAATCCATTCAACTGGCTGCGCGTGGGACGTATGCTTCGCAAATCAAACCCCGACCTGCTGATTTGCTGTTACTGGATGGCATTCTTCGCTCCGCTATATGGCACAATCTGCCGCATTGCAAAACGCAACGGAGTAACACGATGTGTCGCTTTAGTGCATAATATGTTCCCGCACGAAAAGAGCGCATTGGATAAACTTTTTGCGCCATACTTCGTGAAGAGCCAAGATGCTTTTGTCGCGCTCAGCGAGTCTGTGGTGAACGACATCCATACACTCACATCCGCTCCTGCTTCTTTCTCGCCGCATCCTATCTATGATCACTATGGCGCGCGAATGACTAAAGCAGAAGCATGTGCCGCACTGAATTTGGATGCGAAGAAAGACTATGTGTTGTTCTTTGGTCTTGTTCGCGCATACAAAGGGCTCGACTTACTGATTGATGCTTTTGGAAGAGTGAAAGATAAACTTCCAAATATGCGACTACTCATTGCCGGTGAGTTCTACGAAGACGAAGAGAAATACAGATTGCAGATACGGAACCATGGTCTGGAAGATTTGGTTATCTGCCGCAATGAGTTCATTCCAGATGCCGACCTGCGTAAGTACTTCGGCGCAGCTGACTTGATAGCCCAACCATATAAATCAGCAACGCAATCGGGTGTGACCCAAGTGGCATTCCATTTCGAGAAACCTATCTTAGTGACGAATGTCGGAGGCTTAGGAGAGATTGTGCATGACGGCAAAATGGGCTATGCTGTTGAACCTGACCCAGACGCAATTGCGAATGCGTTAGTCGATTACTTCCAACACAATAGACAAAAGGCTTTCACTACCTACTTACAAGGCGAGAAAACAAAGTATAGTTGGGATAAACTGACGAAGCAATTTGATATTGTATATTGTAGATTATAGATTATGGCAGAGATAAAATTATTTTTAACCGATGTAGATGGTTGCCTGACTGATGGCAGCATGTATTACGGCGCGAGCGGAGAGGAGATGAAACGCTTCTGCGTTTATGACGGCATGGGCATGGTACGACTCATGAAAGCCGGCGTTAAGTGTGGTATCCTTACTTCCGAGACAACTGAAATAGTTGCCCGTAGAGCTAAGAAACTCCAACTTGATTACCTCTTTATGGGAGTAGGCAGCCAAGTCAAACAGGGAGTTAAAACGAAACTGCAGACTTGCCAAGACATCTGTGCTGAATTAGGAATCGGTTTAGACAAAGTTTGTTACGTGGGCGACGATATTAACGATATTGACTTGCTTGAAGCCGTTGCTAAAGCTGGAGGAATCGCTGCTTGCCCACCAAACGCTATGCCCAAAGTGCAGGCGATTGCCAACATCCGCATCCTCCAACACCCCGGTGGCTCCGGCGCCATCCGAGAACTATGTGATGAAATATTAGGGGAATAAATAGTCCTTTATTCGAAATCGGAGAGAGAGAGCCTGTCTCCGATTTTTTTGTCCGCCTTAATACGTTTACCTATAATCTGTGGCAGATATCTGGGATGTAAACTATATCCAGGTCGAACGGAGCGTACGTTTTCTTCGGTGATAACCTCGCCTGCTTTGATAGGTTGTGCTACATAGAGTGAGCGAGCAAACTCGCGACCTTTGATGGCAGATGGGTCTAATTTGTATGTAACCGTTCCTAATGCCTTCTCTACATTACGAATAGAGTGAACCATAGCATCAAAATCGTTTGGCTCCATAGAGAAAGATGCATCCGGACCGCCGATGGCTCTATCCAGGATAAAATGTTTCTCTATCATCGTAGCTCCCATGGCTACTGCTGCTATCGCAACATCCGAGCCCATTGTATGGTCAGACAAACCGACACGAACCCCATATCGCTCAGCCATATCCATCATTGTGCGTAGATGGACTGATTCTAATGGAGCAGGATAGGATGAGACGCAATGTAGCAATGTGATATCATCATTTCCAACCTTACGACATGCATCTAACGCTGCCTGAATATCATCTGGGGTTGCGATTCCCGTTGAGATTACCATTGGTTTATGCTTCGATGCAGCATACTCTATCAATGGTATATCTGTTATCTCAAATGAGGCAATCTTATAGATCGGATTGCCTAACTCGTTAAGGAAGTCCACTGCTGTCTTATCAAATGGCGTAGAGAAACAGTCTATTCCGATGCGCTTGGCCTCATCAAAGATGGCTTTATGCCACTCCCAAGGAGTATAAGCTTGCTCATAGAGTTGGTGCAAAGTGACGCCGTCCCATATTGTGCCGGATTTGACTTGAAAATCTGGGGCATCGCAGTCAAGAGTAATCGTGTCTGCGGTATAGGTCTGAATCTTTATTGCATCAGCTCCTGCTGCTTTTGCAGCACGTACAGAAGCAAGCGCATTCTCTAATTTATGGCCATGGTTAGCGGATAACTCTGCTACTATGTATACTCCGTTTATCATATCGATTTATGTAAATAGACGTAGTTGTTACTATGTTGATATTCCTCAAAGCCATTGCGCAGAAAGAAACGTAAAGAAAGATGATTATTCTCACGTACTTGTGCATATAGACGATTAACTTGCAGACTCGTAGCTTCTTGCTCCATAATGGTTTGCATCGCTGAAGCCAAACCAATGCCTTCGTACTCTTTATTGAGGAATAGTCCGCACTCTGCCTCGCGATTTGCAATATGAACCAAGTCGTATGACGCGACAAAGATGTCGCCAATAAAAAAGGCATAATACTGCTTGGTGCTATCGCTCTGCAATGTATTGATAAAAGCGGTGTGCTCTTCCCATGCGATAGGATTGTCGTTTTTCATCCACTGACGTACTTCTTCGTCGTTTCGATACTGCCAAATCTGACGTGACTCAGATTGAGTTAACTCTCTGTAGTTGACAAGCCGCCAAGCTAATTGAATAAATTCGTTACGTAAGCAGTTGTAGAACTTCGGAAATGATTGAGTGAAATTCGTTGAGGAAAGTAAATGATGAAGTTCTTTTTGATTGTCAGTATAACATATTGAGGTTACTTCCGCACCGCATGCTAAAGCTTCATAAGCTGTAGTACTGGCAGAGCAAATGACATGCTCAGCAGAACTGAATATCTGCGCCATTTGATTGGCAGTGAGTCGTTTACGCACTTCAATACCTTGTACTTCACGCAATGAGTCCTCATGTTGATACGAGTCGCCTATAATAGCTATAATATGACCAAAAGGCTGTTCAGAAGTGATGCGCTTTGCATAGTCGAGTGTAAGATTCTGTGGGTCCGCTCCGCCGAAGCAGATGGCATAAGAATTTAGTTCGCGTGATTGCTTTTTGGGCTGCCAGAACGGTCGACGCAGCAACGCATACTCAAACCCTAAGCAGAGATGTGTATAAGGCTCTATATCAAAAAGAGAAGCATTAGTACATCCATGATTGATAACAACATCCGCCACATAATGTTTGTCGTGCATGTCATCAATACAGACAAGTTTACAGCCTTTGGCTTTGATAGCACGTTGGTAGTTGGTCGTGAAGAAATAGTTATCTAGCACCACAATCTCATCGCCCTTCAAATAGTCCAAGAACTTATCGAATTTGCTATCATCGCTTGGCAATGAAATAACAGAACAAACTTCTTTTGCTTCACGAAGTTGGTAATCTGTAGGTGTTTGCGTAAACATCGTACAATCGAAATCCTGCTTTAACATATCTGCCAAAGCTAGACTCCGGATGTAGTGACCATAACCAATTTCAGGTCCTGCATCTGCTCGCAAATATATCTTACGCTTGTTTAGCATTCAGAAGCTTATACTTCATCTCAGCGAGTCTCCAATCGGTTTCTGTATCAATATCCTGCACACACTCTTCGGAAACAATAATAGCACATGTTTTGCCTGTGGTCATTGTGCCTTGTGATAGTTTATACCAATAGAATGTACCCGTATCGTGATACTCTTTCGGCAAATCCTGTGAGCGGCTGTTCTCATATTCCGGCCAATGACGTTTCATTGACCCATCTTCCGCTACATCCAAGCAGCGCCAAATGGGATAGGAAAATGCAACTACAGGATACACAGTCACAAAATCACCTTCGGATAGACGATGGTATGCATCTATAATACTATTTGAAGTAATTAACGGGGCTGTAGCATATATGCAGCACATATTGTCAAACACAAGTCCGCGCAATTGATACTGTGCGAGTACTTCGTTGAGTACATCGGCGGTTGTGGCAAAATCGTTCGAAGTCTCCGCACTACGCATAAAAGGAACGGATGCGCCATATTGCTGAGCTATTTTAGCTATTTCGGTATCATCTGTAGAAACCATTACTTCGTCGAAGAGGTGACTATTGAGCGCTGCCTCAATGGAGTATGCTATAATAGGTTTGCCAAGAAATTCCTTGACGTTCTTACGCGGAATACGTTTGCTTCCACCCCGCGCCGGTATGATGCATAAGTTTTTCATTTGTCGCTTATCTCTCAGCCTTTAGTCGGTAGCTGAGAATAAAAATCCCATATTGTATCAATTACATACTGCTGTTCCTCATCTGTCAATGAAGGATACATCGGTAAAGCCAAGCAGCGAGTATAGTAATCTTCTGCTACAGGGCACTCGCCTTCTTTATGACCAAGGCTTTTATAATACGGCATCGTGTGAGCCGGAATGTACAGCACTTGAGCAAATATCTGATGCTCACGCAGATAATCATACAATGCCTTTCGGCGTTTCGGATGCACCTCAACCACATACAAGTGGAAAGCATGAGTTATGCCTTCTTGCCGGTAAGGAATAAGTATAGGTAATTTGTCCAAAGCCTCATCGTATTTCTTTGCAATCTCATTTCTGCGCTCAATACTCCAATCGAGGCGTTTAAGTTGGCTGGAGGCTAATGCCGCTTGGAACTCTGTGATACGGTAGTTGTATCCTAACTCTTGCATCTCATAGTACCATCCGCCGTCGTTCTTAATTAGCAGATTGGTGTCTTTCGTAATGCCGTGAGTACGATAAAGGGCTACTTTGTCGTATAAATCCTTGCGATTGGTAGTGATGCAACCTCCTTCGCCTGCCGCGATATGCTTTACTGGGTGGAAAGAGAAAACGCTTAAGTCTGCATATTTGCAATTTCCTATCTTTTGCGTCTCACCTTTGCTATCCGTCCAACTGCCACCAGGAGCATGGCAACAATCAATCACTGTCGCAAAGCCATATTGTTGTGCTAACTTGTGTAAACGTTCTTCATCGATAGGGTATCCCGCAAAATCTACAGGCACAACCGCTTTATAAGTTCCTGTTGGTGAGGCATTTAGAATAGTCTCCAACTTGTCCAAGTCCATTAAGAATGTCTTAGGGTCAATATCGCAAAAAACGATATCGGCACCGAGATATCGGAAACCGTTAGCAGAAGCAACGAAGGTAATTGGGGTAGTGATTACCTTATCTCCCGGCTTGATATCCAATGCCATCGCACAAAGGTGCAAGGCTGCGGTTCCGTTGCTAACCATACAAGCGTAATTACAGCCAAGATAGTTGGCAAACTGTAGCTCGAATTCAGGAATACGGGGACCTTGGGTAAGATAGTCAGACTTAAGTGTCTCAACTACTGCTTGTATATCCTCATCTGTAATGAGCTGATGGCCATATGGAATAGGATGACTAATCATTTTACCTCAAAATTTGGGTCAACGTATAGGCGTATTTTTTTGCGCATCGTTTCAGGAGTTTCCCATTCGGTATTATTATCAGAGCTATAGTGGAAACCATCTGGCACAGGTTTGCCGTTGTGGTGCTTAATGTAGTCCTCGCGCGAAACGTTGAAACTAACAGATGGCATAATGACGTAGTATTTGCCTAAGTCTATAGTGTCTAAAGCATCGGTAACGGTAATCATTTCCTCATGCAGTTTTTCACCCGGACGGATACCCACTTCTTTCTGCGGGATATTAGGTGCAATAGCTGTTGCTACATCGCAAATCTTATAGCTCGGAATCTTTGGAATGAATATCTCGCCGCCTAAATGATGACCAATTGCATACATAACCATTGCTACGCCTTCTTCAAGGGAGATATTGAACCGTGTCATGCGCATATCAGTAATAGGGAGGAACTCAGCACCTTCATCTCGCTTACGAATAAAGAAAGGAATAACACTTCCACGGCTTCCCATGACGTTGCCGTATCGCACAACTGAGAATCGTATATCCTTACTACCGCGAATATTATTAGCAGCAGTAAAGAGTTTGTCGCTTGTTAATTTAGTCGCTCCATAGAGATTGATAGGCGCACATGCTTTATCCGTCGAAAGTGCTACTACGTCATGAACACCGCAAGCAAGCGCAGCTTTTATGACGTTTTGTGCTCCGTGAACATTGGTTTTAATACATTCGTCGGGGTTGTACTCGGCAGTATCCACTTGCTTTATAGCAGCTGCGTGAATAATAACATCCACTCCCTCACAAGCACGTGTCAAACGTTCTAAGTCCCGAACGTCACCAATAAAGAATCGTAACTGTGGATATTGCTCTTTGGGATATTTAAGACGAAGCTCATACTGTTTAAGTTCATCGCGACTATAGATAATGATTTTCTTCACCTTAGGATAATCCCGCAAAATGACCTCTACGAATTTCTTTCCAAAGGAACCGGTACCACCGGTTATAAGCACAACTTTGTTGTTCAGCATATTCTGTATATGTTTATAATTATTCAAAATCGGTGCAAAGTTACATATTTATTTTGAAACTTGCAAGAAAATACTAAAAAATCCCTAAAAAATTTGCATAAATGATAAAAAAGCAGTACCTTTGCACTCTGAAAATGGTTGAAAAACAATTAAAATATTTGTTCTGTGTATCGAGTCATTTAGGTTTCTCTATATGTAATCATCTTATACAAGTAGATGGGTTAAATGCGTCCGATTGTGTGTTTTTAGCGACTCGTAATTACCAATTACCAGCGCACAGCCCTGCATATGATGTGATTGAGACGGAACTCAATTCGTCCGCGACATCAGGGCGCTTGTTTGCAGGATGGCGCATTTGTAGAACTTATAAAAATCTACGTTGGTTGGATGATTTAATAAAGGCTCATGTAGGAGAATCTGATTTTTACTACTATACGCAAGGGTGTGATAATGATTTATGTAGTGCCTTTGTAACTAATCCACAGTGTAAAGGCTATTATATTATAGAAGATGGGTCTGGTTCGTATCGAAAAGAAGAGATATATGCTTTTACCGGATGGAAGTCTCTATTTGTCAAGTGCATATTAAGACCTCTATTTCCACGTATTTTTACGTTAAAAGCGAAGATGATAGAAGTAGAGCATCCGAAGTTCATGGGCTGTATTGCTACGAATCCGATGTGTTTTCCAATGCATAAAGATGTTACACGGGTAATAGGTTTGCCTTTTCAACCTATACCATTAGATGTCGCTCCTCAGGCAATGATATCATTGGACCCGTACTATAGGTGGATAACGGATGAGCAGGTACAACAAGTGTTTCAGCAATTAGGCGCGTTTATTAACGCTAAGCACTACAAACGCATTGTGTATAAACCTCATCCGTACTTGTTAACTATAGAAAATAGAGCAAGGTATCTTTCCTATAACAAGTGGATACATGAGTATATAGATGCTGATTTGGTAGAGTTGGAAGCTGATGTGAGCTTGGAGAATACGTTAATGGCGCATCCAGACTGCGAATTTTATACTGCCTTTTCTTCGGTAGCCATATATGCGAAAGCAATGGGGATACATTGTTATACTTTCGCTCCATTGTTGCGGCAGTATTGCACTCTGTCAGTGCCTATTGTAGAAGAAATGTGTACACCAATAAATCCTGATTAGTTATGATTTCGTTTATTATTTGCACATATAATCGCGACAAATATATCTACGAATGTCTCAGCCGTTTGGCACAAAATAGTTGTCAGTCTGGGTGGGAGATTATACTCGTGAATAATAACTCTACTGACCAGACAGCTGCTGAGTGTCAACGTTTTGTGCAGGATTATGCTGCTGTAAGTTATCATTATTTTGTTGAAACGGAGCAAGGCTTGTCTTTCGCGCGTAATCGCGGCATCAAGGAAGCAAAGGGTGATTGGCTTGTGTTTTTGGATGATGACGCGATGGTGGAAAAAGATTATATTGCTAATCTGCAACAGGATCTAAAAGGCTATCCACACGCTCAAGCTTTTGGAGGACCAATTGAACCTTTCTTTGAGGGGGAGACACCTAAATGGTTGAGTCCGTGGACTATGGGCTTTGTGAGTGCCATTGATTTAGGTAGAGAGGTGGTTCCTTTTGCTGCGAATAAGTATCCAATCGGCGCGAACATGGGCATTAGTAGAAGAGCAATAGAGCAAGTTGGAGTATTCAATATCTCATTAGGTCGCGTGGGGAATAGTTTGTTGGGTGGTGAGGAAAAAGATATTTTCAATCGTTTGCACGAAAAACACTTGCCTATTTTGTATTTTCCGAATATCAAAGTAAAGCATTGTATTCCACCTCGACGAACTACAAATGAATTTATAGCTAAGTTGGGCTATGGTGTTGGTCAGAGTGAGAAATTACGGACGCAAGCTCTTGGGCGGATGGCATATATGAAGCGTTTAGGTTCAGAGTTGATAAAGTGGTGTGCTACGATGGTTTTGTTGGTTTTATACACGTTATGCCTACAGCCCGCCAAAGGAACAATTTTGGTACGTTTCCGTTATAATGTAACTAAAGGACTATTGTGATATGACAAAAATAGCATTGTTGATTATATATAATCATCGCTTTGATAAGAATATAGCTCGATTGGAGAAGTTATATACTGGTAAGTTCTCATATATCTATCATCTAATGCCTTTTTACGATGGAGAAAAGGAGAACGTTATTCCAGTTTACGCTTCTTCTTATCAGTTCCAATCTTATATTGCTCAAGCGTACCAACACCTTAAGAATAAGGGATTTACGCATTATTTCATTGTGGCGGATGATATGATTATCAATCCTCATATATCGGAGAATAATCTTTTCGATGAAACGGGTATAGGTACCAATCAGAGCTATATTTATGATTTGCGTGAGATATACGAATGTTTTGCTGCTCGACATGTAGAATCTATGCGTCAATATAAAGTGAAGCAGAGAGGTGTGGAGGTAGAGAATATTTTACCATCTAAGGAAGAAGCGGAGCTACGTTTTCATGCGCATGGATTGCAAACCGGTTCGCTTACTACGCGATACTTATTTAGAGCATGTTATTATGCTTTTAGAAATCGTATGCTTCGCAAGCTGCTAAAATACATGTGGGATATTGTAATTCACAATGTGAAGTTAAGCTATCCTTTAGTATGGGCATACAGCGATGTTTTATTATTGCCTACTAACGTAATGGATAAATTTGCGACCTATTGCGGCGCATTTGCTGCAACCGGGTTGTTTGTTGAATATGCAATACCTACTTCGTTAATATTTGCGACGAATGATATTATCCTGGATAAGGACCTTAAATTACATGGTATAGCACAAATTTATCCCAAGAAGTATCTGTCTCATGTAGCGAAAGTGAGGAATCCTAAAGCTCCATCACCATTACTTGGAGAAGAGGAGGCTTTTGTTGCTAAGTACAACTATAATTTGACGTCGCTACTATCCAACTTCCCTGAGGGTATATTCTTTATTCACCCAATCAAATTGTCTAAGTGGCATGAGTAAAATTGCAGTTATAGGAGCAGGAATATCCGGTTTAACGGTAGCGCAAGAGCTGTCGCATGATTCTTCGAACCAAGTAATTGTCTTTGAGAAAGAAACTAATCCTGGAGGTTTAATTCGTTGTAAGCGTATCAATGGTTCGTTGTTTCATATATGCGGTGGGCATATCTTTAATTCCAAGCGTCAAGATGTTCTTGATTGGTTTTGGCAGCGATTTGATAAGGAGAATGAGTTTATCAAAGCAGATCGCCATTCAGTAGTAGCGATGCCTAGTGGATTAATGGTTCCGTATCCGATAGAGGATCATGTGTACTATTTTGACCAAGCTATTCAAGACAGGTTTTATCGCGATTTGGTTCAACTGGAACTCGAGGGGCAGCCGAGAGGCAATAACTTCGAAGAGTTTTTGCTTAATCGTTTTGGCGAGACGCTATTTAATCTTTATTTTGGACCGTATAATAGAAAAGTGTGGAAGTGCGATTTGACTAAAGTGTCGCTTGATTGGTTGGAAGGCAAATTACCGATGCCTACAGTTCAAGAAATGCGTGATCATAATGCCAATCATGTGGAAGAAAAGCAATTTGTGCACTCTACATTCTATTACGAGAAAGAAGGTGGTTCACAATTGATAGCAAACCGTTTAGCAGAAGGATTAGATATCCGTTATCTGTCTGATGTTAAATGCCTTGATTATAAAAATGCAAAGATTTATATTAATGAAGAAGCATTTGATAAAGTAGTTTATTGTGGCAATATCAAGCAATTGGTTTCTATCTTGTCCGGTGTTGAGTTGAATGAATATAAATTGCCGGTAGAACAATTACAAGCACACGGAACGACAGCCGTTTTTTGTGAGATAGATAAGAATCCGTATTCTTGGATTTATCAGCCAAGTGAGGAGCATCATGCTCATCGCATTATATGTACTGGCAACTTCTCTGCGACGAACAATAAAGAGGGTGTATTGACCGGAACAGTTGAATTTACGGATGAGATGGCTTTGGCGGATATAAAAACTGATTTAGAGAAGATGCCGTTCCATCCTAAGTATATTGCTCATCACTATAGCCCTTATACATATCCTATTCAGACAAAAGAGACGCGCCAACTTATTCAGTCTTTGAAGAATAAATTGGCGCCGTACAATATCTATTTCACCGGTCGTTTTGCCGATTGGGAGTACTATAACATGGATGTTGCGATTGGTGCAGCGTTAGATTTGTGTAAAAACTTTCTCCAAAGAGGATAGGTAATCAATATTAGAGAACATAGCACAAGAATAATGGTGAACGTATAGCTCCATTTGTCTATCTTGAGTGCATTCGGAATAAACTTCATGGTGATTTTGTGTTTTCCGGCGGGAATGATGGCTGCACGAAGAACGTAGTTAACACGTCCGATTTCTTGCTCTTTGTCGTCAATATATAGATGCCATTCTTTGGGATAATATATTTCAGAGAAAACCGCTACTCGATTATTTGTCGTCTGACTATTATAAACTAATTCATTCGGTTGGTATTGCGTCATTTGGATAACGTCCGTTTCGTTGGGTTGTGATTCACAGTCCAAAATGTCGCGGAACTTTTCATCTGCAACAGCCGTATGTTTTAGGTCGAGTGTGTTCAGCGCTGCGCATTCTTCGTCTGGAGTTGATACAAACTGTACGTTATTGACAAACCACGCATTTCCCATTGCGTCTGGATTGGTCATTACGCCTTGCCGTGTCACAATATACTTGGTATTCAGCATATTGAGTACGTTCCAGTTCATTTTACTAATATGCTCATCTATTAAGTCTTGGTATCTGCGCAGTTTAGCAGCAGAGTAGCCGCCAATGGATTTGAGACGATAACTTGTTCGTGCATCGTTAAATGTATTGGCAGCGAGATTGAGTACGCGGTAGTCTAACGATTTATCTTGTAGAATCTGCTCTTCCCAAGGTTGTATAGCAAAATAGCGGTCGGTGTTCTTCTTTGTCTCAAAGTCTTTGTTTCCAAAGAAGCGGCGATTGATGGGCACCATATCTACCAGTACCAGAACAGCTAAAAGGGCGTAAACATACGATGACTTCATTTTATTGGTCAACGTATAGATATAAAGCAAACCGGCTGCGAGTACGATAAAGATAAACGAACGC
>ONMT01000051.1 GCA_900319025.1 uncultured Bacteroidales bacterium
AATTTTATTCTATATAGAAGGCACCATTATGGACTTAGGTGCTTGCACATAAAGGGCATAGTGGGGCATTCTGTAAAGGGTTTACCCGTCTTCATTTTTGTGCTCCCTTTGCGTACGTCCCGCAGGGCGCAGTTATATCTTCGGAGTGGATACCCACCCTAAACTTGTTTAGGGAAGGGGCGTGCCGAAATGTACTGCTTTTATTTTAATGTCGCAAGCGATATATCCAAAAATAATGCATTTTCATAACATTTGACACCATATTCTTAAAATTTAACATATAATAGAACTCTTTTTCGACATGGAATGAACATGCATTTTTATCCATTTTGTCCCCAAAATTCAATTTAATTAACTGCCCGATTTTTGCGAGATTATTGCGAGACTTTAGCCTGTCAATAGCAACCTCCATTTTTCTCTATATTACTAATGCTTTCTACCATCCCAAATAGTTGGTATTTTGGTGGTGGAGGCTTGCAGGAACGGGGAAAAAGTAGTAATTTTGTCGTCGAAAACAAATGGCTATAGCCTAATTGGAAATAAATACCAAATATAAATTATTAACTAAATTATTATGCTTATGAAAAAAGTTATCTTTTTAGCGGCCTTAGGGCTGAGCGTAATGGCACAGGCAGCAGAACCTGGCTATTTCAAAACATTAGTAGCAGAACAAGCAGATGCTACCAAAGGACAAACGCAATTGTACAATCTCGATTACTATGCTGACGGCAGTCTGCTACTGCTATCGAGTTACTCTACGGCTTCCAAGGATGAAGTTGGTTTGCATTTCGATGGTGAGACCTATCAAGGAGGTACGGCAAGTAAATTAAGCTTACAAGCGCTGACAAATGCTTTTATGGCAAAAGTAGACAAAGAAGGTACGGTGTTATGGACTGTTCCGGACACGACGTATCAGTTTGACCTCGGAGGTAGTGTAAATATGGCTACAAAAGACGGAGGAGCTATCTTTGCGCAGAAGATGCGCAATAAGAAAGGTCGTTATGTAACCTTTATCAACGTGCACGACAACACCTCATTCGTAACCGAGAGTAACAACATCACTGCAAGTTACGAGCGCACCTCCACAATGACTGCAGACCCTAACGACTCATACGCTTGGGCAGGACTGGCACAAGATGAAGAAAACAACGTCTACCTCGCCGGCTATCAAGCTGACACACTCTTCCCTACCTGGAAGGACACTATCGCAATGCGTCCGAACAAATGGAATGGTAATGCACAGCAAAAGAGCAGTAACTGCAACACCGTTATCATCAAATACGACGACCACATGAAATATCTCGCCTACGTAATCAATAGCGACGATTTAGTTTACGACCGCCCAGTTGGTATGCACTATGAGAACGGCAAACTGTATGTGGTTGGTACCTACAAAAACAGTACAGAGAGCGGTATCTATGCTGCTGCTTACGGAACAGACCTAAAGCGTGAGTTTATCGAATATCACCCGATAAAAGGTAACCTGCAATTCCAACAGACCAAGTTCGAAAAAGGCAGAATTTACATCTGCGGCGGTATCAGTAAAGGTAGTATCACTATCGGTGAAAAGACTATTTCTACTTCCGGCAACATGAATAATGGTCTTGTTTATGTAATCAACCAAGCGAATGGCAAGGCACTCAATGCCGATATCCACGCCGCAGCTAACGACGCTCTGAACATCACGGTAGCTGCTTTCCCTACCGCTACCGGTGTCATAGCATATAACCACGAGACGCTAAATGGTATTCAGATGGCATTCAACTACGATGAGGACTTGACCTTGGTCAGCATAGATACGTTGGGTACAGGTGGCGGTTCATCCACTATCAGCTGCGTAGCACGGAATGCAGATGCTACACAAACAGCTATTGGATGCCGCGCAAGAACGACTGCTGACTATCTGCTCTTAGGACAGACCTTTAACTTCGCAGACAAAACAAACTGGTACAGCGTACTTGCTACATTGAATACCAAGAGCCCGTCAACCGCTATTGAAAGCATTCAACAAACGGCGACACGTGCCGAGAAGTTCATCCAAAACGGACAACTGCTTATCCGCCACAATGGAAAAGTGTACAACGTCGCTGGAGAACTAATGGAATGATGAATTGATAAATTGATGAATTGAGAGAGCCGCATGTCGTTTGACGTGCGGCTCTTGTTTAGTTAAAAATGTAAAATGACGAATTACTGCTCAGGGAGAATGATTTGGTAGGAATCGGCATCGATGTAGAACTTCTTAACAGTCGAGCATACAGAGCAAGCCTCTTCGCCCTCTTCGTGCGACTCTTCTGCTTCTTTAACCTCTACCGGTACTTCCACCGCGCGTAACATGCCGCGCACGCGTACCTTATTATTCACGCACTCAGGCGCGAAAGACTCAAAGGCAACAGCATTAGCACGAATAAACTCACCTTGATCACTACTGCGCAAAAACGCTTTACGACCACCATGCTTGCACAAATGCAAACACATACCTTCTACCGAGATGGTATCGCCCACGAGCGAATCACCATGCACAAACACTTCGTCCACTGAATAGACTGTTTCTTTCACTTGCCCTTTTTGGCATGCAGTCAACGTCACCAGAGCCACTGCAACGATAAATAGAATCTTTTTCATAATTTAAAATAAAAAATTACATATTACAAATGACAAATTATATAATAAGTCTTATTAGAACGTTAAACCGGTTGATAGTCCTACTTGCCAAGCGTGTGCATTATCAAACTGTGTCAATCGGGCTTGCGCACGAACTAACCACGAGTAACGCTTTTTGAGCGGGAAAGTATATTGCACCTGAACTCCCTCCTCTACCCGCTGCAAGAACATGTCATAGTTCACTCTTGCAGCAAAGAGCATATCTCCTACTGGCAATGGTAAACGATAGTCTCCATAAACATGGGCAAACACCAAGTTCTTGCTATAATTCGGCACAAGGAATAGCAACTCGTAGTAGTTATTGGCATTATCTCCATAGAGATATAGTTCACCACGTTTAAGTTCCGCTCCGGCAGTAGCGGTTACTCTCCAACGCGTAGCCATATATCCTATCTGTGCAGAAAGGGTGTGAGTAGTGAGTGCGGCAATAGGGACTTGAGTGTTGATAGAGAGCTCTTTTTTAAACCGGAACCAATCATACTGAACTCCTGCCATGAAACCGGTGGTAGGCAGAAGTTGCACACCTACTCCGGCGCGGTAGCCGGTGTAGTAACTGAGTTTATTATTACTGGAGAAGCGCGCATAGGGCTCCGTATCATTCGCCATGTGGTAGATAGTGGTCTCACCTAATTCGGAATAGAATCGTATCTCATTATTCTGCTTATACCTACCCCCGTACGCTTGTAGGCTGAGGGCATATTGTTGCCACTGGTACCCGATAGACGCTTCTACACGCAAATCAGTAACTTTATTCTTAGCTCTCGGGTCACGCATCCGATAACTCTGCTCTGCGCGGAACTGCAATGCGGCATGCCATAAGATATGGTTCTTAAGCATTCTATATCCTCCGTAAAAAGCATATGTCTCACGTCGCATATCCCCTCCTACACTATCGACTGTCCAATAAGGAGCAACTAATCGGTAGTCAGCATTATCCACATACCGCGTCTGCTTACAATCTTCCCAGTGATACGACGCCTCGCCGAAAATACGACTACTCGAAGTAATATCATATATGGACTGAGCCTCAACGGAAAAGCCACCAATCTGTGTGCCGTCATAGAGCTCAGTGCCCTGTCCGAAGTGACCGGATAAGGTCAAATCAGTCCGAGCCGTATCGGTAACCAATGCTGTTAATATGACTAAAAATATACTCATTTGAAATAATTCGGATTAGCAGGTACTCCATGCTCAAAATCGTCAGTAGAGTTATTCGTGTCCTGTAATACACGCCGTCCATTAACTATCTGTTGTACCTTACGACGCACAGCCTTACCAAATCGCGTGACATCACTACCTGTAGGTGCCACGTAAGTATAACCTGCGTCAAGAGTTTGGCTAAAGGTTAACCACTGAAACGTCTCCGAGGGAGAGAGATTAACCGCATCCACAATCCACTCGTTCGGGATAACATACGACTTCTTGGACTGAGAGAACGTACCGGCTGAGGTTACTAACTCATACTTATAATTCAGGTAATACGTATCCGTTGCGAAGTACTTCTCCGCTGTCATACCTTCGGGGAATCGCGCCAAGCCAAAGGACTTATGTCCCTGATTATGCGGCACCCAAATCGTATAGGTATAACAATACAACTTATCCATATTCGGCACTTGCGGATTATCCACATCCGTGATACCGGCACTTGATGAGACGTCAAACCACTCCAAATCCGCCTCACTTAAATCAAAGGAGTTCGGATTAGCCTCCTTGTGATTCATCGCGTTATCAGCAATAAGCAATGCCTTTCCGGGTGCGACGCGATAGGTTGTACCTGTTCCGGGAACACGATACAACGCATCGACTGCAAAATACTCGCTACGGAAGTCATAGTCTAATTTATACTTCTGCACGGAGTTCAGGTCGGCCTCCATTAAAATCAATCCATCGGCTGACAAAGTGTCCTCGGAGTTATTATAGATAACGAAATATTTATCGCCGATGTACCGTTTGCCCTCCGGAGTCTCTGTTCCCGCAAAGAAAATCTCAGCAAGCACGAAATCACCCTCCCCTGTGCTCATATAGTCGGTTTGGATAGTGACGGAGCAATCTTGCGACACTACGACACCACGTAGATACCCTCGAATAGCTCTGCCGTTATTCTCAGCGGATATAGACCAATCGTAATACCCAATAGGAATAGTCAGCGATAACGTACTATCCGTATAATCTTTGTTCATATTGACGTCATGAGCCGTGATGTGTATATGCGACACATCCTCCAATTGCTCCATCTGCAAAACAACCGTTACACGTGCAGTCTGGTTCAAAGAGGTAGGTTCGCATGCTGCCAACAGCAAGCACACCATGAAACCCATACTAATAACTTTACATTTCATCTTATATATTCAAATTTATCTCCATGCCGAAATAAGGACTTGCGGTTCGGTGAATAGTCACTTGTCCACCGCTGGGACCACTTACCTGATAATCAGGAAGGATATCTAATAACCGATTGACATATAGCGCGATATTAGCAAAACGAGTTATACTTTTCTGTACGCGCAGGTTCAGATAGCCTTCAAAAGGCACCGTACGACGCACAAATTGTCCGCTATTATAATCAAAAATCAACGTCTTAAGTATTGCATCCTGCTCCGCCGCAGCATCATAGCGATGGAGTACTCCATCCTCAGACGATATATAGGAAATAGGTCGTCCGTTCTTCTCTAAGGTCTTCGACGCCGTATATACCGTCGTCTCCAATGTAGCACTAACGGTGAGTCCGATTTTATGAATATAGATATCCGCAACGAGATTGGTATTCAAGCTCTCGCGAATATACCCTTCCGTCCAGTCGTATAGGCCTATATAATGGTCTTGCACATTGACTCCCTGAACGACGCCGGGGCTTTTCTCTGTGGAGAACATCTTTTCACTATTGCTATAAGTGGTTCTCAACCAGGCGCCATTAACCGTAAATCGAGTGCATATAGCCTGAATACGCGGACTTTGGTACTGCCACTCTACTCCTTGCTTGAAGATACGGCTACCATTAGTAGTTGTGGAATAGGTGAGCAAACGTTTGTAATCACTCGACTCGATGGTATAGTGGAACGCTTCGACTTGCATCAGCCCCCTGAAAGCATTGCTCATGTTTTCTTCGAAATAAGTAATGGACAAACGGTGCTTATCTATATCAAGTCCGGCACGCACTTCCCACTTAAGGTTTCTCGCCGGTTGAAGCGCATAATTAGTAGGATCAATGATATGCGTATAGATTTGCATGGTTTGGTCTTGGGGAGCAATTGTAGCATTGGGCGCTTGCAAATCCAGATATAACAGATTGGGTGAGAGTTGCAGCAAGGTAGGCATTTTGGTGTGCTGCCCGATAGCGCCAGCGACGTAGCACTTACCTTTAGTAAATGGAAAATTGATAGTAAGGTTAGCACGTGGATCTAAATAGCACCTACCGCTAATCGCATATTCACTTCCAAGCCCCAATAAAGAGGTTCCACGTAGTCCTATATTGAGGTCGAGGCGTAAGTGCTTCACAATGGGAAAAGTGATATCGTCTTGAATATACCACGCTAACTGGTTCGTGGCGGGAATATCGTAGTAAGCTCGCGGACGCAAGGTCGAGGAGTAATTAAGCGGACGACTTAAGTCGTATATCTGTCCTCTACCGAAGTTCTTGGTATAACGCCACTCAATACCTATATTCGCCTTATGCTCTATGCGCCATGTTGAGAAATAGAACTCGGCTTTAGGGCGAATAAAGACGTTAATCGGCACACCTTCAACCATGTGTTTAGCCGTGTATTTGTAGGGAAGGAATCGTACGGTAGCCTCGCCTTCTACCATATTATCGATGGCAGGATTCTTAGGCGTTGTCAATTGCACTAATCGCGTCTGTTCGATACGATCCATCTCGCCTAACAGATTGGCTTGCACACTACATCTCCACCACTCGACACCGTGGCTATGCAGATAGAAAGTATTGTTCCAACTTAACTTATGGTATTCACTTCGATAACTATCCTCGCGGTTGTTATGTATATCCGGGTCTATTTTGTCGTTATCAATGCTACCGGTATAATCCAAATGACTTTGCCAGCGCAAGTGAATGGCATTTATCTCCCACTTCTGCTGCAAACGCACCGAGGCAGTGATACGTTGATAATTTTCCAAGGTGTTGGTCGGGTCGGCTTTGGCATTTAAGTAATCCACTCCAAAATTAAGCACCGTCTTTTCGTTATTCCATCCTATTCCTTTACCAAAGAAGAGCAACTTACTAAATCCATCTGCCTTAAATCGCGCTCTCCAAGGTGTCGGCTTACTTGTCCGCTCAATCTTCACGACACCGGATGTCACATCCCCATACTCAGCACCTGCTATCCCTCGAATAATCTCCACCTTATCAATATCATCCGTCGAAATAGTTCGCATATCAACACCTGCTCCCACGCTATTACGTTTAGAGTCTGCTCCACTGACGTCAGATTGGACATATTGCATATTGGCATCGGTATTAACAGGAGCGCCATCAACGACAAAAGAGGTTCCAAGAGACGAAGCATCATAATCGCTACTGCTCGCGCTATTCGTTGCTTCTCGGAGGCGAATAGTATTGACATTCGTCAGGTTAGGGTCTTTTGTCGTACCACCCGGAAGCGTCTGGAGAATATCTGTGAAGGAGGAAGGCTGAATATGCTGAATCGCCTCTTTACCTATCACGCTGGCACTACTATGACCCGTCGATTCTTCTGCCGTCACTACTACTTCCTGAATGGTAAACATCTTATCTATACTATCCAATAGCGCTTGCTGAGCACTATCTAATCGCAAAGAATCCGGCTGCGCCGCCCAGAGCCATTGTACGCAAAAGATTAGTATAAAAAGTAGCCTTTTTTTCACGCTGCAAAAGTACTGCTTTTTACCCACCTGCACAATCCCCATTAGTTGGGATTTTAGGGGTATAGGCTTGGTTAATTGAAAAAAAAGCAGTACCTTTGCAGTCGCTATGGATACAAATATGATAGAATATGACCACGTCACCCACTATTACGGGAAACGACTTATCTACGAGAACATGTCTTTTTCCGTACCACGGGGACGCATACTTGGTCTATTAGGTAAAAACGGCACCGGCAAGACGACCACAATCAATATCCTCTCAGGATTTATTCAGCCTCACTCCGGCTCATGCCGACTTTTAGGTTATGATATACGTACGATGCCCTCCAAAGTACGCGCTCGAATTGGACTACTACTTGAGGGACATGTACAATATCCGTTTATGACCATCGCACAAATAGAGCGATTCTATGCTCCATTCTTTCCTAAATGGAACCGAGACGCATACTATGAACTGATGCGATTACTTCAAGTTAAGGATTATCAGTTGCTCAGTCAGATGTCGAACGGACAACGGAGCCAAGTGGCATTAGGACTACTGATGGCCCAAGATCCCGAATTGCTCATTCTGGATGACTTCTCATTAGGATTAGACCCTGGCTACAGACGGCTGTTTGTTGAATACTTACGAGACTTCTGCAAACGCGGAGAGAAAACAGTGTTCCTCACGTCTCATATCATTCAAGACTTGGAGCGACTTGTGGACGATTGCATCATCATGGACTATGGACATATTCTCAAACAATGTCCTGTAAGTGAACTAATTACGCCTCAAAAAACTTTGGAAGATACGTTTATTGATTTAACCGGTAAATACTAATTATTAATTATTCATTATAAATTATTCATTATTAATTATTCATTAAAACCATGGTACGCGCAATATTTTATAAAGAATGGCTCAAGTTACGCCTTGTATGGTGCCTTGCCTTCGTCATACATATTGGTCTGATAACCTATCTCCTTCTCGCACTACGCGCTACACTATTGTCAGCCGGCACCATAGAGACATGGGCAACTATGATAAGTCGGGATGTACTGATGATTAACCAGTTAACATACTTGCCCTTAATCACAGGTGTATGCATTGCCTTGTGCCAATGGCTACCGGAAATGCAAAATAAACGAATACGTTTAACGCTGCACTTACCCATTGATTATTCCCAATCTATCGGTATTATGCTTTTGAGCAGCCTGATAGGTTTGTGTATCCTATTCAGTATTGATGCACTGACGCTGGCGATTGTAGAGCAGCTATGGCTTCCACGCGAACTGGTCTGGAGAACATTTATTACGTGCTTGCCATGGTACTTAGGTGGGTTCATCGGTTATAATGTTACTTCATGGTGCCTATTGGAACCGCTTTGGAAGATGCGCTGTGTGAACTTCCTAATTGGCGCGCCACTGGTAGCACTCTGTTTCCTCACGACTCAGCCTGCATGCTATATCGCTATGTGGCCGTGGCTGCTTGTAGTGGTAGTCGCTACAGCCTGCCTGCCTTTCTATTCCATATATCGCTTTAAACTTGGAAAACAATGAGAAATATTAAATACCTTATTATCGCTCTATCGCTAATTGTGATAGCTTGGTTGCTACCTGCCCTATACGAATTAGTTATACCACGTACGGACAAAATGCCATTTGTTGTGTATTCGTGTTTAGATAGTACGTTTATTCGCTTCGAGAGTAACAATAAGCAAATCCGATATATAGATTTCCGTGGGCAGGAGTTTAGCAAAGCGCAAGCAGATAGTCTATTACCCCTTTTTGCTTTCCGTCAATTAGTAGCAGAAGGACGACTGCCCGATTCGCTATATGGAGTGGCGCTAACACCTAAACGGATTCAACAAAACAGTTTCCACTTCAAGACATCCCCTAAGCAACTTAACAAACCGGCTGTCGGATTATACACACTCCTTGAATCGGCATCCGGCAGAGTGGACCTACAACTCCCACCGGATGTGTTCCGAGTAACTACAAACGGATTGGAGTTTATAGATTGCGAGACGAACACTATCAATCGGGCTAAAAGCGTGAGCTTCACACGCGAATTGACTAAACACGGATTTACCTTCCCCGTCCAACTCATCTGGGGTAACAGTTCAACGCGTAAAGACTATGACAACGGTTTCTTACTTACCGACAACACAGATCAACTCTTCCAACTCAAAATGATTAAAGGTACACCTTTCGTCCGCAAAATTAAGACGGATAACACAAAAGGGTGGAAACAACTCTTTACTGTCGAACCGGCGAACAGACAATTCATCGGCTTCGCAGTAGCCAAAGACGATTTACTATACCTTGTCAATAAAGAAGGGCAGACCGTTTTAGTCGATATAGACAAATACGACCCGCAAAACATGCAAATAACTATCGTCGGAGACTTATTTCATTGGACAATAACTGAATATACAGCTACCGACACACGCTATTATGCTGTGGATGCAAAGACGTTTGAGCAGGTCGCTTGTGAGATTGTGCCGGACGGCGAACCACCGCTTGCGCAGCGCATTGAACGATGGCTACTGCCTATCCGCTTACGTTTCACGTCCTGGCGCACACAACTGATCCAACCGAATATCAATGATGATTAAAGGAGAAAAGTGCAGAAAATCATAAATCCTGCACTTTTTTTTGTGCATGTGGAAAAATAGTATTACCTTTGCAGCCGAATCATAGCAAGTATGCACTCATATCAGGATACATGGCATTGGCAAGTCCCTGGTGAAGCTTGGAAAGGCGTGGGCATTTACCACGTCACGCTGACCATACCGAGCCGGGAGCCTTTGCTGGGCGAGTTAATTATTCCGGATAACGACCCTACAAAAGCATATATACAACGTACAAAGTTAGGAAATGCACTTGTTGATGAATTACTCCAGTTACATACGTACTACTCTGAAACCCGTATTCTTCAGTACTGTCTCATGCCGGATCATTTACACGCTATTATATATGTTAAACGTCCCTTGAAAAAGACATTCAACACAGTCATTCGTGGCTTTTGGCAGGGTGCTAAGAAGCTCGGTAGAGCGTATCCTTCGTCAATTAGTCCCGAATTAAATTCGGGGTTAACAAACGAAGGTTCTTTGAAGTTTCCTCCATCTATCTTCACCGACCGTCCTTTTGTCCGTCCGATGTCGCGACGGGGACAGCTCAAGACGATGATACACTATGTGCAGATGAATCCCCAGCG
>ONMT01000039.1 GCA_900319025.1 uncultured Bacteroidales bacterium
TAAGTCTTGATTCTTGTTGTACCATAATTACTTAGCCCTTTCAATAATTTGAGTTAAACGCCAGCGAACAGTTTTGCTCAGCGGACGAGTTTCCATGATACGAACGGTATCACCGATACCTGCTTCGTTCTTCTCGTCATGAACATGGAACTTGCGAGTTTTATTGACAAACTTGCCATAAATAGGGTGTTTCTCTTTCCACTTAACGGCTACGACGATTGTCTTATCCATTTTGTTGGAAACGACTTCACCTTGACGCTCTTTTCTAAGATTTCTTGTTTCCATTTTCGTTCGATTTTACTTTGTTAATTCTCTCTTACGAAGTTCAGTTGCAAGGCGAGCGATTGTCTTACGAGCAACCTTAATCTGCAACGGATTGTCGAGCGGAGAAATACTGTGATTCAATTTCATGCGCACGAGTGCTTCTTTCTCAGCTGCAAGACGCTCTTGAATCTCAGCGGTTGTTAATTCTTTAATTTCAGCGGTTTTCATAATCCTTTAATTATACAAGTTGGGTTGCGTCGTAATCACGTCTTACGACAAATTTGGTTGTAATCGGAAGTTTCTGAGCTGCCAGGCGCAATGCCTCTTTAGCTACCTCGTAAGGTACGCCATCTACTTCGAAGATGATGCGTCCGGGTTCCAATGGAACGACGAATCCTTCAGGAGCACCTTTACCTTTACCCATACGTACATCCAACGGTTTCTTGGTGATTGGTTTATCCGGGAATACGCGGATCCAAACTTGACCTTGACGTTGCATATAACGGGTTACGGCTACACGGGCTGCTTCGATTTGACGACCTGTCAACCAGATGGTACCAAGGCTCTTGATACCGAATGAGCCAAATGCAAGCTCATTACCGCGCTGCGCATTTCCTTTAATGCGGCCTTTTTGTGAGCGGCGGAATTTTGTTTTCTTAGGTTGTAACATAACTGTAATCTACAAATCGTTAAACATTATTTGTTGTTTCTGCGGAAATCACCACGACGTCCACGACGCTCACCACCGCGACGATCGTCACGACGGTCGCCACCACGGCCTTGTTGTTGTGTGAAGTTAGGAGCAAGGTCCTTCTTTCCATATACTTCGCCGCGCATAATCCATACTTTCACGCCAAGGATACCCACTTTAGTGAGTGCACCTACGTGGCAGTAGTCAATGTCAGCACGGAGGGTATGAAGAGGAGTACGTCCTTCTTTGTACATCTCAGAGCGAGCAATTTCAGCACCATTCAGACGACCGCTGATTTGGATTTTGATACCCTCAGCGCCCATACGCATTGTAGATGCGATAGCCATCTTAACGGCACGGCGATAAGCCACTTTACCTTCGAGTTGTTTAGCAACCTTTTGAGCTACGATAGTTGCATCCAGCTCAGGACGCTTAATCTCGAAGATGTTGATTTGTACATCTTGTTTGGTGATTTTCTTCAGTTCCTCTTTCAATTTGTCAACTTCTTGTCCACCCTTACCGATAATATAACCGGGGCGAGCAGTGCAGACAGTTACAGTTACAAGTTTCAGAGTTCTCTCAATGACGATACGGCTAATGCTAGCCTCAGCAAGACGTGCGTTCAGGTAGTCACGAATCTTTTGGTCCTCGAGGATCGTTTGACCGTATTTTTTACCACCGAACCAGTTGCTATCCCAACCACGGACGATACCCAGACGGTTGGCAATTGGATTAATTTTCTGTCCCATAGTCTTACTCAGCTTTATTAGTTTTAGTATCAACAAAGATAGTTACATGGTTAGAACGTTTACGGATACGATATCCACGACCTTGAGGAGCGGTCAGCAGACGTTTAAGCATCATACCGCCATCTACCATGATATTAGTTACATACAGAGTCTCAGAATCAGCTTTTTTGCCAGTCTTGGTCTCCCAGTTAGCGATAGCTGATTTGAGTAATTTCTCGAGTGCACGGCTTGCTTCTTTGGTTGAGAAGTGTAATGCACCGAGGGCACGGTTTACTTCCATTCCACGAATCATGTCAGCAACAAGGCGCATTTTTCGCGGGGAGGTAGGAACGTTATTAAGCTTAGCGAAATACTGGCTCTTACGAGCTTCCTTCATCGCCTCAGCTGTGTTATGTTTTCTAGCACCCATTGTCTAAAAATTTTTAAATTTGTTGTGAATGATTAGTGGATTATTTCTTTCCTGCGTGACCACGGAAAATACGAGTAGGAGCGAACTCACCGAGTTTGTGACCTACCATATTCTCAGTTACGTAAACAGGAATGAATTTATTTCCGTTATGAACGGCGATTGTGTGACCTACGAAATCAGGAGAGATCATACTTGCGCGTGACCAGGTCTTAACAACTTCTTTCTTGTTAGCCTCATTCATAGCAAGCACTTTTTTCTCCAACTTAACGTTGATAAACGGTCCTTTTTTCAATGAACGACTCATAATTCTCTTCTGTTTAATAGGTTACTTTTTACGTCTTTCAATAATAAATTGGTTAGACTGATTCTTCGGATGACGGGTCTTATATCCCTTAGCCAGTAAGCCCTTGCGGCTACGTGGATGTCCACCAGATGCGCGGCCTTCACCACCACCCATTGGGTGATCTACTGGGTTCATCGTTACACCACGGTTGTGTGGACGACGACCTAACCAGCGGCTACGACCAGCCTTACCAGATTTCTCGAGCGCGTGATCGCTGTTACCTACGACTCCTACCGTAGCGCGGCATGCTGCCAGCACTTTACGAAGTTCGCCTGAAGGCAACTTAATCATTGCATACTTGTCCTCACGACCTGCGAGTTGTGCGAACACACCTGCAGAGCGTACCATTTGGGCGCCTTGGCCCGGACGAAGCTCGATGTTGTGCACCAATGTTCCCAGAGGTATCTCTGCGAGAGGAAGTGCATTACCTACTTCAGGAGCGATACCGCTACCTGAGAGAACAGTTTGACCTACTTGCAGTCCGTTAGGAGCAAGCATATAACGCTTCTCACCGTCAGCGTAGAACAGAAGTGCGATGCGAGCCGAACGGTTCGGATCATACTCGATTGTTTTAACAACTGCGGGTACACCGTCTTTGTTGCGTTTGAAGTCAATTACGCGGAATTTCTGCTTGTGTCCACCGCCGATATAACGCATGGTCTCTTTACCTTGATTGTTGCGACCACCCGTTTTCAGCTTACCAAACACGAGAGACTTCTCTGGTGCGCTTGCGGTAATTGTCTCAAACGCGCCAATAACTTTGTGTCTTTGCCCCGGTGTAGTGGGTTTTAATTTACGTACAGCCATTTTTAAATATTGCTATAAAAATCAATTGTTTCACCTTCTTTCAATGTAACGATGGCTTTCTTGTAAGCTTGTTGTGCACCGCGAAGCAGACCGGACTTCGTCCAGCGTTGTTTGTTCTTCGGAGCTACTACAAGGGTGTTTACATCTTCCACCTGTACATTGTACATTTCTTCTACTGCCTTCTTGATTTGCACTTTATTGGCAGTACGCTCTACGCGGAAACCATAACGGTTGAACTTCTCGCCGGCGGCGGTCATCTTTTCAGTGACGATAGGTTTAATAATAATTGCCATAATCTTGCCTCCTTATGCTAAAGTTTCTTCGATAGCTTTCACACTGTCTTTCAACAGAACGAGAGCGTTCGAGTTCATGATTGCGTATGTATTGAGTTCATTAACGGTAACAACGTTTGTGCGCTCGATGTTACGTGCAGATTTGAGAACAACCTCGTTGTTTTCAGGAAGCACGAAGAGCACTTTCTTACCGGTTACATTCAGTTTTGCGAGTACCTCAACCATTGCTTTCGTCTTCGGTGCCTCAAATGCGAGAGTATCGAGAACGATGAGTTGGTCTTGTTTAGCGCGCAGACTGAGAGCAGAGCGGCGAGCAAGTTGTTTCACTTTCTTGTTGAGCTTGAAGCTATAGTCACGTGGTACAGGACCAAAAATGGTACCACCACCTACGCGAACCGGAGACTTCAAATCACCCGGACGAGCGCCACCTCCACCTTTCTGACGGCCGAGTTTGCGAGTCGAGTGTGCATTCTCACTACGTTGTTTAGCTTTTGCCGTACCTTGACGGTTGTTTGCCAAGAACTGCTTAACGTCCAAGTAAATAGCGTGGTCGTTAGGCTCAATTCCGAAGATCTCATCATTGAGTTTGATCTTCTTTCCGGTCTTCTCACCGGCTTGATTCAAAATACTAATTTCCATACTGATTACTTGTTAATAGTTACGATACTGTTCTTTGCACCCGGAATTGAACCTTTAACCATGATAAGGTTGTACTCTGGGATTACTTTCAAAACTACGAGGTTTTGTACGGTTACGCGGTCTTGACCCATGTGGCCTGCCATACGAGTACCCGGGAAGATGCGGCTCGGATAAGCACAAGCACCTACTGAACCCGGTGCACGAAGACGGTCGTCCTGACCGTGAGTAGATTGACCTACTCCACCGAAACCATGGCGTTTCACAACACCTTGGAAACCTTTACCTTTGCTGGTGCCTACTACGTCAACGTAAGTACCTTCCTCGAAGATGTTTACATTGATCTCATCACCCAGCTTTAACTCCTGGTCAAATCCGTCAAACTCTGCGAGATAGCGCATAGGATTGACGCCTGCAGCCTTGAAATGACCGGCCTCAGCCTTGTTCGTGTGCTTCTCGCTCTTCTGCTTGAAACCTACTTGAACAGCCTGATAACCGTCTTTCTCCACTGTCTTTAGTTGCGTTACTACGCAAGGACCAGCTTCAATAACGGTGCATGGTACATTTTTACCATCGGCACCGAAAACGGATGTCATTCCGATTTTTTTACCTAATAATCCTGGCATTTTTGCTAGATTAAATAATTAATAATTGTTGTTAATTAACTTCCACTCTCGCCGACGGGGTTCGTTGTGTTGTTACACTGTTGCTATCCGTCGGATGTGGCCTGTTCGTTGTGTATTACACCTTAATCTCTACTTCCACACCGCTTGCAAGCTCGAGCTTCATCAAAGCTTCTACGGTTTTGTTGTTACTGTTGTAGATGTCAATGAGACGCTTGTAGTTTGCGAGCTCAAATTGCTCACGACTCTTCTTGTTTACGAAGGTGGAGCGGTTAACGGTAAAGATACGTTTGTGAGTTGGCAGTGGAATTGGGCCGCTTACAACTGCACCCGTAGCTTTAACCGTCTTTACGATCTTCTCAGCAGACTTGTCAGCCAAGTTGTGGTCGAAAGATTTCAGTTTGATACGAATTTTTTGACTCATTTTACTTTTAATTAAATAATTTTTTGTTACTTTTTACACGCGCAGAACCCTAAAGAGTCATTCGCTTAGAAGACCCGCGTGTGCGTATTAATTATAAGTACGTGCGCGCTCGCACGTGATTTATTTTTTATACAAGGTCAGCACGGCCGCCGCATTCTGTCAAAACAGCCTTTGCGATAGCGCTGCTTACCGGTGCGTAGTGGCTGAACTCCATGCTGCTTGTTGCACGACCGCTCGTGATAGTACGCAAAGCTGTTACATAGCCGAACATCTCAGACAATGGAACGTGAGCTTTGATAATACGAGCGCCCGTACGAGCGGTGTCCATACCTTCTACTTGTCCACGACGTTTGTTCAAGTCGCCGATGACATCACCCATGCTCTCTTCTGGAGTAACAACTTCGATCTTCATGATCGGCTCCATCAGAACAGGTTTAGCCTTCACGCAGGCGTTCTTGAACGCGATCTGTGCACATATTTCATAGGACAACTGGTCAGAATCTACCGGGTGGAAGCTACCGTCAATAACGGTCACTTTCAGTTTGTCAACCGGATAACCTGCCAATACACCATTTTTCATTGCGGTCTGGAAGCCCTTCTCGATTGCAGGGATATACTCCTTAGGAATATTACCACCCTTCACCTCGTTGATGAATTGCAGGCTTCCTTCAAAGTCGTCATCAGCAGGCCCGATACGAACAATCATATCTGCGAACTTACCGCGACCACCGGATTGTTTCTTATAGGTCTCACGCAGCTCTACCGGAGCGCTAATTGCCTCACGGTAAGCTACTTGCGGACGACCCTGGTTGCATTCTACCTTGAACTCACGTTTCAGACGATCGATAATAATCTCCAGGTGAAGCTCACCCATTCCGGAGATTACTGTTTGTCCGGTCTGCTCGTCGGTCTTAACGGTGAAGGTTGGGTCTTCTTCGGCAAGCTTAGCCAGACCGACGCCGAGTTTGTCGAGGTCAGCTTGGCTCTTTGGCTCAACGGAGATACCGATAACCGGTGCTGGGAACTCGATTGACTCGAGAACGATTGGCTTTTCTTCGTCGCAAAGCGTATCACCTGTACGAATATCTTTGAAGCCCACACCTGCTCCGATATCGCCGGCTGCGATAAAGTCCACAGGATTCTGGTGGTTCGAATGCATTTGGAAGATACGGCTGATACGCTCTTTCTTGCCCGAACGCGGGTTGTAAACGTACGAACCGGCTTCCAACTTACCGGAATAGACTCTGAAATAACACAGACGGCCTACATACGGGTCGGTTGCAATCTTAAAGGCCAGCGCGCAAAGCGGTTGGTCATCACTCGGTTGACGCGAAATCTCTTTCTCGTTACGCGGGTCAACACCATTAATTTGTGGTGTATCCAGCGGACTCGGCAGATAAGCGCAAACGGCGTCAAGCATCGTTTGCACACCTTTGTTCTTAAAGGAGCTACCACAGATTACCGGGAAGATTTTCATTGCGCATGTTCCTTTACGGATTGCCGTACGAATCTCGTCCTCTGTAATGGTAGATGGGTCGTCGAAGTATTTCTCCATGAGCGTGTCGTCGAACTCAGACACTGTCTCCAGCATCTTATCGCGCCACTCTTCGGCTTCGGCTACGAGTCCTGCAGGAATCTCTTCCTCCACATACTCTGCACCCATTGTCTCATCGTGCCAGATGATAGCCTTCATCTTAACGAGGTCAACGACACCTTTGAAGGTCTCTTCTGCGCCAATAGGAATCTGAATTGGACACGGGGTAGCGCCAAGCACTTCTTTAATCTGTCTAACCACATCAAAGAAGTTAGCACCAGAACGGTCCATCTTATTCACGTAGCACAGACGCGGTACATTATACTTATCAGCCTGACGCCATACGGTCTCAGACTGTGGTTGTACACCGCCGACAGAGCACAGTGCCATCACGGCACCATCAAGGATACGGAGAGAGCGCTCTACCTCAACTGTAAAGTCCACGTGACCCGGAGTGTCTATAAGATTGATCTTGTACTTCTCATTCTTATAGTTCCAGTAAGTGGTCGTTGCAGCAGAAGTGATAGTGATACCACGTTCTTGCTCTTGCTCCATCCAGTCCATTGTTGCTGCACCATCGTGAACCTCACCGATCTTGTGAGTCAGGCCAGTGTAGAACAATATACGCTCAGATGTCGTTGTCTTACCAGCATCAATGTGTGCCATGATGCCGATGTTTCTGTTATATTTCAGGTCGTGTTTAGCCATCTAATCTGATTTATCAATTAGAATCTGAAGTGTGCAAATGCACGGTTAGCTTCTGCCATGCGGTGCATATCTTCCTTACGTTTGAATGCGCCACCTTGGCTATTTAATGCGTCCATGATTTCTGCGGCAAGCTTCTCAGCCATTGAGTGGCCACCACGTTTGCGGGCAAATGAAATCATGTTCTTCATTGCGATTGACTCTTTGCGGTCAGCGCGAATCTCGGTAGGAACCTGGAAGGTAGCACCACCGATACGTTTGGACTTAACCTCTACCAACGGAGTAATGTTGTCCAAAGCGGCTTTCCAGATGTCGAGAGCAGATTTCTCTGCGTCTTTGTTCTTTTGTTCAACCAAGTCAAGAGCGGTATAGAATACGCCATAAGCAATATTCTTCTTACCGTCCAACATGAGGTGGTTCACAAATTTAGCAACCATCACTTCTCCGAACTTAGGATCCGGAAGGATGACGCGTTTCTTTGGTTTTGCTTTTCTCATTTTTGTACTTGTTTTTTTGGTTGTCTGATTACTTCAGCCTTAACTCGTAAGGCTTACTCAACCTTCAACCCCTGTTAATCTGTCCCATCGTATGGAACTTTTAGTTAGTTTAGAAATTATTTTTTAGCTTTCGGGCGCTTAGCACCATACTTACTACGACGTTGCAAGCGGTTAGCTACACCGGCGGTATCGAGTGTACCACGAACAATGTGGTAACGTACACCTGGCAGGTCTTTTACACGACCACCACGTACCATCACGATGCTGTGCTCCTGCAGGTTGTGACCTTCACCCGGAATGTAAGCGTTAACTTCCTTTTGGTTGGTAAGACGAACACGTGCCACCTTACGCATTGCGGAATTAGGCTTTTTAGGAGTGGTTGTGTAAACACGTACACAAACGCCACGACGTTGTGGGCAGCTGTCCAATGCAGGGCTCTTGCTCTTGTCGATAAGTTCTGCTCTTCCTTTTCTAACTAATTGTTGAATTGTAGGCATTGTAACTTGTTTTGGTTAATAATTATTGTTAATTGTTTTAGTTAATTTTACTCTCACAGGCGTTCTATATATTACGCATTTATGTATGTATGCGTTCACATGCGCGCCGAAAAAGCGTGCAAAGGTACTGCTTTTTTTTCATTCCCACAAATATTTTTACACTTTTTTCGCAAAAAAATGCATTTTTCATCCTTTTTCTTCATTTTTGCCATATTTAAGTAGCATTTTTTGCACAAATGCAGAAATTGATGTGCTTTTGCAGCGTGAAGGTTTGATTACAAATGACAAATTACAAATGACAAATAAAGTGCTCCGCAACGGCCAACTTTATATGCAACGCGGCAACGAAGTGTTCGACGTCCACGGGGCGAGAGTGGAATGAGTTATTAGTCGAAAGATGAATAAGCGCAGGTTTGATAGACCTGCGCTTGTTTTGTGGTAACGACACTATTGTTGGTGTCGGGCTTTGAGTTGTTCGCGGAGTGCAGCAGCTTGCGCTTCGAGGATTTCCGCCTGATGACGCAGCATGTAGTCAGACGTTTCCTCTGAAGCGGTTTTCTCTGCGGCTTTCTGCGAGATTTCGGCAAGGTATTGCTCATACCAAGCTTCGAAAGGATTGTCCAATCTCCATTGTTTTTGCAGCATAGCGAGTTTCCATCCTTTGGCAGTGGGATAGGATCGGTTATTCGGTCCTATACGCATGGCATCTTTCCACTCCTGAACGATGAGAGCCGCTTGTTCCGGATTGTTCCAGAGCGGAGTGAGTTGTTTCTGAGCAGCCGCAAAAGAGAGGGAATTCCATTTTTGTTTGGGTGATTGTTGCTGCTGATAGTCTTCGCGTCTAGTGCGGTAGAATTGTTGTCCATTTGGGCCTTCGTAGTAGTAGCCCCTGCTGAATTTGCCTTCTTTGCCGTGCCTAAGGACGACGGAGGATTCGTTAGTTACTTTCATAATGTTATCAATTAGGTTGTTATTATATGTTAGTTATTCGTGTAGAATTCTTTGATCACGGTGTGATCCCGCTTGACCGCTGTTTCACTGATGTTTGAATGTCGTTGATTTTTCGTTCGACCGTCGTTCCACCATCGTTCGACCGTCGTTCGACCGTCGTTTATAACGGGAACGAATTAGGGTGCAAAAGTAATACAAAAAAATGACACGGACAAATAAAAGTCTTATTTTTCCGCAAAAATTTGGTCATTCGAAAAAAAAGTATTACTTTTGCAAGCGGAAAAGGAGGAAAAGAGCCAAACAGGACAAATAGTCTTGTAAGCAGACGGGAAAAGAATTACTTTTGCAAGCGGAAAAGGAGGAAAAGAGCCAAATAGGACAAATAGTCTTGTAAGCAGAAGGGAAAAGAATTACTTTTGCAAGCGGAAAAGGAGGAAAAGAGCCAAATAGGACAAATAGTCTTGTAAGCAGAAAGGGAAAAGAATTACTTTTGCAAGCGGAAAATAAAATAATGCTTATGAAAAAACCGTATTGGGTACTACTTATTGCAGTAGTCGTTTGTAGTTGCGGCAGAACCAAAGAAGTGGCTCCCGCTCCATCATCCAGCCTAGAAGACATGCAACTAACCGGCAATGTGAAGCAAATAACCGAAATCAACAACACTCGCGTCAACCCCGAGCTGTTTGCTTTTAGCAAACCCGGATTCGGCGACGTCTTCTTCATGGACTACTACCTCTCACTTTACGCTTACTGCGAGGCAAATGGCATAAACTACATCAACGATATCATCGCCGGAAGAAGAGATGTTCCGGACGAATTTGATTATTACTACGAAGACCAAGGCGCCGACGACTTTGCCTATACGATTTATTCCTTCGACAAAAGCGGCTATCTGACACGCACACAATGCTATTGGGAGAAGATGGAAGGCAACCCGACAGAACAAGAAATCAATACGTACGACGACCAACATCGTCTCCTGCGCTCGGAGCACCTAAACGACAGTCTCACAGTATGTTATGCCAATGATTTCGAATATAACGCAGACGGATTCATGACGCGCGATTACTACTTCACAACCTTTGGCAGCAACGTGGAGTATCTGAACGAATACGACGAGTACAACTGCATGACACGGGCAGAAACGCGAGTAGATGGCAAACGCACCCATCTGCAGCTTACGACCTACAACAAAGATAACAAAGTGGTGGAGCAAATCAGTTCGTCCGATAACTACTACGACCGGACTGAGTATCAGTACTTTACATCGGGAAAAGCGAAAGGCAAAGAACGTTCACACGAACGGTTTGACCAACTGGAAAACTTCGAAAAAGCAGTCTATACGGTTTATTCCGACGACATGAAAGAACGCTGGGAATATTACGTGAATAAAAAACGCGACACTATCACATCCTACTACTACCAAATGGATGAGCAGGGAAACGATATCTATGAAGCAGACTATGAATTGGGCAATGAGAATCCGGTAACTGTTTCCCGCTATAGCTTCGACCAAAACGGCAACGCAACCATGATGGAATGGCAAGGACGAGAACCAAGCGATTACTACCTCACAACCATGAAATACGACGAAAAAGGCCGCATGATTGATGACACGTTCTTCTCATTGGAACAAGGCGCTCTCAGAACACATAACATCTCCAAATATGGCGCTAACGACCGACTCGAAACAGTGGAGACTTACATGCAAGTCGTTGACTTACAAGACCGCGACAATACCGAATACGAACAACTCACAGAGCGAGAAGTCTATTACTACGACTCCGTCGGAAACTGGATTAAACACGAGATTTACGATGTCGATATAGACGGAAACGAACTGCTCATGCGCATGACTACTCGCAAAATAGAATACTACGAAGACTGATAACGAATGAATCGCTTCCAAAAAGAAATAGTGTTCTTCAAAGAAGAAAAGTACCGCGAACTAAACTACGGAACTATCTTCTTCGTGCCAGGAACAAGGAGTTCTTCACTCAATGAATTTGTACGTCTCAATGCCGACAAAATAGAAGCCAATCTGAATGCAGACGAAACCAATTGGGTGACGTGTCGAATCATGTTCTTAGAGCAAGATAACAATCTGTTTATCAGCGAAAAACAGGCAACATTATTTAGTGCCATGCTGCCTACAGACAACCAGGAAGACAACAAATGGGCATTCATTCGAGAAGCACTCGACAACTGCGAGCCCGAAGAAATAGAATCGGCTATAAAAGAGTACTTTGAGACAGCACAAAAACTCTTCGACGAAATCTTAGACACCGGCCATTACAACGCCTACCATTTCCGCCAACCCGTAGAAGAGAAATGCGCTTCACGTCCCAATTTCATACAATCCATCTTCGGCGGCCAAACCAAACGCGCCATGCGCAAAGAAGCCGTGCTACAGGAAGAATGCGAACCTTGTCCGCCTTGCGGTAGCGCAGTCTTTGAGCAACCTGCCCAGTATCATTACACTTCTCCAAGCCGATTGGAGATTACGCCGTTTACCTATCATGTCCTTTTACCCGATTACGAGCGCGAAATACACTTTACAGCACAAGTGAAAGCCTTATACGTGCTATTCCTCAATCATCCCGAAGGCATTCGCATGAAAGAGATTGCGGATTATAAAGAAGAATATAAACAGTTGTATTTTCAGCTAACTAATCGTTCCGATACGGACAAGTTGCGCGGGTCGGTAGAACGACTTTTGGACGTATATAATCCTAACTCCTTAAACGTCAAGAAATCACAATGCAATGCCGCCATCTATACGGCTATCCCGGAAGATAGTTTGCGGCATTACTACGAAATAGAAGTGAATCGCGGACAACCGCATAAAATCAACTTAGACCGAACACTTGTCCACATGCCTATCGATTTGCAAAAACAGAGTTTGTAACGTTACAAACTTTTTGCCAGGTGGTTAATAAGCAGTAATTTTGCAGCGGATTTAGAAAAGTCCGCTGTAATTTATTATTAACATTTTAACTATAACGACTATGGAAACAATTGCAAAAACTCAGGTTTACAACCTCGTCATCTTGGACAAATCAGGTTCAATGGAAAGCATTCGCAAAGAAGCAATCGACGGTTACAACGAAACACTCGGCACAATCCGTGCAGCTCAAACCAAACATGGTGATACGCAAGAACAGTTTGTCTCATTAGCTGCTTTCTGCGGCTGCGGAATAGAGATGATTTACGACAAAACGCCTATTGATAAAGCCGAGAAATTGACGCGCGAAAAATACGAGCCATGCTGCGTAACACCACTATTCGACGCTATCGGCTCATCCATTAAAAAACTCAAGAACAATATCAAAGATATCGAAGATGAAGCGGTTTTAGTAACCATTATCACGGACGGCTATGAGAATGCTTCTAAAGAATGGACAGCCGCAGCCATCAAAAGACTTATTGACGAATGTAAAAAAGACGGTTGGATGTTCGCATTTATTGGTGCAGGAGAAGACATTACTAAAGTGGCATCAACTATTTCCATTACCAATACCGTCGTATGGGAAAAAACATCTGCAGGAACGGAAGCGATGTTCTC
>ONMT01000005.1 GCA_900319025.1 uncultured Bacteroidales bacterium
CGGCCAAGACTACGACCATATTGGCTGCAAGTTGATAGAGATAACAGACGACTCAGAGGAGTAAATGGTTAATATCATCGGCGACATACATGGGCTGGACTGCTGGAAACAGTTGGTGCGCGAGGATGTGCGCAGTTATTCTGCCAAGTTGACGGCGTAGTAGCGTACGCGGCCTTGTGGTGTGCAGCCGGTGATGAAGAGGACTCGGTCGCGCTCTTATAGTTGAAGGAGTCCAGCATCATGTTCAGTCCCTCATAGAACACCCAGAAAGCAAAGATAAACGGCGGGGCTACAGCCAACGGAGCCGGCATGATGATGATTGCCACGCCGAGGAACACCTGCAGCAAGGCAGCAAGGAAAGCACCACGAGGGCAATACCCGCGAGGCACATCCAAACTTTAGAACTTGTTTTAATAAGATTGCAAATATAAATTAATAATGAATATTATAATTGGTTATTCTCTTCTATAGCTTCGCGGAACATCTGTTCGCATTGACGTACGGATTCGTGGATATTGTACTTTTTCGCAGCCTCTGCATACTCCAACTCCATACGCGCTTTTTCTTCAGGGTGGTCAAGCCACCAATCTATCGCGCGTGCCAGGTCTTTGGGACGCCCCGGAGCGAAAAGACTTCTTCCGTCTAACGCGAACTGGGGTGTAGCACTCATCTCCGAATTGGCAATGACAGGTACCAAGCCGGTTGCGAAGGCTTCGATACAACTGATCGCTTCGCTCTCCATGTCCGAAGCATGCACATAGAGGTCCGCTTGCGCCAGGAGGTTGATTAGTTCGGATTGGGAGAGGAAGAGGAAAAGGGGCCTGTTCTTCAGCTGTTTGCCCAACTCCACGTATTCGTTGTATTTAGGTCCTTTCCCTGCAAAAACGAGTTGGATTTTGTCGGCGTACTTGCTGAAGGGCACCGCATTAATGACGACGTCCTGTCTTTTTTCGCTCGCCAGACGTCCTACCATAACGATGAGAATCTTGCCCTCGTACTGGGGTTCTTTAGGACGCTTGGTATAAACAAAAGCGGGGTCGATGCCGTTGCTAATCACATGTATCTTCGCCTTATAGCCATGTTTGACCAGTTCGTCCGCCATGAACTGCGAGGGGGTATGGATATGCGTAAAATGGCTATATAGCACGTAGTCAAACACTTGGTAGAAGCGGTCATTCACACGCTCCACCTTCCCCAATCCCACCGACGAAGTCATGTTCTCCGGCTGGATATGGAAAGCCGCCGTGGAGGGCTTATGCTCTTGGTCTGCGATGTACTTTGCAGCCGCTTCCAAAGCAAAAGGCATCATGCAATGCACCACATCCGCCCACCGGACCGCCTCGCGGATGATATCCAGATCGACTGCGGCGAACTGGAAACCGTATGAGTGAATGAGGTCGTTGAAAAGCGGCACTTTGAACTCCTTGAGCACGAACTTGTCGTCCGCCGGTTCTCCGGTCGTCAAAATCTTCACTTCGTTGCCATGCTCGCGCAGTACTGCCGCGAAACGCTGTGCAGAGATAGATGTACCATTGTTATTGGTATCGTATGTGTCAATGACTAATAGTATCTTCATTTTTCAATTCTTTATATCGTTTGATTAGTTTTTCGTGATTGATAAAACCATAGACCGCCACAAGGAAAGCCCCTACAAAATCAAGGATAAGGTCCTGCATGCTGTCGCGCAACGCCTCATGGCCGCAGAGTGGTTCGTCGGCCGGGCTGATGATAGAGCCGGTTGTGGTAGCCATGAACTGCTGCGAGTTGGTGCCCGCTATGCTGTCGTACGTATATTCCATAATCTCCCAGAACGCGCCAAGCCCGAGCGAAAACATAACGAGGAAAAGGCATAGGAACCATTTGTTGAAATAGACATACTTGTCGTTCTCCGCCATGAGTATATGGATGAGCCATAGGGCAATCATCGAGAGCAAAAAACCGCTCTCGGTGTGCAGCAGTTTATCCCACCACGGCAGTCTGCCGTACAGGTCCAAGCCGTCACCTAAAATAAGCGACGAGAAACAGAACAGGACTATGACTACGGAGAGCATCCACGGCACTTCCAAGTGGAAACGTCGGCGAAGCATTTTTGGCAAGTACATAATGAGCAACATTGCCACGTATTGCAGTCCGCGGAAAGATATCTCGTCCCAGTTTCGACCTTGATAAATCAGCCACGCTACATTCACCATCGCCATAACGGCAATGAGCCAAGAGATGACGTTGTTCAGACGGTGTATGTTTTCCAACTTTGCCATATTACGAGCGCAAAATTACTGCTTTTTTTTGATATGTGCAAAAAAAAGTGCAATATTTATGAAAATCCTGCACTATACCTTCACCTCTCTCCGCTTAGCTTGTTCCTTTTCGCTTCTTATAGCTTATATCTTCCATTATTTTTATACAAGTCGCGCTAACGTGCGAAACAATCGTGCCCTTGTGGCTAAGAACTGACAAATTTTATATCTTTTTTCTTATAAATACGCGTATTTAACGAAATTTGATAAAAAAATTTGTCTGTTCCATTTTTTTGTTGTACATTTGCGGGCTGAATTGTGCGTAAGTGCGTGCGCAGGGGTGAAAAACATATATATTTATATTAGGAATCGCGCTGAGGGGAGTTGATAATTTTGGTACAAGAAGTGAAAATAAATTAATTATATGCAAAAGATAAGAAATATTGCGATTATTGCGCATGTGGACCACGGAAAGACGACGCTGGTGGATAAGATGCTGTACACAGCGAAAGTGGTTCAAGAGTCTCGTCAGGAAGGCGTGGCGAATAAAGAGTTGATATTGGATAATAATGATTTGGAGCGAGAGCGTGGAATAACGATTCTGGCGAAGAATGTAGCGATTAACTATAAGGGCTACAAAATCAATATCATAGACACTCCGGGTCACGCGGATTTTGGCGGCGAAGTGGAGCGTGTGCTGAACATGGCAGATGGCGTATTGCTGTTAGTGGACGCTTTTGAAGGTCCGATGCCTCAGACGCGATTTGTGCTCCAGAAAGCGTTGGAGTTGAATTTGAAGCCGATAGTGGTGATTAACAAAGTGGATAAGCTCAATTGCCGTCCGGATGAGGTTCAAGAGGCTGTATTTGATTTAATGGTGAACTTGGATGCTTCGGAAGATCAATTGGATTTTCAGACGATATATGGTTCAGCGAAGAATGGTTGGATGAGTACGGACTATCGCAAGCCGACGACGGATTTGACAGCGTTGATGGATGCGATAATCGAGTATATTCCGGAGCCGGAGGTATTAGAAGGTACTCCGCAGATGCTTATTACGTCGTTGGACTACAATCCGTATGTAGGTCGAATAGCTATTGGTCGTGTGCACAGGGGGACTCTTCGCGATGGTCAGACGGTATGTTTGGCGAAGAAAGATGGTACGAAAGTGCGTACAAAGATAAAAGAGTTGCACACGTTTGAAGGCATGGGGCATGTAAAGACGGATGCGGTAAGTAGTGGTGATATCTGCGCGCTGATAGGTATAGACGGCTTTGAGATAGGCGATACGATATGCGATGTAGAGAATCCGGAACCGCTGGCACCGATTGCGATTGATGAGCCGACGATGTCGATGGTGTTCACGATAAACGATAGCCCGTTCTTTGGTCAAGACGGTAAGTATGTGACGAGTCGTCATATTCATGACCGCCTGATGAAAGAGTTGGAGAAGAACCTTGCTTTGCGTGTAGAGCCGAGTACGAGCGATTCGTCTTGGACAGTTTTCGGTCGCGGCGTGCTGCATCTGAGTGTGCTGATAGAGACGATGCGTCGTGAGGGATACGAGCTGCAAGTTGGTCAGCCGCAAGTGATAATTAAAGAGATAGACGGCGTTAAATGTGAGCCGGTAGAGCAGTTGACGGTAAATACACCGGAAGAGTGCTCGGGCAAAATTATTGAGTTTGTGACGGTTCGCAAAGGCGAGATGACGAAGATGGAGCTGGTGAATGACCGTGTGCAGCTGGAGTTTACTATTCCGAGTCGCGGAATCATGGGTATGCGAACATATGTCATGAACGTGAGTGCGGGTGAAGCGATTATGGCTCACCGATTCCTCGAGTATCAGCCTTATAAGGGCGAGATGCCAACTCGCATCAACGGCAGTTTGATAGCGATGGAAGGCGGCACAGCATCGGCTTACGCGTTGGATAAGTTGCAAGACCGCGGTCGGTTCTTCATTGAGCCGCAAGAGGAAGTGTATGCAGGTCAAGTGGTTGGCGAGAATGCGAAAGAAGGTGATATCGTGATTAACGTAGTTAAGGCGAAGAACCTGACGAATATGCGTTCGAAGTCGGCTGATGACAAGGCAGTATTGCCACCTGCCGTTAAGTTCTCGTTGGAAGAAGCGCTTGAATATATCAAGGTGGATGAATATGTAGAGGTTACGCCTCATTTTATGCGTATTCGTAAGATTATCCTTGATGAATTGGAGCGCAAGCGTGCGAATAGGTGATGTTTTAGTGCCTCACTCCGCGTTCTAACGGAGGACTGAAACATTTAGACGAAATGAAAAATATTAACTAATAAATTATATAACAATGCAAATTACAAAATCTGAAATTAAAGAGATGACCGGTGTGATTACGATGGTAGTAGAGCCGGCAGATTATCAAGAAGAAGTGCAGAAAGAACTGCGTCAAATCCGTCAGAAGGCGAATATTCCGGGTTTCCGTCCTGGAATGGTGCCTGTAGGATTGGTGAAGAAAATGTATGGTAAGGGTGTTTTGGCCGATGTAATCAACAAGACCATCGGAGCAAAATTGGGTGAGTATATCGAGGCTGAGAAGTTGAATATACTTGGTGATCCACTGCCTAATGAGGAATTGACTCCGGAGATGGATTTGGACAATCAAGATACATTTACTTTTGCATTCGATATTGCCGTAGCGCCTGAGTTTGATGCTAAATTGGATGGTAAGACCAAACTGACCAACTATGTGATTACAGTAACCGATGAGATGGTGGATAATCAAGTAAAAGCATACGCAGGTCGTTTTGGCGATTATATCGATGCAGAAGAAGTGCAAGAAGGTGACGTACTTCGCGGAACGATTAAGGAAGTGAAGGAAGGCGGCATCGAGAAGACAGATGCCATGTTGAATCCGAACTATATGAAGGATAAGAAAGTCGCTAAGTTATTCGTCGGAAAGAAGAAAGGTGATGTCGTTACTTTCAATCCGATGAAGGCATACGATAGCGCAGTAGAAGTAGCATCGTTGCTCGGTATTAAGAAAGAAGAAGCAGAGAATCTGACATCCGATTTCACGTTCGAGATTACCGGAATCACTCGTCACGTAGATGCTAAGATAGACGGTGAGTTGTTCGCTAAAGTATATGGTGAGAACAATGTGAAAGATGAGGCAGATTTCCGCGCTAAAGTGAAGGCTGAGATTGAGTCCAATATGGCAGAAGATAGTAAGTATAAGTTCGGATTGGACACGAAAGCCGCTATCTTGAAGAAGATGGAGAAGGTAGAGTTCCCGAAAGCATTCCTTCGTCGTTGGGTACTTGCAACGAACAAGAACATGACCGAAGAGCAAGTAGATAAGGACTTTGAGGCTATGTTGGAAGAACTGAAATGGCATTTAGCTAAAGACCAATTGCTCAAGCACTTTGATATCAAAGTGGAGAAAGAAGATGTTGAGGCATACGCTAAAGAAGTAGCTCGTATGCAGTTTATGCAGTATGGTTTGATGCATGTGGATGACCAATATCTGACTAATTATGCGAACGAGATGCTGAAGAAGGAAGAGCAACTTCGTGGTATTGTTGAGCGCGTAGCAGAGAATAAGATTTACGAGGCTATTAAAGGTGTAGCCAAAGTAGAAGATAAGGCCATTAGCCACGCTGACTTTGGAAAGCTGTTTAGCTAATGACGCATATCCATTTTATAGCGATAGGTGGCGCTGCGATGCACAATCTGGCTTTGGCAGTAGCCGGAAAAGAAGGATACGTAGTGACGGGTTCGGATGATGAGATTTTCGACCCGGCACTGACGCATCTTCGTGATGCCGGTTTACTCCCTGCTGAGATGGGTTGGCATCCGGAGCATATCACCCGTGATATAGATGCCATTATTTTAGGCATGCATGCTCGCGAAGATAATCCTGAGTTGGTTCGTGCTCGTGAGTTGGGATTGAAGATATATTCGTTCCCTGAATATTTGTATGAGCAGACGAAGGATAAGATTCGTATTGTAGTTGGCGGTTCGCATGGTAAGACCACGACTACTTCGATGATACTCTATGTGCTTAATCGTTTGGGCATCGAAGCTGATTATATGGTAGGTGCGCAGATAGAGGGATTTGAGCGCATGGTACGATTGAGCGATACGGCTAAGTATGCTGTGTTTGAAGGCGATGAGTATCTGACGAGTCCGTTGGATTTGAGGAGTAAGTTCTTGTGGTATCATCCCCATTACGCCATTTTGACAGGAATAGCGTGGGATCATATTAACGTTTTTCCCACTTTCCCGGAGTATGTAGATACGTTTCGAAAGTTCGTGAATACGATAGAAGATACGTTTATCTACTATGAAGGGGATGAGAACCTGCGTATGTTGGCAAAGGAATTAGTCGAAAGTCGTAAGTCGAAAGTCAAAAGCATAGTTCCTTATAGGGAATATACGGGTGATGTGAAGATGCAGGTATTCGGTAAGCATAATATGCAGAATCTGCAGGCGGCAATGTTGGCATGTCATTGCATAGGCGTTAAGCCGGAAGACTTTTATCGCGAGATTTCGTCTTTCACGGGTGCAAGTAATCGTTTGGAGAAGATATGTGAGACGAATAGCAGTGTGGCATATAAAGATTTTGCCCATTCGCCGTCCAAATTAAAAGCGACTATTAATGCTGTTCGTGAGCGTTATGCGGATAAGGAGCTGATAGCGGCTATGGAGTTGCATACGTTCTCGAGTTTGATGGCGGATTTTCTGCCGCAGTATAAAGGTTGCATGGCGGAAGCAGATAAAGCCCTTGTGTATTTTAATCCGAAAGTGATAGAGCATAAGCGCTTGAAGCCTATAACGGCGGAAGAAGTGCGCGAGGCCTTTGGAACGGATAATGTGGAGGTGTTCACCGATAGTGAAGCTCTGCAAGCGCGTTTGCGTGAGTTCTGCTATGACAATACTGCTTTGCTAATGATGTCAAGCGGTACGTTTGACGGAGTAAATATTAACCAGTTTGCAAAAGAATTACTGAGTAATGGATAAGCGACTTAAACGAGATCATCTGTATATGAAGATGGCGCGTACGTGGGCAGAGAATTCTTACTGCGTTCGTCGCCAAGTTGGTGCTTTAATGGTCAAAGATAATATGATTATCTCTGACGGTTTTAATGGCACACCATCCGGTTTTGAGAATGTGTGCGAGGATGAAAATAATGTGTCCAAGCCGTATGTTCTTCATGCTGAAGCGAATGCGATTACGAAGATTGCGCGTTCAAATAACTCGTCAGATGGCGCGACGTTATATGTGACAGCATCGCCGTGTATGGAATGTTCAAAACTGATTATACAATCCGGCATCAAGCGTGTTGTTTATGGAGAGAAATATCGCTTGATGGATGGAGTGGAGTTATTGGAGCGTGCCGGCATCCAAGTGGATTATATGCCGTTTGAAGAAAAATAATATTCGATATGAAAAAGTACATCTTACCAACCGTAACGATTGTGTTTTTGTTGTTAGGTTTCCTTATAGGAAATGCGGTGAGCAACAAAGCCAATGCACAACGTTTTTATATTCAGAACGGGCAGTTATTTGCTCAGCCTGAGTCCAAAGTGGATCAACTGCTTCAATTGATGCAGAGTGCTTATGTAGATGAGTTGAATATGGATTCGATAACCGATGAGGCGATGACAGAAATAGTGAAGAAGTTAGACCCTCATTCGTCGTATATACCTAAGAAGGACTTGGAGTTGGTTAACTCGGAGTTATCGTCTTCGTTTTCCGGAATAGGTGTTCAGTTCAGCATTCAGAACGATACGATATCCATTGTGGCTGTTATCTCCGGCGGTCCGAGCGAAGGAGTAGGTATATTAGCGGGAGATAAGATAGTGACTGTGAACGATACCGCTTTCACGGGAAAGGGGATTAATAACGAGAAAGTGATGCATACTCTTCGCGGCGAGAAAGGCACTCAAGTTAAGCTTGGCGTTAAGCGTTCCGGAACAGATGAAGTGTTGAATTATACGATAACTCGTGGCGATATTCCTGTGCATTCTGTAGATGCGAAGTTTGTTGTTAAGCCGAATATTGGATTTATTCGCGTGAATAAGTTCGGAGAAAATACCTATAATGAGTTTGTTCAGGCTTTAGCGGAATTGAAATCTCAAGGTGCGCAGAAATATATCATCGACTTGCGTGAGAACTCCGGCGGATATATGGACCAAGCGATAAAGATGTGCAATGAGTTTCTAAATTCAGGCGACTTGATTGTGTATGCCGAAGGTCGAGCATATCCTCGTTATGATGCGAAAGCGAATGGTGGAGGTCGTTTTAAGAAAGTGCCTTTGGTAGTGTTGATTGATAATTTCTCAGCCTCTGCGTCTGAGATTTTCTCGGGTGCGATGCAAGATAATGACCGCGCAATCATTATTGGTCGTAGGTCTTTTGGTAAAGGTTTGGTTCAACAGCAACTGCCTTTCTCCGATGGTTCGGCAGTACGATTGACTGTTGCCCGCTACTACACACCTTCGGGCAGAAGTATTCAGAAGCCTTATACATTAGGTGATCAGGAAGATTACGACAAGGATTTACTGGAGCGCTATGAGCATGGTGAGTTCTATTCGAAAGACTCGATTCATTTGGTAGATACGACGAAGTATTATACTGTTTCCGGTCGCGTAGTATATGGCGGAGGCGGAATTATGCCGGATATCTTTGTAGGTCGCGATACGACGCTCAATACTCCGTGGTTTAACCGTTGTGTTAATCATGCTTATACGTATCAGTTTGCTTATCAATATACGGATAAGCATCGTGCTGAATTGAAGAAGTATAAGGATTGGCAATCGTTGGAGAAGCACTTGCTTGCGGCTAATTGGTTGCCGGAGTTTGTTGCTTTCGCGAAGAGCAAGGGCATCGAGCCGGAGCAAGCACAGATAGCGAAGTCGAAACCGTTGATTACGCGTCTGATAAATGCGTATATTGTGCGTAATATATTAGGCGACGAAGGCTTCTTCCCCTTATTTGAACGTGACGATGAGATTACGAAGAAAGCGGTGGAATATCTAACGAATAACTAACGTATATCTAACGAATAACTAACGATTAATGGGAAAATTGGTGGTATGAAAATTATAGCTCCTTCTGTATTAAGTGCCGATTTTGGCGATTTGCGACGTGACATTGAGATGCTGAATCGCAGCGAGGCTGAGTGGATTCATGTTGATGTGATGGATGGTACGTTTGTGCCGAATATATCTTTTGGTTTCCCAGTAATGGTTCCTTTGCACAAGTATGCGACGAAACCATTGGATGTTCATTTGATGATAGTTCATCCGGAGAAGTATGTTGAGCGTTTCTGCGATGCGGGTGCGTGGTCAGTTGGTTTCCATCTTGAGGCTGTAGATGATCCGATGCCGATATTGGATATGATTAAGGCGAAAGGCGTAAGGACATGTTTAACGATTAATCCGGATATCGACGTGAAACGATTGGATCCGTATTTGGATAAGGTCGATATGGTGTTGTTGATGTCCGTTTTTGCGGGTTTTGGTGGTCAGAAGTTTATTCCGGAGACGATGGATAAATTGCGCTATGTGAAGGATCAGATAGTGTCTCGCGGTTTGAAAACGCTTATAGAGATTGATGGCGGTGTGAATATAGAAAATGCGCATGATTTGTTTGCGGCTGGCGCCGATGTATTGGTAGCGGGAAGTGCAGTATTTAATGCTTCATCTCCCGAAGAAGCCATTCATCAGATGCTAATGTAAGGTATTTTTAGTGAAAAGTTGCAATTTTTTGCGAAATTATTTGTGTATGTCAAATAATTGTAGTACTTTTGCAGCCGCAAATGAGAAAAATGGTCGGTTGCCCGAGTGGTTAGGGATCGGTCTGCAAAACCGGGGACAGCAGTTCGAATCTGCTACCGACCTCATACGGAACCGCCAGTAGGCGGTTTTTTTTGATGCTACATGGAAGACGTAATCAAAGATATTACAAGTCAGGATTATAAGTACGGTTTCACGACGGATGTGGAAACGGACGTTATTCCGGTTGGGTTGAACGAGGATGTCATTCGTCTTATTTCTGCGAAGAAAGGTGAGCCTGATTGGTTGTTGGAGTTTCGGCTGAAAGCATATCGTAAGTGGTTGACGATGCCGGTTCCGACTTGGGCGCATTTAGAAATACCGGAGATTGATTTTCAAGCGATATCGTACTATGCGGCTCCGAAGGCGAAGGAGGAATCTTCGAATAAGGAGATAGATCCGGAGGTGATGAAGACGTTTGATAAGTTAGGTATTCCGTTGGAGGAGCGTGCGGCTTTGGCAGGTAATATGGCGGTTGATGCTGTGATGGATTCCGTATCCGTAAAGACTACGTTCCGCGACACGTTGGCAGAGAAGGGGATAATCTTCTGCTCTATATCGGAAGCGGTGAAGGAACATCCTGAATTGGTGAAGAAATACTTGGGTTCCGTTGTTCCGTATAGCGATAATTTCTATGCTGCGCTCAATTCCGCCGTTTTCTCGGATGGTTCGTTCGTGTATATTCCGAAAGGTGTTCGTTGTCCGATGGAATTGAGTACCTATTTCCGTATCAATGCGGGTAATACGGGTCAGTTTGAACGTACGTTGCTGATAGCAGATGAAGGAGCCTATTTGAGTTATTTGGAGGGTTGTACGGCTCCGATGCGCGATGAGAATCAGTTGCATGCAGCAATAGTTGAGATTATTGTGCATGATGATGCGGAAGTTAAGTATTCGACTGTTCAGAACTGGTATCCAGGCGATAAAGATGGTAAGGGCGGAATCTATAACTTTGTGACAAAACGTGGCATTACGCATAAGAATGCTCGTTTGAGTTGGACTCAAGTTGAGACCGGTTCGGCGATTACGTGGAAGTATCCGAGTTGTATTTTGAAGGGTGATAACTCTTCGGCAGAGTTTTATTCCGTAGCGGTAACGAATAACTATCAGCAGGCAGATACCGGAACTAAGATGATTCACTTGGGTTCTCACACGCGCTCGCGCGTTATTAGTAAAGGAATATCCGCGGGTCATTCGCAGAATGCGTATCGCGGGTTAATAAAAGTTGTATCAGGCGCAGAAGATGTTCGCAATTATTCTCAATGCGATTCGTTGCTGTTGGGAGATAAATGCGGAGCGCATACATTCCCTGATATGCAGATAGCCAATCCGACAGCTACGATAGAACATGAAGCAACGACTTCGAAGATATCGGAGGACCAATTATTCTACTGCCGTCAACGCGGAATAAGTGTAGAAGATGCCGTAGGATTGATAGTGAATGGCTACGCGAAAGAAGTGATGGACAAACTGCCGATGGAGTTTGCCGTAGAAGCGCAGAAATTATTACAAGTGTCCTTGGAAGGGACTGTAGGATAGATGAATATACTGACAACGATATTATTAGCAGTAACCTTAATAACCGAAGCTCCGAACTGCCAGCAGGCGAATATAAGTGTTCTTATTAAGGATGCGGAGACAGGCAAAGTGATAGATTCTTACAGGCCGGACAATGTAGTTCCTCCTGCAAGTGTGATGAAGTTATTGACGACCGGAGCGGCATTGGAAATGTTAGGGCCGAGTTTTCGCTTTACGACCTTGGTTGAGTATTCGGGGCAGATAGAGAATGGCGTTTTACACGGCGATTTGTATATTCGTGGTGGTTGTGATCCGTCTTTGGGCAATTTGAAAGGTTCTCAAGCTTTTCTGTTTAAGTGGGTACGTGCGATTAAGTCTGCGGGAATTCGTGCGATAGATGGCGGAGTGATAGCCGATATGAGTCTGTTGGACGGCGATGCAACAAATCCTGCGTGGTTGTGGGAAGATTGCGGCAATTATTATGCTCCAGGTATATTTGCGTTGAATTATATGAGTAATACGCTGAATATTGTATTGCGAAGTGCGGAGGTTGGAAGCGTTGCAGAGGTTATTCGCGTAGAGCCAAACTATCCGGGATTAAAAACAATCAATCATATACGTTGTACGGAGATAACTTATGACGGCGCGTATGTTCATGGTTTGCCGTATTCGAATGAGCGCTATTTGACGGGCAGCGTACCGAGTAATCGTGGTCAGTTTGGAGTTAGAAGTGATATTCCGAATCCGGGTTGGTTGCTGGCAACACATTTGACGAAGTACTTGGAGGAGAGTGGAGTGAAAGTGTCGAAACCGGCATCGTATATAGCTGAAGGAAAGTTAGATACGGGATTGAGGCATGTGATTTATGAGCATAAATCGGATTCATTAGGCGCTTTGATTGCTGAGACGAATATTTATAGTAACAATCTGTACGCAGAGTCGATATTCCGCTATTTGGGCTTGAACTATGGCAAGCCGGGAACGATTCATAATTCGTGTGAAGTGATTCGTGAGTTTTGGCGGATGCGTGGTATAACAGTTAAAGGGGCGCTTATAAAAGATGGCTGCGGCTTGGCTCCACAGGATGCCATAAGTGCAGAGGCCTTAGTAGATATGCTGTTTTATATGGACCATAGCAAGTATCGCGATGTGTGGATAAAGTCCTTGCCGATAAGTGGAAATAAGGAGGGAACGCTGAGTTCGCTGTGTCGCGGCACGGTATTGGAAGGGAAGATTCATGCTAAGAGTGGAACAATTGGTGGCACGAAGAATTTTGCGGGATATATTGATTTGCCGAATGGTAAACAATGGGTATTTGCGGTGTTGGTTAATAGTGCTCAAGGCAAAGCTAAGAACGTGCAAACGGTTATACAGAAGTATTTATTAGATGTATATCAGTCAAACCAATAGTACGAATACGTGGTTGAAGGAACATCCTGATTGCGAGGTTGTTTGGACTTCGTTTCAAACAGCAGGTCGCGGTCAAGCCGGCAATAGTTGGGAGAGTGAGAATGGGAAGAATGTGCTATTTTCGATGCGAATTAAGAGGCCGGAAGTGGCTGTAGATAAGCAATTTGCACTTACGATGGTGGCAAGTTTAGCGGTTTGGTACGTGGTGAAAGGATTATTGCCAGATGAGGAAGTGAAGATAAAGTGGCCGAATGATATTTATGTTGGGAAAGGTAAAATATGCGGTATATTGATTGAGAGTCGTTTGGCAGATAATGCGGTTGAGGAAGCGATTGTTGGTATAGGTTTGAACGTGAATCAGACGGATTGGATGGGCGATGCGCCTAATCCGACATCGGTGAAGATTGTGTCCGGCAAGGAAGAAGATGTGGCTCAAGTGAGCAGCATGTTGGAACGGGCTATACGTGAGAAAATGGAGTTGTTGGGTAATTGGGGAGAGTTGAAAAAACAGTATATGTCTGCGCTTTTTAGACTTAATGAAGTGGCGCAATATGCAGAGCGCGAAGTGAGTGTAGTGCCGTCGAGAATACTGATTGGTGCGCAGAAGGAAGCGTTTGAGGCCCGAATTGTTGATGTGACGGAGCAAGGGGAATTGGTTCTGCAGCAAGGCGGAGAGATGAAGAAATATCATTTTAAGGAAATTCAATTTGTATTATAATATGAAAAGTATTATTATTACCGGCGGCGCCGGATTTATCGGAAGTCATGTAGTTCGTCTGTTTGTCAACAAGTATCCGGAGTATCGGATTATCAATGTGGATAAGTTGACTTATGCAGGCAATTTAGCGAATCTGAAGGATATAGAAGATAAGCCGAATTATTGCTTTGTAAAGGCAGATATATGCGATTTCGACGCCATTTACGCTTTGATGCAGGAAGAGCATGTAGATGGAGTTATTCATTTGGCAGCGGAGAGTCACGTGGATCGTTCGATAAAGGATCCTTTTACTTTTGCTCGCACGAATGTGATGGGCACTTTGAGCATGTTGCAAGCCGCAAAATTGTATTGGGAAAGTCTTCCTGAGAAATATGAGGGCAAGCGGTTCTATCATATTTCAACAGATGAGGTATATGGTGCATTGCGTTTGGATCATCCGGAGGAGTTGTTTACAGAGACGACAAAGTATCAGCCTCATAGTCCATATAGTGCTTCAAAGGCTTCGAGCGATCATTTTGTGCGTGCGTTCCATGATACGTACGGCATGCCGACGATTGTGACGAATTGCTCCAATAACTATGGTCCGTATCAGTTCCCGGAGAAGCTTATTCCGCTGTTTATCAATAATATCCGTCATCGTAAGCCGTTGCCGGTTTACGGAAAGGGAGAGAATGTGCGCGATTGGTTGTTTGTAGAGGATCATGCTCGTGCGATAGATTTGATTTTCCACAAGGGCAAAGTGGCAGAGACGTATAATATCGGCGGTTTTAACGAGTGGAAGAATATTGATATTATCAAGGTCGTAATCAATACGGTAGATCGTTTGCTTGGCCGCAAAGAAGGCGAAGATTTGGATTTGATTACGTTTGTGACCGATAGAGCAGGTCATGATTTGCGCTATGCGATAGACTCCCGCAAATTGAAAACTGAGCTCGGTTGGGAGCCCAGTTTACAATTCGAAGAAGGTATTGAGCGTACGGTTCGTTGGTATTTGGAAAACCAAGAGTGGATGGATAACATCACCTCTGGCGAGTACGAGAAGTACTACGAATCGATGTATGCTAATCGCTAATTAAGCCTCGGAAATTGTATTTATAGCAAATTCGTCTAATTGCATACTTGAGATACCTATTCTCATCGCCATAAGTTGTCTTCGGCGGTAAAGCGTACGTTTTTCCATGCGGAGAAGCGTAGCAATTTCTTGGTTATCCATTCCGATGCCCAAAAGGCAAAGCACCAACATATCCAGATCAGTCAAGCCAGGAAATTGCACGCCAAATTTTCGCAGATTTTATACTTGTGCGTTGCGATAGGCTTTTGGTGTAAGTCCCATGTGTGCTTTGAAGAAGCGGTTGAAGAATGCCACGTTGTCAAAGCCTAAAGTCGATGAAATCTCTTTGATTTGCGTCGTTGTCAGTTTTAATTGCGCTTTGGCATCTGTTAGGATGGCTTCAGTAATGATGTCTCCCGCCGTTCTTTCGCTTGCGGAACGGATAGTAGAACAGAGGTGAGGCAAAGTGATTCTCATAGCTTCGGCATACTGTGAGACGTGGTGCCATTCTTGGTAATGTTTCATGACTAACTGGCAGTAGTCTTGATAGATTTCCATTTTTCTGTCTATTGGTTTGATGATATACTCATCTTGGCTTTGTGCATAGTTGGAATATGCCGTTTGCAGAAGATTGAAGACGTGCACCATTTTTTCGGAGTTGAGCATCGAAGGTTCGGTGTTCGTGGCCTTAAACATGAGTGTTGCGAAGTCTTTGATTATTTCAGCTCTATCGTTGGACAAGTGGATAACGGGCGAGTGCAACTGGAGTGAAGAAAGTGACATTCGGCTATTGAAGGTGTTTTTCTCGAGGAAGGAGGACGAGAAAAGGATGTAGTACACCAAAGCGTCTTCTGAGAATTGGTGAATAAGCAGGAAACTTCCCGGTTCGAGCAGGAGGACATCGTTTTCGCGGAATTCGTACTTGGTGATGTTGATAGTTGCTGAGGCCGTTCCTCTGACCATAAAGGCGTATACACCACACATGATTTTACACGGGAAGCGTCCGTATTCATTCATGATTTTACCGCTACCGTCTCCGATAAGATAGTCAACTGGACAATCCAATAAAGGGATGTTTTTCTTCTGTTGCATATTCGCGTTATTTAATTGAGGGTGCAAAGGTACGAAAAATATTCGAATATTACGAATAATATTAAAAAAAAGTGCATTTTTCTGCTAAAAAACATACTTTTTTTAACTTACGGCAATATTGTATATTTTTTTGGGGAATGTTTCCGCATATCACCGGGATACTAACTGGATAATTTGGGGTGTGCAATATTTCGGCAAAAAAAGAGCTCGTCTCCCGACGAACTCTTTCCCAAAAAACACTATTTATTAAATAACACAATTAAGAAAAAACACTAACTCTTTGTTAGCCTGTTATGAAAAAACTTTACTTTATGTTTGCTCTTTGCAGTTTACGATTTTATATCCGCGTTTATGCACCACGATGATTTGCATGTTCGTATTATTGAGAATATGTCTCAGGTGGTTGATATAAACGCTGAGCGATCTGGAAGCGAAGAAATTGTCTTCTTTCCACAAAGCTCTGAGAATGAGATGGCGGTCAACTACTTCTCCCATATTTTGGCAGAGTAGCAGCAGCAAGTCACTTTCTCTTGCGGACAGGTGTTGTCCATCGAAAGAGTGTCTTTCGCCATCAAAAATTTTTCCATCAAAGTCAAAGACCTTTTCTTTATTATTTTGCTTCTCGTCGCATCTGCGAATGATAGCGTTAATTTTGCAGATGAGTATTTCAACGGAAAGCGGTTTTTCAACGTATGCGTCGCATCCGGCGTTATACAGGCGAATGATTTCTTCTTGTTTTACGTTATCGCCCATAATGATAATGGGCAAATTTTCTCCTGCTTTGCGCAAATCTTCGAGTAGGTTGACTCCGTTGAGTTTCGGGATTCTGGTGTCGAAGATGCAGATGTCAATAGGTTTGGACTGAATTGTGGTGAAGCACTCTTCTCCATCTCTTGCGATAGTTACCTTATAACCTCTTTCGCGTAAATAATCGGCAAGTACTGCTACGAAATTAGCGTCGTTGTCACAAAGTAATATTTCAGTTCTTAAGTTGTCCAAAGTATGCTATCATACGCATAGAATAAATCTACAAAAATCGTGCCAAACGTGCAAATTTTGTCAAAAAAGAAGAAATATTTATTATTTTGGCATATTTTTTTGTGAGTATGAAGTAAAAATTGTAACTTTGTGGCATTATTTGTAAGTGTTATGAGTAAAGTACTAATCATCTTAACCGGCGGAACAATCTGTATGGTTCAAAATAAGGAGACTGGTGCGTTGTCTCCAGCAGAAATGACCTTGGCAAAGTATGTAGTTCCTGAGCTTGGTTCGTCTGATGTAGATGTAGAGATGTTGTCGTTTGATCCGTTGATCGACTCTTCGGATGTAAATCCGGACCATTGGTCTCGCATGGCTCAGGCCGTATATGATCATTATGCGGGTTATGATGGCTTTGTGATACTTCACGGAACAGATACGATGTCCTATTCCGGTTCGGCTTTGTCGTTTATGCTTCGAAACTTAGGCAAGCCGGTAGTATTTACTGGCAGTCAGTTGCCGATAGGAGTAATGCGTTCTGATGCGAAAGAGAACTTGCTGACCTCGATAGAGATAGCAGCCGCAAAGGATGAGGATGGTGAAGCGTTGGTTCCGGAGGTGACGATATATTTTGAGGATCGGTTGTTCCGAGCGAATCGCACGACGAAGCGCAATTCTGAGCATTTTTCGGCATTTAACTCATATAATTATCCTGCGTTAGCGAAAGCTGGAGTGCATATTACGTATCAGCCGCATTTGATACATTATAGTAATCCTGATGAGCCATTGGAGTTATGCGCTAAGACAGATGCGCACGTAGCGATATTAAAGTTGTTTCCCGGAATCACTCGCGAAGTGGTGCATTCTGTTTTGTCGGCAGATGGTCTTCGCGGCGTTGTGTTAGAGACATACGGAGCCGGCAATGCGCCATCGGTAAAATGGTTATACGAAGAATTGCAAGCCGCAGTTAAGAATGGGCTGATAATTGTGAATAAGACCCAATGTAACACGGGTTCAGTAGAGATGGGTTTGTACGAGACATCAATAAACTTGCTCAAGGCCGGTGTGTTGTCGGGATACGATATAACGACCGAGGCGTTACTGACGAAGATGATGTGCTTGCTTGGCGAGTATGGTGATGATATAGAGACAGTTAAGTCCTTGCTGCAGACACCGGTTTGCGGCGAGTTGACGATAGAAGAGTAATATAATTTACGCTGAAAAGATATAGCGCAACAAACAAAATGAGTACGATATGAAAAATTTGAATCCTCAAGGTGTGTGGGAGAATTTCTACCGCCTCACTCAGATTCCTCGTCCTTCAGGGAAAAAGAAAGAGATTTCTGAGTTTTTAGCCAATTATGGTCGTAGTCTTGGACTTGAGACTATAGTAGATGAGATTGGTAATGTGATAATCCGCAAGCCGGCTTATCCAGGTTATGAGAATCATCCGGGCGTGATATTACAAGGTCACATGGATATGGTACCCCAAAAGAATTCGGATGTATCCTTTGATTTTGAGAAAGATGCTATACGCGCGTACGTAGAAGATAATAAGGAGTGGGTGACCGCTGACGGCACGACATTGGGCGCAGATAATGGTATAGGCGTAGCGACGGCGATGGCGATTTTGGCAGATAAGAATGTAGTTCATCCGCCATTGGAGGCATTCTTTACCGTAGATGAGGAAACCGGAATGTATGGTGCTTTTGCTTTGAAAGGCGGTTTGCTGCAAGGCAAGTACTTACTCAATTTAGATTCCGAGACAGAGGGTGAATTGTATGTCGGTTGCGCAGGTGGTGTTGATACGACGGCAACATTTGATTTTCAGCCGGTAGCAGTTGAGGAAGGCGATATTGCTTATAAGATTTGCTTGACAGGTTGCAAAGGCGGTCATTCGGGTTGCGATATTCATTTGCAGCGTGCGAATGCGATAAAATTGCTGTTCCGTTTCTTGAAAGAGGCTGTAGCAAATTATGAAGCTCGTTTGGCATGTGTAGAAGGCGGAAGTCTGCGTAATGCTATTCCTCGTGAGGCATGCGCAGTAGTGACTATTCCGGCAGAAGGTAAAGAGGATTTCTTGGAGTTGGTTGATTCTTATGAAGACCTGTTTATCAAGGAGTATGACGGAGTTGAGGATAATCTGCATTTAAGCGCAGAGGAAGTTGTATGTCCGCAGACCGAGATGCCTGAAGATGTGCAAGACTTTTTGATTCATGCTATTACTTTGTGCCCTCATGGTGTATATCGAATGATTCCAGAGATGCCGGATATCGTAGAGACAAGTAATAATTTGGCGATGATCCAAATTCAGGAAGGTAAGGTCATTTGTTACTGCCTAACTCGTTCGAGCGTAGAGAGTCGCAAAGAGGAGTTGAAGCAAGTTATTCATTCTGCATTTGCTTTGGCGGGCGCAGATGTGCAGTTCAGCGGTTCTTATCCGGGTTGGAAGCCTAATTTCAAGAGCCAGTTGCTTGCTACGACGAAGGAAGTTTATCAGAAAGAGTTTGGCAAGGATCCGCGCGTTGTAACTATTCATGCGGGATTGGAGTGCGGAATTATCGGTCGCAATTATCCAGGCATGGAGATGATTTCCTTTGGTCCGACCATTGAGCATCCTCATTCGCCGGATGAGCGGGTGAATATAGCAACGGTTCAAAAGTTGTATGACTACGTGATAGCGATACTAAAGGCTCTATAATTGGAGGAGAAAAAATAAGCGGCTCGAGAAGGAGCCGCTTATTTTATGAAAGAGAGATTACTTTTTCTTTTTCGAAGTTTCTCCCATCTCCGGATCAACGAGGATACGTCCGCAGAATTCGCAAACGATGATTTTTTTACGTTGGCGGATGTCGAGTTGTCGTTGAGCAGGAATTTTAGCGTGGCAACCTCCACAGCTATCTCTTTCAACTTTAACGACTGCGAGTCCGTTGTGTGCGTTTTTGCGGATACGCTTGAAAGCAGTAAGGAGACGTTCGTCGATATGTTTCTCGAGGTCAGCTGAACGTAGCATAAGAGCTTCTGTTTCGGATTTTGTCTCTTGAAGAATCGTTTCGAGGTCGTTTTTCTTTTGGTTGAGGTCAACGGTTTTTTCCTCGATGTCTGTAATTGTTTTCTGCTTGTCAGCTTGTCTTGCTTCTAAGTCGGCCGTGTAGTTACGAATTTTCTTTTGGCTGAGTTCGATGTCGAGTTGTTGGTACTCGATTTCTTTACTCAGGTTATCGTACTCGCGATTGTTTCTAACGTTGTCCTGTTGCTCTTTGTAGCGTGCGATAGAAGCGTTAGCGTTTTCGATACGAACGCGGTGGTCGGAGATTTGCGTTTCGCACTCTTTAATTTCGTTTTCGATGTTAGCGAGACGCGTTTTGAGACCTTCAACAATGTCTCCCATGTCTTTTACTTCTTGTGGAAGTTCACCTGCGAGTGTGCGGAGCTCGTCGATTTTAGAGTCCACTTGTTGCAGTTCATAGAGGGCTTTGAGTTTCTCCTCAATGGTTAATTCTTTTTCTTCTTTCTTTGCCATAGTTATATGATTTAATTAGTAAATTCGAATAGGTGATTTATCTTGTTGTGAAATAATGGTAGTGATATGTTTGCTGAGTAATTCGTTAAATATATCTCGTGTGAAGTGTTCGCTGACCCAATGGTCCATGTCGATAAGTGCGATATTTCCAGCACAGTCGAGGAAGTCGTGGTATTTAACGTCCGCTGTGATGAATGCGTCAGCGCCTTGTTTGATTGCTTCTTGAGCAAATTCAGCTCCTGCTCCTCCGCACAGCGCGATGTTTTGAATTGTATCTTTAGCACCCGGTACGTATCGTAAAACAGGCGCTTCGAAGGCTGTTTTGACAAGTTGGAGCAGTTCGGTTAGCGTTATTGGTCTGGGCAGTTGTCCGATGACTCCAAGTCCGTGAATTAGTTCGTCTTGTCCGGTAGGTTGGAGGATGTGATAATCGTTGATGCCGATTTTTTCCGCCATTCTTCCCGATACGCCATTAAGCCATGAATCCATTGCTGTATGGGACGAATAGATGGCGATGTTGTTTTTGATAGCCGTCTCGGCGCATCGTGCTTGAGGTGTTTGTCCGCATAGTTGCTTAAGCGGATGGAAGATAAGCGGGTGGTGTGATATAATCAAGTCACATTTTAGCGCAATAGCCTCACTGACAACGGATTCAGTAACATCCGTCGCCAGCAATACTTTATTTACGTCTGCATTGCGATTACCCACCTGTAGTCCCGAATTGTCCCACTCCTCTTGCCACCTCAAGGGTGCTACAGATTCTATGATATCAATTATATGTTGAAGTAACAAGTTACCCTTTTTTAGCGCCGACTCCGGTTTTAGCAGCTGCTCCAGCGGCTTTTCCGGAAGTCTTAGCTTGCACTTTTTGTGCGGCTTTTTGTTGGCCTTTGTCCATGGCCTTTTGGTTGTCAGCCACTACCTCTTCTTCCTCTTCGACAGAGAAATCAGTAATGCCTGCATTTATAAGGATATTATACCAACTAATAAGTTTTCGGATGTCGGAAGGATAGACGCGGTCTCTGTCGTAGTTAGGGAGAACGTTTGCGAAGAAAGCACGCAGTTGATCATTGTCTGCTTTCTTAGGGTCGATGGAAGCGACCTTGAGTCCTTCTTTCTCGCCGAGTTTAGTCAGAACTTCGCTTAAGGCGATGTCATCTCCTTCAGTAAACATACTTACGTCAGCGAGTGAAACGATTTTGTCACGCTGATAGGTAGGCATTCTTTTGCCATCAATAAGCGACTCAACGATGAGCATGTTATTACCACGAGTAACTAACTTAAATAGTCCCGGTTTGCCTGTAACGGCGAGAATATTTTTAAGCATAATATGTATTTTTTACCAATTCGGCTGCAAAAGTAGTACTTTTTTTGTGAATATGCAAAAAAAAGTGTAATTTTGCACGATTTTTATGCGATTAAAGAGTGATGTAAATATTAAAAACCGTCGTGCGACGTTTGATTATGCGATATTAGATCGTTATACGGCGGGTATTCAGTTGTACGGAACAGAGATAAAATCGATACGTGAATCGAAGGCGTCTTTGGCAGATACTTATTGTCAGTTTGTAGGGAATGAGTTGTGGGTGAAGCAGATGCATATTGCTGAATATCGTTTTGGTTCGTATGCTAATCATGAAGTGCGTCGAGATCGCAAGTTGCTTCTTACTCGTAAAGAGTTGCGTAAATTACAGCGTCAGACGAAGGAAACAGGAAAGAGCATAATTCCGCTGCGGCTTTACATTAATGAAAAAGGTCTTGCCAAATTGGAGATTGCGTTGTGTCAAGGAAAGCACGAGTACGATAAGCGTCAGTCCATTAAAGAGCGTGACGATAAGCGCGAACTCGATCGCCTGATGAGGCATTAGTCTTATGTTAGCAGTTTAGAATGGTTCGGCATAGGTGCATCCTTCTCGCCATCGTGAGCAGCCGTATCGTGTGTTACCACGGATTATAGTTCCTTGTCGGCAAACAGGACAGAGCATACCTGCTTTATTGGATTTGACGTCGTAAACGACTTGCGCAGTCATAGTTTTCAGCTCCTCTAAGAACTGCTGGGCGGTGAAATCTCCTCGCTCAATCTCACGCAGTTTCTTCTCCCATAGGCCTGTTAGTTCCGCGGATTTGAGCAGAGGTGAGATGATGATGTGAATCAAATCAATGCCGACCTGTGTGGCATGGATTGACTTTCCTTTGAGAATGATGTACTTACGTTGGTAGAGTTTCTCAATAATAGCAGCTCGTGTGGAAGGGCGACCTATACCGTTTTCTTTAAGTGCGTCGCGCAGTTCATCATTATCAACAGTCTTACCGGCAGTCTCCATGGCACGTAGGAGTGTTGCTTCTGTGTAGAACTTTGGCGGTTGAGTGGTTTTCTCCTGCAGTTCTGGAGTATGCGGTCCTGATTCGCCTTCGGTGAATGAAGGTAGAACCTGTGCAGACTTTTGTTCGTCGCCACTATCCTCGTCGTTATTGTAGTCACCAAAGACAACTCTCCAACCGGGTTTGAGAATCTCTTTTCCGGTTACTTTAAAGTCAATCTCCCCTGCTTTGGCAAGCACGGTTGTGGTGGAAATCTCGCAATCGGGATAGAATGCAGCAATAAATCGCAGTGCCACCAGATTGAAGACCTTGCGTTCGTCGGCAGTTAGATTATCTGGTCGCTGACCGGTAGGAATAATAGCATGGTGGTCAGTTACTTTCTTGTTGTCAAATACCTTCTTGGATTTTGGGAGTTTGGCTCCAATCAGTGGCTCAACTTGTGGAAAATAGTCTTTAATTCCCTTGAGCGTTGCCGGTACTTTAGGGTAGATATCATCGCTTAGATAAGTGGTATCGACGCGCGGATAAGTGGTGATACGTTTTTCGTAGAGCGATTGAATAAGTTTGAGTGTCTGGTCGGCAGAGAAGGAGAATTTCTTATTGCACTCTACCTGTAGCGAAGTGAGGTCGAATAGTCGCGGAGCGTATTCGGTGCCTTTCTTTTTGGTGACGGAAGTGATAGTGAGCGGCTCGTCTTTAATTGAGTCGAGTAGTTGCTGTCCCTGCTCAAGTGAGTTGATGGCATACTCATCCTCTTCCGCCGGCAATTGGGCAGAGAAGAGTGTATCGCGGTACTTGGTTTTGAGTTCCCAATAGGTACGTGGTACGAAGTTTTCTATCTCGGCTTGTCGTTTGACAACGAGCGCGAGAGTAGGGGTTTGTACGCGGCCGATTGAAAGAATCTGTCTATCTTTCCCCGTGCCTTTAGCATATCGCAAAGTGTAAGCTCGGGTAGCATTCATTCCGAGCAGCCAATCGCCAATAGCGCGCATCAATCCTGCCTCGTAGAGATGCTGATAATGTGATTGGTCTTTGAGTTGCTTAAATCCTTCGGCGATAGCCTCTTCGGTTAAAGAACTGACCCAAAGTCTTTTGACGGGGCACTTGCAACCTGCTTTTTGATAGACCCATCGCTGAATAAGTTCTCCCTCTTGTCCGGCATCACCGCAGTTGATGACTTCATCAGCCTGTTCGATAAGTGACTTAATGATATTAAACTGCTTTTGTACGCCTTTGTCGTCCGTGACTTTGATCCCGAATCGCGCAGGAACCATAGGTAAAGAAGACAGCGTCCATGCCTTCCACTGCTCGTTATATTCGTTTGGGTCTAAGAGTGCGCAGAGATGCCCGAAGGTCCATGTGACTTGGTAGCCGTTTCCCTCAAAATAGCCGTCGTGCCGGGTGTTCGCACCCAGCACTTTGGCAATATATTGTCCAACAGAAGGTTTTTCGGCTACGCAAACAATCATCTTACCCCATTCCAGACAGCAACAATATTATTCATTTGATGCATATCGGCAGCTCTGTTGATGAAGTTGGCCATTTCCTCGGTTGTTTTTCCAGGAAAGCCGATAAAGATTGTTTCATCGCAAACACGATTAGCAAGGAATGCATCGCTTATATTGATAGCTTGCGCAGTATCCACGATAATTAAATCGTAATTCTTGCGTAGTTGAGTAAAGAGTTGGTCTAACTTTTCGCCTTGGAGTAGGTCGGCAGGGTTAGTAGGTACGCTACCAGCAAGAATGAGGTCTAAGCATTGATGTTTGCCAGACGGCACAGCGAGTTTATCCAGTGCGGTAATAGCCCCATTGAGATAGTCCGTTATGCCATGGTTGGTGTTGCAAGCGAAAATACGATTGACGGCAGGATGGCGCAGGTTCATGTCCACCAGTGCCACATGCTTATTAAGCAAAGCAAAGGACAAGGCGAGGTTAGATGCCACGTACGATTTACCTTCTCCATGAACGCAGGACGTGACCATAATCACCTTGTCCGTATCCGATTTGAGTTGACGGAGAATCTGCATGCGCAGAATATTGAACTGCTCCGCTTGTGCAGATTGTGCCCCCTCTGCAACCACAATAGGCATATTTTTACCGGAGAAAAGAATTTGCCCGATAAATGGTACGCGAATGCACTTGCTGAATTGGTATTGCGTATAGATTTTTCCTGAAATAACGAATATGAGGAATAATATGCTCAATGGCAATCCGATGCCGAAAATGATGATGAGCATTATGGTGACGATAACACTTGGAGAAACGACTTTTGGGAACTGATGGGCTTGCGTTACAACGACTGCCGGATTAGATGTTGCGTCGATGAGCAGTGCTTTCTCCTCGCGTTTTTGTGTTAGTGCCCAAATGAGTTGGTCAATAACTTCTTTATTTTTTGCGGCTGGTCGCTGTTGGTTAAGTTCGGCGATATGTGTATCAATAGCCTCAATCGCTTCGCGTGCCGCCTGTTGGCGCATGTCCACCATGATGCGGTTGTAAATCTCAACTTGTTTGGTGAACACCTCTACTGCCTCATAGGGACGAACAGTCTGCATGGAGATAACTACCATGGCTTTGGAGCGGTAAGGATACTCTGTTTTGATTTTATTATCGTAACGTTTAAGTACTTCCTTGGAAGGTGCGATGGTCACTTGATACCTATCGCCACTATTAAGTGCCTGCAATGCTTTTACTGTTAGTCCGTTTTTCAACACTACCGGTTCGGAGAGTGATGGCACAGTAGTGCGACACTCTTTACTGCTCTGCTTGCAATTAATCTCTATGCTATTATCCAAAGCAAGAACATGTAGCACAATCGCCTTCATGGAATCGGTTAGGAAACCTTCTGGATAGGTGACCTCCAGATCGCTATTGAATCGGTCTTGTTCCACCCACTGCAAGCCCTCTCGCTTTTGGTAACTAACATTGAGTTTTAACTCGTTAATGGCCTCTAAAGTCACGTCGCGTGACATAAGTGCAGCGCGCTCTTCTGCGATATCGACCGTTTTATTGGTCGTAGGAACAAGTCCTGATCCTTGGGTAATGACAAACTCATCCATGGGACGAATGTGTACAATGGTCTCGACCTTAATAAGTTGCGGTTTAGCTGCTCGATAATAGAACAACGCACAAGCAAATAGAACAAAAGAAATTACAAACCAATACCAATTACGCACAAAGTAGCGAAATAGGGATTTTAAATCGAAGGTTTCGTTAATAGGATTATTTTCCATAAATATATATGAATTAACAAAAATGCGCACCAAGGCAAAATAAAAGTTTGCAAAAGTAATGCTTTTATGTCATATATACAAATTTTAGTGTATTTTTCTATAATTTTTTAGCAAAAACTTGTGTATATGGAAAAAAAGTTGTACTTTTGCGCAAATAATTGTGTCATGACCTCTCAAGAGATACAAAGTATTAAGCAACGCTTTAGTATTATCGGCAATAATCCCGCCCTTAATCGCGCTATCGAAGTCGCCGTTCAGGTGGCTAAGACTGATTTGTTGGTGTTAGTAACCGGAGAGTCGGGTGTAGGTAAGGAGCATTTTCCTCAGATTATCCATGCCTACTCAGCTCGTAAGCATGGTCCGTACTTTGCCATCAACTGCGGTGCTATTCCGGAAGGAACCATAGATAGCGAGTTGTTCGGTCATGAGAAGGGGGCTTATACTGATGCTAAGACTGAGCGTAGAGGTTATTTTGAGATAGCTAATGGCGGGACCTTGTTTTTGGATGAAGTGGGCGAATTGCCGCTGTCCACTCAAGTTCGCCTACTGCGTGTATTAGAGTCGGGCGAGTTTATACGAATGGGTTCTAGCCAAGTACAGAAGACAAATGTACGGGTGGTGGCAGCCACGAACCTTGATATTCCAAAAGCAATCTCTGAAGGACGTTTCCGTGAGGATTTATACTACCGTCTGAACTCCGTTGAGATTAAAGTACCAGCTCTACGTGAACGCAAAGAGGATATTCCTCTACTGTTCCGTAAGTTTGCAGTGGACTTTGCCGAACGCTATAAGATGCCTCCTCTGCGATTGAGCGATGAGGCTGTTCGACTGCTACAGTCTCAATATTGGAATGGTAATATCCGCCAATTAAAGAACGTGGCAGAACAGGTGAGTATTATGGAAACTAACCATGATATTTCCGTGGACACTCTGCGCAAATATCTCCCTACCAACGAGTTGCAGCAGTCCATACAGCTCGCGTCACGACCTGTGAACAATGACACTTTCATGAACGAACGCGAGTTGTTATACAAAGTTCTATTTGACATGAAACGCGATATGAGTGAGATGCGTCAGCAACTAAATGGCCTACTCGCTGGACAAACAACGCCTGCAAATCCGCCAATAAACCAAGACGACTACCAGACAGTTGAGGAGATTCACGAAGAGACAACGAATATCGAGGAGTTGGAAAAAGAGAGTATCCGTCGTGCCCTGGAACGCTGTGCCGGAAACCGTAAAGCAGCTGCTGAGGCATTGGGTATTTCTGAGCGGACGCTGTATCGCAAAATTAAAGAATATGACATTCTATGAAGGCAGTAAAGAACATAATGCTTATATGCTTCTGCCTCCTGCTTCAAGGATGTGCTATTTCCTATAAGTTCAACGGAGCGAGTATTGATTATAGTACAACGCATAGCATCTCCATTGCTGATTTTCCAAATAATGCAGCGTTGGTTCATCCACCTTTGAGTAATAACCTGAGTGAAGGCATCCGCGACTTGTACCAACGTACCACACGTTTGCAACTCGTGCCTAAAGGTGGTGATCTCGAACTAGAAGGCGAAATAACTGGCTACACCTTGACCCCAATGTCTATTTCTGCTGCCGATAGTTACTCTGCTGAAACCAAGTTGACTCTTACTGTGCGCGTGCGATTTATAAATAATGTAGCTCCAGAAGATAGTTTTGAACGAACCTATTCCGCCTACCAAACATTTGACTCCTCGCGCCTACTTACGGACGTCCAAGATGAGCTGTGTCGCACGATGATAACAGAAATTGCAGAGAATATTTATAACGACACGGTTGCAAAATGGTAAAAAAATTTGCACGTTCCAAATAATTGTTGTACCTTTGCGCGCTTTTTCGGTCCAAAAGACCCAATCGATTAACCAATAAACAAAAAATATTATGTACATTTTATTTACTATCTTAATTGTTATTGCAGCTATTCTGCTGACCTTGCTCGTTTTGGTTCAAAACAGCAAAGGTGGTGGTTTGGCAGCAGGCTTTGCAAGCGGTAACCAAGTGATGGGTGCCCCGAAAACAGCCGATTTTCTGGAGAAAGCCAGTTGGACACTCGCAGCTATCATTGTCGTATTGAGCATTTTGGCTGTAGGCGTACATGTTGGTCAAGGTACCGTTCAAGAGGATAGCAGTGCTATCTCAGAACAAGTACAAGAGGCTGCTGACGCGCTCGCTCCAGCCGCTGACCTCAACCAAGAAGCTGCTGAGTAATCACCACGTACGACGGAACAACCCGCCTAATAAGCAAATAAGCATATAGAACGGGTAAATAAGTTCCAAAATCAGTGCATCAATGAGAGAGACGGACGCGTCTCTCTTTTTGATGAGATTATATTCGTACGGGAACTTAAATAGAATGATTGCAGGACAAAGGACTTGTAGTATATTGGCGATGAGTACGATTGCTCCGTATCGGCGAATATCGCTATCTGTATAATGTGGCGCTTTCCCGGCCCATCGCATCCGTTGCTTGAAGAATGAAGCCCATGTCTTTTGTGGACGTACTACTGCCGTATAGCGTGCATCATCCAAAACCTCAATGCGCAGGCCACGCCGCTTGAAACTCTCTAAAAGGAACATATCGTCTCCGCTTGGAATTTCTTCATGCAAATCTTTCCAACTCTCTAACCACCTATCACGGCGTACAATCAAATTGGCTCCGCTGCATAACACAGCCTTTCCTTTGTGAGCAGTCTCAATAGTAACTTGCTGCAATGCGGCATACTCTGTTATCTGTAAACGTTGAAGTAAAGAAGACTTGTCCCCCTCCATCCGCAGTGGAAGAATAAGCAAGTCTGCAGTTGTCTCAGGCTCTTCAGTTGGCGCAATAATATCGTCATCTTGCAGCCAAACATACTCTGTTGTCGCTGCTGCTATAAGCTTGTGAAGGGCAAACTTTTTACCTCTTCCCTCATCATTAATGCCTCGTTGTGGTATTATCCGCGTAATTGACATAGTTGTTCGTAGAATCCTGGATAGGATTTGCGCACGCACTCCACATCATCGCATTTCATATCCGCTGCCAATAGTGCCATCGCCATTCGATGGTCGCCTTGGGTTTGCTGCGTCTTGACAGATAGCAAGCGGTCACTCTCTTTAATGCGCTGTGACTCTGTACCCATAGCTAACATCGGAACATGTAACTGTTTGCATGTGATAGCCATTACAGGATATAAGTCCGGATTATTTGTGAAATCAATAACATAAGGCAAATGCAGTGCGCGGCGAGTTTTCTCAATTACTACACCCTCGGAATCGAAAGTAGTTTGTACACCTAAGCGCTTAAACCATGTGGCTAAGATGCAGTCTCCCTGCAACGGGGAATCAATGAGTCCATCCAAATGCAGTCGGCCACCATGTAACGCAACGTACTCATACCAAAATGCTGCTGAACTCCAGTCGCGTTCTTCTATCTGTCGTTCACCCGCTGCCCATCGCGCGCATACCGCGCGCGTCATATGTATATAAGGAGAGTCTGCTTTGGATGCCGCATCGATCCCAATCATTATCAATGCCGATATATACTGCGATGACTCCGGAATAGGAATGGTAAGCGGTTCGCCAGACACTTGAGTCAAAACAGGTTTAACGAGTTTCTTACCGCGAATACGCAAAGGGGGGAACCCTACTTGGTCTTCATACCATATGTCTGCGCCACAACTAATAAGGGCAGTAACTAATTGACCTATAGGGCGTTTCTTCATCCTCTCGCTGCAGTTAATCACTACACTCTGACCTTCTAACTGCGCACAATATGCCGTCAAAAAGCGCATCGCCGTTCCGCAGTTTTCCACATTAACTTCATCCGCGCCATGGGTGATGGCATCTAACGCATTATGCATCAGGCGTACATCCTCCGGTATAGAGACCGCAGACACATCCATTAATGGCTCGCCATTTAGCGCCTGTAATACTAAGACGCGATTGGCAATACTCTTTGATATGGGTAATTGAATATGCGTCATCACAGATTTCTCAATACTTCACACAACCACTTCCAACAACGCTCAGTTGATGATATACTCAGTCGCTCTTGAGGTGAATGAACACCATACATTTGCGGACCTATAGATACCATATCTAAATAAGGATATTTCTCCAAGAATAGTCCACACTCTAATCCGGCGTGAATAGCCAATACTTGTGGTTCTGTTCCGAACAGACGCTTATATGCTTCGCGCGTAACCTCCATTAACGGAGAGTTTACATTAGGCTTCCAACCTGGGTAACCATCGCCATGGGTTACCTCATCACAAGCGGTCTTCAGCGCCGCCTCAACAGCATCTTTAATATGGTGCTTCTCTGCCTCAACGGACGAGCGTTGGCTGGTGTTCACTTCTATATATTTGCCTTTTTCGTCATCCGACCGCATTTTTACTGATGCTAAATTTGTACTCGTTTCCACCAATCCTGGCATGTCTGCCGACATTGCTATCATGCCGTGCGGACAAGCACACAATGCTTCAACCAAACGTTTTGCTTTCTGCGGCTCAATAATCGTAGCTGGAACGACTTCGGACTCTAACTCCAAGTGTAAATCTTTCTCCACGGCTCCAAAACGTTTCTCTACCTCTGCCTTGTAGTGATTAAATGCAATGCGAAGTTGCTCTTTGAATGTGAAAGGCACAACAATCAGTGCTTCTGCCTCGCGTGCTATAGCGTTACGTAGATTTCCGCCTTCGATGATAGAAATATACAACTTGGTCTCTTTATACAAATTCTGCAGAAGCTCTACGATAATTTTATTAGCATTAGCGCGACCTTTATTGATGTCGTCGCCCGAATGTCCACCCATCAAGCCGTTAACGCACACGTGAGCAGCAAACCAGTTGCCTTCCGGTACCGCCACTTCGTTATAGTGCATCTTTGCCAACGTATCTATTCCGCCGGCACAGCCGATAAAAATCTGTCCGTCATCTTCCGAGTCTAAGTTAATCAGTCTTTTTCCATTCAGGCAGCCGTCTTTCAGTTTAAACGCACCCGTCAATCCGGTTTCTTCGTCCACTGTGAACAAGCACTCCATCGCTGGGCGCGACAAACTTTTACTCGTCAGCGCTGCCAGACACATCGCCATGCCGATACCGTCGTCGCCGCCTAGGGTAGTACCACGAGCTTTCAACCAATCACCATCAACGTAAGTCGCTATCGGGTCATGCATGAAATCATGCTGTACATCACTATTTTTCTCGCAAACCATATCCATATGGGCTTGCAAAATAACGCCCTCTTTGCTTTCGTAACCGGCTGTAGCCGGTACGCGCATAATCACATTCATCGCCTCGTCACGAACACACTCAATGCCGTGAGCAGCGGCAAAATCAACTAACCACTGACTGATACGTTCCTCGTGCTTTGAAGGACGAGGAACCTGCGTAATCTGTTCAAAAATAGAAAATACTTCTTTCGGCTCTAAATTCTTCATCGTTTATCCTTATCTATTAGTAACTTAACTACATTCTTTGTCTCATTGAGCATCGTCGGCGTCGTGGTGAACTTATTGTTCTCCGACCCGATTAACGGCATATACATTACACTATCCTTCACTGCCCAATATAGGCGATTATTGACCGCGTCTGCGCACTCAGTCAGTATCTGGCCGGACCATATAGGTTCTGTGAAACTGCCATCTATATTAGCAACAAATAGACCGCTTTTTGTGCGGAAATAAATCTTCCGTGCGGCTATGACAAACCCCTGCAACTCAGGTTCTACACTCTTCAAGTCATCTACTGTAAACAGTTTGCCATTATACTCTTGCATCGTATCTTGTACTTGCGTAACTAATCCGCGCAACTCACTATCGGTCAGTGATTTCTTCTCTTCGGCACGCGAACCAAACACACGTTGGTACCAATATGAAGAATCACTTGTCATCATCATAACCGAGTTCGTTTTCACATCAATGACTTTGAAGCTGTTCTCAATCTCACGAACTTCTTCATTAATCTTCGTTTTCATCTTCACCCCAAACTTATCCACTGCCTTTGTGAAGTACAACTTCAACTCTGCGCCGGAACGGGTAGGCGACAAGACTTGATAGCCGTCCGTGCCTGTTATACTCCATTCGTATTCCACAGTGTAATTGTATGGATTATATACTAATGCCTTAAAAATTACATCAGTAAAAATTGGTATTCCCGTGGTGCTCGCATTCTCAATGGAGCACGAGAAATTAGGTATAGTATCGTAAACCGTTATTGATTTAGTTGCTGTTAGATTGGCTTTAGAGTCCACTTTCAGCGTAATCGTGTACGTCCCCGATTGCCTGTAAACCTTAGTCGGATTCTTGCCCGTCGAAGTCGAAGCATCACCAAATGTCCATTCCCACTCTTCGCCGGCCGTGCTTAAGTTTGTGAATTGTATCGTCTGACCAGCTTTCGGTTGAGTCGGCGAATAGGAGAAATTGATTGTTTTTTTATTGCAGGCTATCAGCGCGCAACATACCAATAATAGTATCCAATTGTTTTTCATAATCATTTGTAACTTCTAACCATTGTATCGTTTTATCTGCGCCAAACCAAGTCAATTGTCGCTTAGCGTAATGGCGTGAGTTTTGTTTAATCAATCGTATTGCATCTTCACGACTTATTTTTCCGTCAAAATAGGCAAACAGTTCTCTGAAACCTACAGTCTGCAAACTATTTAACTCTTTCATCGGATAAACCTTGCGCGCTTCCTCTTCCAATCCGTTTGCCATCATCATCTCCACGCGTGCATTGATGCGCTCATACAACTCCTCTCGAGGACGATTTAATGCCAGTTTTACCACCTCAAAAGCACGCTTCTTTTTAGCGCCTTTCCTATAACTCGAATATGGTTTGCCTGTTCCCATACTCAACTCCACACAGTGTATCAGCCGCTGCGGATTTTGTCTATCTACTATTTCCCAATAAGCCGGATCTAAACGCGCTACCTCCGACTGCAACCACGACAATCCTTTCACCTCATACTCGCTTCTTATATGCGCGCGCAACGACTCATCCACTTTCGGTATGTCATCTAATCCGTGGCATACCGCATCTATATAAAGCATACTGCCACCGGATAATATAGCATGGTAATTCAGTCCTGCCAACACATCCAAGCAGTCGCGCTCATAATCGCCTGCAGAATAGCGCTCTGTCACCGACTTAGTGCCTACAAACCAATGCTTAACACGCGATTGCTCTTCTGCTGTCGGCGCTGCTGTCCCAATAGCTATCTCGCGGTAAATCTGACGCGAGTCCGCATTCACCACATCATATCCTAACCGCTCTGCCAAACGAAGTGTCAACTCCGTCTTACCTACACCGGTTGCACCTGTTATAACCAGCAGCTTTTTCACGAGCGGCTAAAGGTTTTTAGAACATGCTTCCGTCGTCAAAAGACAAGTCTTGGAAGCCTTCCATGTCGATATCGCCTTCATCATATTGGCTATCACCATAGAAATCTTCGTCTGTCTCCCAATCAGCTTTGCCGTCTTTACCAATCAATCCTTCTGTCGGATCTTCGGTATGCAACTGCTGAGGAGCCTTCCCTTTGCTTTCAACGCAACGAACACCTTCCATCGTTCCTGGCAAAATCGCCTTCAATGAACCAAAGAAATAACGCTCGAACATGGGATCAAAGATATAAATCAATCGCTGACCTTGTTCTTCCATTAAATCGCTCAGACGAGTACTGTCCATCACCATGTTATCATACTCGAAATTCGAATCCATTGGTATCAAAGTCACTTCTTGCTCTTTCTCCCATCGGTCATTACACATGAAGAACGAGGTCATCTGGTCATCCGGATAATTAACCGACTCTAAAATAGCTTTATGCAAATCTAAGAATGTGGCTTCACTATCGGCCTCAAACACGCGACGGAAATTCTCTCCTTCCTCGCATGAAAAAGTAATTTGATAAATCATAATACCTTTTTTTTACTAAATTTGCTGCAAAAGTAATACTTTATTTTGATATATCCAAATTTTGTTGTATTTTTGCAGCAAAAATTATGAATTACATCTGTATAGCCGAAGAAGGCGAACGCGATCTTATCGCGAAATATCTACCTAATTGCAACTGGCCGGTCATCGTAACAGGCGTCGGAGCAATCAATATTATTCAGGCTCTTAGCGAACTCCCGCGAGAGGCCGCTATTCTTAATATCGGCTTTGCCGGTAGTGCTAACTTTGATATTGGAACAGTCGTTGAAGTGACGGAGGTTAGACTCAACCACCCGAACGTCACCTATCCCGAACCGACACTAATGCTAAAACCATTTGATGACGGATTATGGCCTATCGCACAGAAAAAAGCGATTTGTTATTCCAACTGCGACTTTGTTCTCCAATCCGATTACAAAGACTGCGTCTTCGACATGGAACTCGCTTTCATTGCTTCATTAGGCTTTGAATCCGTCAGCGCACTCAAAATAGTCTCCGACAACTTGTCCTTGCACGCTTATCACAAAATAACTAACGGAGTCCAATAATATCCCGCATCCTCCCATCTCCCCACCACCCGAGATCGGGAGCTGATCGGGACCTCAGTATGACATGAGCCTGACATAAACCTGACAAAAATATACATGCAAACAGCAATACCATGAAATTAAAAACTTTCTTCTTAACCCTTCTTGCCGCCTTAGCCATGCACTCACAGGCGGGAATAACAACCTATACTTTCAATAGTAAAGCATGGGCAAGTATGGTCGGCTCCGAACAATGTGACGGAGTTACGGACGGATGGACATGTAACAGCGAAGCTTCCGAGTATATGAAAGGGAGTGGACCCGACGCACAAGGACGTATCTACAGCAAGGGAGTCAGCGTCAAAACGGCAACTTCAGGAGCTGGGGCTACTTCTGTCAAATCATTCACAAACATAAGACGGCTCACGCTCAACTTCTGCCTTAACTCATCCAGAGGGAAGGGCGTCTTTTATTACCAAATAGGTGCAAATCAGCCCGACTCGCTCGCGATCTCCAAACCTGCTGAATCCGGTGCCGGTGTTTATCTGAGAGATAGCGTCATCCTGCTGCAAACACCGCAAACGGGAAAAATTAAATTCTGGGTAAAATGTACCGAGAATGCCATCAATATCAACTCCCTGACCATACGCGCAGAAGAAGGTGGCTCGAATCCCTTTACCGTGGACTCGTATAACCTTGTCACTGACGTCAACCAACTCGTTGACTCCGACCAGATTATCATCGGAGTACACAAAGACGGCGTGTCCAAAATTATGGGCTACTTCGACGAAATAGTCTCACAAAATAATATACACGCCATCAACGGCGTTTACTCTTCCGACAGAACCACCGTCGCTGCCAACGACGATGCTGTCTATACCCTACGCAAAACACAACTCGACGGACAACCTTGCTTCATCATTCAGGACGAATTGCGCTATGAACTCGCTTTCCTTGTCGCAAGTGGTGGACAAACAAAAAACAGACTCGCACTCTGGACAGATGTCGTTGACCCTAAAACATATGGCAATTACGGCTATTGGGACATCACCGTCAACCCCGACGGAGAAGCCGTTATCATGAACCTCGGTAACAGTAAAGGCAAATATATCCAATATAACGCCAATAACAGCCCGACACTCTTTGGATGCTATCCCGATCCCGCCTCGCAGACACCCGTTGCCATTTATCGGCTCACAAAGGCGTCTGGAGATATACCCGCAATCGCTGCACCTATGGTCAACTTCGGGACTGCAATCCTCGATAAAGGAAACAAAACAGGTGAAAAAACAATTCTCGTCAATGCCAATAAACTCACACAAGACATAACCGCACAACTCAAACACGCAGAAGTCTTCCGGCTCAATACCAACACGCTCGATCGGGACGGAGATTACATCACTGTCTCTTATGACGTCAAACAACCCGGAAAATATATAGACACGCTCCTTCTGCAATGCGGAGAAGTAAAGTGTGAAGCACCGGTCATGATAACCGTCGCTAATCTCTCCTCTATCGCACAGGTCGTTACACAACCGGACTATACAATGGTGTATCTCAACGAACTCGAAGTTACTAAAAAGTACGACAAATATGTCTTCGTGCGGGACAATTCTGGCACTATGCTCATTTGGGACAATGGTAATCTCTACGCCAAAGGATTACAAGCCGGAGACAAAATAAACGGCGTTTGCGGACGATACCAAAATTACTTTGGAGTGCCGGAACTTGCACCTACAGCGCAATGGACTGTTACTAAAGGAGAAACGGCTGTTCCCGAATCCGTAACTTTGCCCATAGACTCGGCAGACGTCTGCAGACTGATTCGGCTTGAAAATGTGACTATTTCCGATGGCAAACTCGAAGGAAATTACCCTCTTCCTGTCATTGATGCATTCAACACCGGCGTGCAAGAAGGAAAATGTGACCAGTTAGATGCAATCGTCATGATTAGTTGGGATGAAGTGCAACTTTGGGTCGTTAAACAACACAACGAACCCGTTGACCCAACGAACATCCAAACACTCAAAAACGACACTCCAACAACCAAATACTTCGATGGAGCGAACATCCTCATCCGAAGAAACAAAAATACATACTCCATTACAGGAAAAATCCTAAAGTAAAACCATAAAATAGCGTTTATGAAAAAAGTAAGTCTATTCCTATTATCTGTCTGCTTCGTCTCTTCGGCATTTGCCGAAACAGTCTTTACATTCAAATCTGATGCAGACTTAAATCAAACAAAAAATGGCATTACGGTCGCTTTAGAGCAAGGCTCTAATACTAGTGGACCTGTTTGGAAGGAATCATTTAACGTAGAGATTCTTCCTTCCGATATGAGACTATATCTTGGTAATACAATTACTGTGTCATCCTCTTCGCCAATAACAAATATCAAAATGGTCTTCGCGAAAAGTTGTGCCTCCAACAAAGACTATGCCGATCTTAATGCAAATATAGGTAATCTTGTTACTGGTGGTGTCGCAACAAGTTATTCAGATTGGAAAATCGACTCTTGGACGGGTAGCGCTAATAAGGTCGTTTTCACTCTTGTCGGCAAAGGACAACGGCAAATATACAGCCTCGTTGTCGATGGCGAAGCACTCTTGCCTGACACTCCCGAAGAAAAACCTCTTCCTACTGAAGCTGACTTATTGCCGACGTACGTTTACCCCGAACCTACAAATGTAGCTGTACCGGACACCACCATCATCAAGAAAGAGTTCGCTTTCATTCACAATAATATTCTCGTGCACTGCGACTTGGGCTCTATCATGAAAGCACAAGAACCCGATCCTAACGACGAAGAAGACCAAGGTGTACCCGCTTATTTCAACTGCAATGCCGAACATTCAATCACATTTACGGCTTCCAAACCTATCAAAGGCATTGCTATTGATGGGTACGTGCGTAAAGCATTTAATGCTACTTGCGACAATGGCAGCATTACTTTCCTTACCAATCCCGATTACGAAATGGAAGGATGGCCTGCTCTTGTAATTCAGGATGTAAATGCTACTTCTACAACGATTTACTGCCCTAAACAGTTCCGCTGTTATGCACTTCACATCTACTTTGTAAATAATCCCGATGCAATCGATATGCCTACCGCGATAGACAATATCGATGCTAAACAAAACAATAGCATTTCCCCATTACAACCAACAAAAATCCTACAGAACGGACAATTGTTTATCCTACGTAATAACCATACCTTCTCTGCTCAAGGACAACTACTTCGCTAAAGGAAAGCACGCCCTACAAGTACGCAACCGCTCAAAAGTACATAGTCCCTTAAATGTACTCAACAGCGTTCACGCTATTACCTTTAGCTCCAATCCACAATAAGGCTCGCCAACCGCGAGCCTACTTTTTGACCTAAAGACCTAATAAATTTAGGAAAATACCAAAAAACCGCCATTCTTTAAGAAAAAAACACCACTTTTCACCACTTTGTTAATAACTTTCACAAATTGCCGAAAAATCAGCTATTTATACGTCATCCTGAAATGTTGAAAACCTGTAAAAAACCATGTTGATAAATTTTTTGTGGTGAAAAGTGGTGATATATCAAATATTTTTTGTACCTTTGCGGCGTTTTTCAAGATTAACATCGAAAAATGGCTATCATATGAGCACTTTTATTGGAAATATCACAGGGCGAATCGACGAAAAAGGACGTATCTTCGTGCCGGCTAACTATCGCAAAATCCTCGCAGAGATGGATTCCAAGCGTATCGTCATGAGGCGAGACACGGATAACGAATGTATCATATTCTACCCCGAACAAGTGTGGAATAATAAAGTTACTACTTTGCGAAACGCACTCGACGACTGGAATCCCGAAGACCAAATGTTGCTTATGCAATTTATGGCTGATGCTGAATTCCTCGAAACGGACAACCAAGGGCGTATTCTCATTGCGAAGAAAGACCTCGAATCTATCTCCGCAAAACAAGACGTTGTCTTCGTAGGACTATTCGACAGATTTGCACTTTGGAGTCCGGATAAATTCGAACAAAAGAAAATCGACCAACACGACTTGGCTGATCGCATTCGTGCGCGTATCGCCAATGCCAAATCCCAAATCTAAAATCTACAATCTACAATTAAAAAATTAATGTCCTCAGTTTACCACATACCGGCTATGCTTAATGAAACCATACAAGCCTTAAACATCAGGCCTGATGGAATTTATGTGGACGTCACACTTGGCGGCGGAGGACATTCGCGCGAAATACTCAAACATCTCACTTCTGGCACGCTCTACTCCTTGGACCAAGACAACGAAGCCATAAATAACCAAACGAACATTCCTGACAATTGGAAACTAATCCATACAAACTTTCGCTATTTAGCCAACTTCATGGATTATCTTGGTGTTGCGCAGATAGATGGACTGTTGGCGGATTTGGGAGTTAGTTTCCACCATTTTGACGAAGCAGAAAGGGGATTTAGTTTCCGCTTTAACGGACCGCTTGATATGCGCATGAATCAGCAAGCGACGCAAACAGCTGCTGATATCGTAAACACCTATTCCGAGGAAGACCTTACGCGCGTGCTCGCACTATATGGTGAATTAAAGAATGCTAAACCACTCGCGCGCAAGATTATCAACGCAAGACCCATAATAACCACATGGGATCTGCTCAAAGCGCTTACTGGCGATACAACACTTGAGCTTGACCCATTCCGAAAGAAAGAACTTACTTGCGTATTCCAAGCGCTTCGCATCGAAGTAAATGACGAACTCGGAGCACTACGTGACATGCTTCTTGCAGCGCGAGAACTGCTCGCTCCACAAGGACGAATAGCTATTCTTACCTACCATTCATTGGAGGATCGTATCGTTAAGAATTTTCTGCGTAGCGGAAACCTTGACGGAACGATTGAAAAAGACTTCTATGGAAATATACTGACACCTTTCACACTCATCGAAAAAGGATTAACTGCGTCCGATGAGGAAGTTGAACGAAACCCGCGTGCTCGTAGCGCCAAATTAAGAGTTGCCGAAAAAATATAACATGAACATTGCTGACCTACAAGGATGGTTGAACGGAGAGAAACTTCGAAGCGAGTTCGTCCGTAAACAATACCGACTCATCGCACTAATCTGCGTATGTGTCTTTATTTACATTCTTGCCGGATACCGAGCAATGCAACAACAACATAAACTCTCCGACCTGCGTAAAGAAGTGCGAGATAAGAAATTTGAATACCTCACCATCTCTTCTGAACTCGTGAGAGAAACACGCCAATCGCAGATAGTCGCTAACCTTAAGCAGCAAGGTTCTAAACTGCAAGAAAACACCAAACCCGCTATCCGAATCGATGAGTGACAACCAAAGACATACAATCCTTCGATTTGCTATCATCTTCCTATTGATAGCTGTTGGTTTCGTGGCTGTCATCGTCAAGATTACAATTATACAAACTCGCGAGCGAGAGCAATGGCTCAAAATCGCTAAGAACCAAATCAAAACCAATCAGCCTATTGCTGCCACGCGAGGAAATATCCTTGACTGCGAAGGACGATTGCTCGCCTCCAGTATGCCGCAATATTATGTCACAATGGACACACGAGTTGAAGCCTTGCATCTTGGCGGAGACACACTCTTCTATCGCTATGTGGACACAATTGCTAATGGACTCAGCCGAATTGTCGCAGACCGCTCAAGCGAAGAATATAGACGAATTATGGTCACGGCGTTTCGTAGCAAAAACAAAAAAGACCAAATAATCAACAAACTCACTAAGCGGCGTATCACCTATACCGAGAAAAAGCAAATCGAGCAACTCCCGCTCATCAAGCGCGGAGTGTACAAATCTGGTATTCAATTCGATGACCAACATCGCCGTGTGAAACCATTCGGAAGCTTAGCTTCACGTACTATCGGTAGCATCTACGGCGACGGAGGGTACGGAAATGCCGGACTTGAAAAACAATTCAATAAAGAGTTAGCCGGACACGACGGAATATCCACGCGTCAACGTGTCGGAGGAAGAACAGAATATATCACAGTCAAAGAGGAGGAAGATGGAATAGATGTTGTTACTACCATCAATACTGACTTGCAAGACATCGTCGAAACGGCCCTACGTGAGAGACTCGAAATGGTTCAAGGTGATTGGGGATGTTGTATGCTCATGGAAACGCAATCAGGACACATTAAAGCCATCGCAAATCTCGACAGAAATACCGACGGAGCATACTTAGAGACAATGAACCACGCCGTCACTCGTGTTGAACCGGGTTCTACATTCAAAACTATCGCACTCATGGCGGCACTCGACGATAATAAATTCGAACTCTACGACACCGTCTCCGTCACGCGCGAACCGTGGGTCTATATGGGGAAATCCAAGCACACCGACTCGCACCCTAAAGACACCATCTACACCGTGCGTTCGGCGCTCGCTATCAGTTCGAACCAAGCGCTCGCGAAAATCATAACTCGCAGCTACGAAGGGTCTGCGCACAAATTTATCCGAAGACTTTCCAAAATGGGACTCATGGATAGTGTGTACTGCGAAATTCCCGGAGCACAAAAAGCACGAATTGAGTTCCCCAAAGACACTGTCACGCTATCAAAAATGGCATACGGATACTCCGTCGAACTGACTCCGATGCAGATTATGACATTCTACAATGCCATCGCTAATAACGGCAAAATGATTCGGCCGGTTCTCGTTTCCGAACTGCGAAAAGACGGAATGACACTCAAAACCTTCGAAACAGATGTCATCCGCTCTTCTATATGCAAAAAATCCACGCTCAACGACATCAAAGCTTGCTTGCACGACGTCGTTTGGGACAATAAACTCGGAACGGCTTCTGTCAGAAAATGGCAAAATACAATCGTAGCCTACAAAGCACAGTCCGAACTCGTACACATCGCAGGAAAAACCGGAACAGCCCAATTACTCACGCGCAAAGGATACTCAGGACATAATCACAGAATGACTTTCGTCGGATACTTCCCGGAAGAAAATCCGCAATACACCTGTATTTGCATGATTGAAAATCCAAAGAACTACCCACTCTATGACGCAGGATTTGATTGCGGAGGAACAGTCAGACAAATAGCTGAAAAAGTAATCGCATATGCCGATTGCTACACGATTCAAGATGGACAACTAATATTAGATAAACGATAAAACTATGATACTTAACGATTTACTTGCCAACATCAAAACTACACAGATTCTCGGTTCTACCGATATCGACATTACCGGAATCCAATTCGACTCACGCAAAGTGGGCGAAGGAAATCTTTTCGTCGCGCAAGACGGAACGACTGTGGATGGACATAATTTCATTACCGATTGCGTAGCAAAAGGCGCTAAAGCCGTGTTGCTTTCCAAAAAAGAGTTTCTTCCCTCGCAGCCCGACGGCGTGACTTATATCCTTACCAACGATGCCGATGAAGCACTCGGACAAATGGCAAGCAAATGGTTTGGAGAACCATCTAAAAAATTAACACTTGTAGGCGTAACCGGTACCAATGGCAAAACGACAATCGCCACCTTATTATATAAACTCACGCGCGCGTTAGGACACAAAGCCGGATTGCTCTCTACCGTTGTTAATTATGTTGACGACCAATCTGTTCCCGCTACACACACTACACCCGATGCACTCGAACTCAATGCCTTACTCGCCAAAATGGTAGCTGCAGGATGCTCCCATGCTTTCATGGAGGTCAGCAGCCATTCTATCGCGCAACGACGTATTGCTGGACTCGACTTCGACGGCGCACTTTTCACCAATCTCACACGCGACCACATTGATTATCACAAGACATTCGATAACTATCGTGATACAAAAAAACGCCTCTTTGACGACCTCAAACCTACAGCGTTTGCTGTCACCAATAAGGACGATAAGAATGGTCTCGTCATGACCCAAAACTGCAAAGCCGCCGTTTATACCTATTCCACACGCGCGATGGCGGATTATCGCGCACAAATTCTCGAAGAAGGTTTTGATGGAATGCTCCTGCAACTCGACGGACAAGAGGTTTTCGTCCCGCTGGTCGGACGATTTAATGTAAGTAATCTCCTCTGCATCTATGGCGCGGCTATTAATCTTGGCTTTGATAAGATGGAAGTGCTTCGAGTTCTCTCCACACTTACACCTGTCAATGGACGCTTCGAGACAATCCGATCGCCCAAAGGATGGACGGCAATCATCGATTACGCGCACACTCCAGATGCTGTTGATAACGTCATTCAAACCATCAACGAAATACGCAAGGGCAAACTCTTTACTGTCGTCGGTTGTGGTGGAAACCGCGACAAAGGCAAACGTCCTATGATGGCGCAAATTGCAAAGCATGGCTCTGACCAACTCATCCTCACTTCAGATAACCCGCGTGACGAAGAACCCGATGATATTCTACGCGATATGGCTGCCGGACTCACAGACGAGGAACTGAGATCGACACTCATCATCTCCGATAGAGAATCTGCTATTAAAACGGCTTGCACTCTCGCACAAGCCAATGATGTTATTCTCGTCGCAGGAAAAGGACACGAGGATTATCAAATCATCAAGGGAGTAAAACACCATTTTGATGACCATGAAATCGTTCGAAAATGCATTTAGTCTCCCGCTAACTACGATAGATATACGATAGATACACGATAGATATACGATAGATACACGAAACATTAAGCCAATCTAAGGATAACGAAAAGCCTACAAACAACAGAGATTATGATATATTCACTCTTCAATCATTTTAATGATGTACTCGGAGCACGACTCTTTACGTACATCTCTTTCCGAGCTATCTTGGCGTTCGTCATTGCGCTTCTGTTCAGCGTATTGGTTGGTAATTCCTTTATCAATCTCCTGCGACGCAGAAACATAGCCGAAACACAGCGAGACGAAAAACTCGATCCGTTCAATGTGGCTAAAAAAGGCGTACCAACCATGGGTGGTATTGTTATTATCGCATCACTTCTCGTTGCTGTTTTACTGCTCGGCAATCTCACCAATATCTACATGATCTTGATGCTTGCCACAACGCTTATTCTCGGTACACTCGGCTTTGCGGACGACTACATCAAGACATTCCGTCACAACAAAGATGGTCTGAACGGATGGATTAAGATTGCCGGACAAGTCCTACTTGGACTAATCATTGGTCTTACGCTACGTTACAGCCCAGTCACAACTATGAACGAAGTGGTAGAAACGCGAATTGAAAACAATGTCGAAGTAGTTTACAAAACTCCAGATGTTAAATCTACTCGGACCACGATCCCATTCTTCAAAAACCACAATGCCAATTATGCCGACATGTTCCGTTTCCTCGGAGAAGAAAATATGTACCGCGCGGGATGGATTTTCTTTGTCTTACTCACCATCTTCGTCGTCGCAGCAGTCAGCAACGGAGCCAATCTCAACGATGGAATGGACGGCATGTGCGCAGGTAACTCTGCGATTATTGGTACCGCCTTACTCATTCTCGCATATGTTAGTGGCTCAACGGTTTGGGCGGATTACTTCGATGTCATGTACATCCCTGGCAGCGAAGAACTCGTTGTCTTCCTCGCTGCATTTGTCGGCGCTTTACTCGGCTTCCTCTGGTGGAACGGATTTCCGGCGCAAGTATTCATGGGAGATACCGGAAGTCTTACCATCGGCGGTATAATTGCCGTTTCTGCTATTATCATCCATAAAGAGTTACTTATTCCTATTCTTTGCGGAGTATTTCTCATGGAGAGTGTATCTGTTATCCTGCAAACGCAAGTGTACAAATTCTATAAAAAGCGCAACCGACACGTTCGCATTTGGAAACGCACTCCTTTGCACGATCACTTCCGCACTTCCGTTGAACAAGTGCTTAATATTGACCCAACTTGCCAAATCATCTTCAAAGGCAGATCCAAACTCGACCACGAACAGAAAATCGTTTTGCGTTTCTGCCTCGTAACACTTATTTTGGCAGCATTCACCATTCTAACACTCAAGATACGATGAAAAGAATAGTTATTTTAGGAGCAGGAGAAAGTGGCAGCGGAGCGGCTATCTTGGCGAAAGAGAAAGGCTTTGATGTCTTTGTCTCTGATATGGGTACTATCAAAGAACCATATCGCGCCTTGCTCAACCAACATAATATCCCTTGGGAAGACGGACAACATACAGAGTCCCTCATTCTTAATGCCGACGAAGTGATTAAATCGCCTGGTATTCCGCTTACGGCGCCATTAATCGTCAAACTTCAACAACAAGGAACACCTATCATCTCCGAAATTGAGTTCGCCGCACGATTTACTAATGCCAAAATGATTTGTATCACTGGCTCAAACGGCAAAACAACGACCACTTCGCTCATCTACGACATTCTGCGTCGTGCCGGATTAAATGTCGGACTCGCAGGAAATATTGGCGCTTCTCTCGCTTTGCAAGTTGCACACGAAGACCACGATTACTATGTAATCGAACTCTCTTCTTTCCAACTCGATAATATGTACGATTTCCGCGCTAACATAGCTATCTTGCTCAATATAACACCCGACCATCTTGATCGCTATAACTTCGAGTTCCAAAACTATGTAAACGCCAAATTCCGTATCACCCAAAACCAAACCAAAGATGACGCGTTCATTTACTGGTCTGGAGATCCTGTTATTGACCGAGAGATACAAAAAATGTCACTCGGCGCCACACTTTATCCATTCGGAAAGGAAGGGAATGCCGCTTACATTCGAGGCAACGACCTGGTTGTTGAAGCAACTGATACGCTCACTATGCCGTATCGCGAAATAGCTATTCAGGGCAAGCATAACCAACTCAACTCAATGGCTGCTTCCATCGCAGCACAAGTTCTCAATATCAAAAACGAGGTCATCCGCGAAGCACTCAAACAATTCGCCGGAGTAGAGCATCGCCTACAATATGTCGCTACTGTCAAAGGTGTGCGTTTCATCAACGATTCCAAAGCCACTAACGTCAATTCCTGCTGGTATGCTTTGGAAGCTATGACTACGCCTACTGTGCTTATTTTAGGAGGAAAAGACAAAGGAAACGACTATTCCGAAATAGATGAACTCGTCAAGCAAAAATGCCACACGCTCGTCTTCATGGGATTGCACAACGAGAAACTCCGTGAGCACTTCGGCAGTTTCGGACTAAATATCATCGATACCGACAATCTGCACGATGCCGTTCAAGGTGCTTATCATGCTGCTAATGAGGGAGATACAGTCCTTCTCTCTCCTTGTTGCGCTTCCTTCGATTTATTCACTTCTTATGAAGACAGAGGTAAACAATTTATGGATGCTGTGCGTAAACTATGAAGAAGAGGTTTGATTTAACATATGTGGACAAAACCTATTGGGTGCTATACATCGCTTTAGCCGTTGTAGCAGTTATCGCGCTCTTTTCCGCGGGAAGCACATTGGTTTATGAGCGACACTCCATTCTTGGACCGGTCGCTTCGCAGATGTTCTTCCTCTGCGCAGGTATTGTTGTTGCTTTCTTCTTGCAATTCGTTCCAAGCCGATACATCCGTATGGGTGGATATTTCTTCCTCGGAATTTCGCTCTTATGCCTTTGGAGTATGCTGATTCCTGGAAACCCGCTTGTTGCCACTATTAACGGAGCAAGTCGATGGATTCGTATCGGAGGATTCACTTTCCAACCGTCCGAATTGGCTAAACTCTCGCTTATCATCGTTGTCGCAGACTTACTCTCGCGCATTCGAACCGAAGAAGACAAACGCAAATATTTCTACTGGACACTCGGACTCACAGCCGCTACAGCTTTGCCTATCATGACAGGAAACCTCTCAACGGCTATCCTCTTAGGCGGTATAGTGCTGATACTCTGGTTCTTAGCTCGAATTCCATGGAAATATATCCTTTCCACTATTGGTATCGCTATCGTTCTTCTCGTCGCAGGATATGCCATCGTCGAATTTGGCTTCGTAAGAAGTGGAAAAACTATCGAACGAGGACCTTTCAAACGCGCTATCACATGGGTAAATCGCGTCGATGACATCTTTGCAGAACATGCAGACGATTCCGCGGAATTCAAACTCACGGACGATAACTACCAACGCTCTATCGCTAAAGTCGCAGTCGCAAGAGGTGGACGTTCGCCATTTGGCGTACTCCCGGGAAATAGTCAGGAACGAGACTATCTCCCGCAAGCCTTTGCCGATTATATTTTCGCCATTATCGTCGAAGAATCCGGTGTTTTCGGAGCGCTCGTTCTCATCTTCATTTATATGGCAGTTCTCTTCCGTGCATGCCAAACTTCTTCGCGATTTGGAGACTACGCGGCACTTCTCATGGTCATGGGATTAGCGCTTATGCTCACTTGCCAAGCACTCGTTTCTATGATGGTGGCGGTCGGACTCGGACCCGTTACTGGACAGCCACTTCCGCTTATCTCACGTGGTGGTACTTCTGCTCTTATTACGTCTGCTTACTTCGGAATAATTATGTCCGTTAGCCGCGAACAACGAGAACTTTCCGAACGACAAAATATTACAACAAAAGAGTCTCTGGAGGATGTGCCGGAGATTACGTTAGAATAAAGCTTTTGACTTTTGACTTTTAACTTTCTACTACAATGAAATACCTTATTTCCGGCGGCGGAACTGGTGGACACATCTTCCCCGCAGTTAGTATTGCTAATGCCTTGCGCGAACTTGACCCGAATGCCGAAATTCTCTTCGTCGGTGCGCTCGGTCGTATGGAAATGGAACGCGTTCCACAAGCGGGATACAAAATCATCGGATTGCCCGTTCGTGGCTTTAATCGCGCACAACCATGGAAGAATTTCTCCGTCTTAATCGACTTGCTTCGCTCCATGCGCATGGCACGAAAAATCATCAAAGACTTTCGTCCGGATGTCGGAGTAGGTGTTGGCGGTTATGCTTCCGGAGCAGCCATGAAAGTGGCGGCAAAAATGGGAGTGCCTATTCTCCTCCAAGAGCAAAACGGCTTCGCAGGTGTTACAAATAAACTCCTGAAAGATGACGCTTCCGTTATCTGTGTGGCATATGACCACATGGAACGATTCTTCCCTGCTGAGAAAATCATACTAACAGGAAATCCCGTTCGGCAAAACCTTACCGAAGGTAAATCTTCCAAAAAATCTGGAGAAAAGAACCTGCTCATCATTGGCGGCTCACTTGGAGCAAGAACAATTAACGAATCGATTATCGCAGCTCTTCCTCTCCTCGCCAAAAGCAAAATGCATATCGTTTGGCAAACCGGTAAAGTCTATTTCGACAAGTGCAAAGCCGCTTGGCAAGAAAATGGTTCGCCCAAGAATATTGAGTGCTTAGACTTCCTCTCTGACATGCCAGACCGCTATGCAACGGCTGACCTCGTTATCTCACGCGCCGGAGCTTCGTCTATTTCCGAACTTTGCTTGCTCGGCAAACCTGCTATTCTCGTCCCGTCACCTAATGTCGCGGAAGACCATCAAACGCACAATGCCATGGCGCTCGTAGAGAAAAATGCTGCCGTTCTCGTCAAAGATATAAATGCACGTAACTCATTGGTTGATACGGCACTTACGCTTATCCAAGACGACAAAAAACTGGAGACTTTGCATAAAAATATTCTCGCTCTCGCACAACCCGATTCCGCTAAACGTATCGCACAAGAAGTAATTAAACTCACTCACCAAAAATAACCATCCGACTTATTGCATACCCGTTTTTATCCAGTGGCGTTCCCGGTGAAATGCGGTAACGTTCCCAAAAATCCTAAACAATTTTTCGGATTTTATACTTTTTATTTGCATATATCAAATAAAAGCTGTAATTTTGCGCGCTAATTCTATGGCGAATAAATTTACAGCAATATAATGAAACGTTTTAACGAGTACAAACAACTCAACTTACCCCAACTCAGCAACGATGTGCTGAAGGCGTGGGACAACGAAGACTTGTTCCACAAAAGTATTTCTACAAGGGAAGGGAACAAACCCTTCTATTTCTTTGAAGGACCTCCGTCTGCTAACGGTAAACCCGGAATCCACCACGTTCTCGCTCGAACAATTAAAGATACCTTCTGCCGGTACAAAACCATGCAAGGCTTCCAAGTGTACCGCAAAGCCGGATGGGATACACACGGACTTCCCGTCGAACTTGGCGTTGAGAAAATGTTGGGAATCACAAAAGAGGACATCGGGAAGAAAATCTCTGTGGACGAATACAACGCCGCATGCCGACGTGAGGTCATGAAATATACAGCCGAGTGGACTGAACTTACCCGACAAATGGGCTATTGGGTCGATCTTGAGCATCCGTATATCACCTATGACAATAAGTACATCGAAACACTCTGGTATCTCCTTAAAGAACTCTACAAAAAAGGCTATCTCTACAAAGGTTATACCATCCAACCATATTCACCCGCTGCAGGTACAGGACTCAGTTCCCACGAACTCAATCAACCGGGTTGCTACCGCGATGTCAAAGATCTCACCTGCACGGCGAAGTTCCATCTTAAAGATGGTAGATACATCATCGCGTGGACTACAACCCCTTGGACATTGCCTTCAAATACTGCTCTCTGCGTCGGACCAAAAATTGACTACGTGGAAGTAAAAGTCGGGGATGATCATATCATTCTCGCCGAAGCACGAATGGCAGCTTATGCTAAAGAATTAGGCGAAACACCCGAAATCGTAGCGCGTTACAAAGGCACAGACCTCGTCGGATTGGAATACGAACCGCTTTTCCCATGGGTGAAACTGCAAAACGCTTTCCGCGTCATTCCGGGAGACTACGTGACAACAGATGATGGTACAGGCATCGTGCACATCGCTCCAACTTTCGGAGCAGACGATAAACGCGTAGCGGATGCTGCAGGAGTTCCTGGACTTTATATGCAAACCAAAAACAACGGCCCAAGACCGATGGTGGACTTTACCGGCAAGTACTGGAAAGTCGAAGACCTCGACCCAGAATGGTATCAAGCCAACGTCAACGATGAACTATATAGCCGCTACGCAGGACGTTTCGTTAAAAACGCGTACGACCCAAAACTCACAGAAAAGGACGAAACACTTGACTTGCATCTCTGCCTCGAAATGAAAGCCGACGGACGACTCTTCAAAACCGAGAAACATGTCCACTCATATCCGCATTGTTGGCGTACCGACAAACCGGTTCTCTATTATCCTTTGGATAGCTGGTTTATCAAGTCCACCAAAGCCCGTGATGAGATGATTGCGCTCAACAAAACCATCAACTGGCAACCTGAATCAACAGGAACAGGACGTTTCGGACAATGGCTCAATAACCTCAATGACTGGAACCTCAGCCGGAGCCGTTATTGGGGAACACCGCTGCCTATTTGGAGAACCGAAGATGGACATGAAGAAATCTGCATCGGCTCTATCAAAGAACTCTTCGACGAGATAGATAAATCAATTAAAGCCGGTTTCATGACCGCTAACCCTTGGCCAAAACATATTGTCGGCGATTATAGCGAAACGAACTATGCTCCCGATATTATCGATCTCCATCGCCCGTATGTGGATAGTATCATTCTTGTCTCACCTTCCGGCAAACCCATGAAGCGCGAACTCGACCTCATTGATGTTTGGTTCGACTCAGGCGCTATGCCGTATGCGCAAAACCACTATCCTTTTGAAAATGCCGACGCACAACGTACTGCTGACTTTATCTCCGAAGGTGTGGACCAAACACGCGGATGGTTCTTCACTCTACATGCTATTCACACCATGATCGAAGGAACGGTCGCGTACAAAAACGTCATTTCCAATGGTCTTGTTCTCGATAAGAATGGTAACAAAATGTCCAAACGTCTCGGTAATGCCGTAGATCCGTTCGAGGCATTAAGCAAGTACGGAGCAGATCCTGTCAGATGGTATATGCTCACCAACTCATCCCCTTGGGAAAACCTCAAATTCGACCCTGAAGGAGTAGATGAGATACGCCGTAAGTTCTTCGGTACACTCTACAACACATACGGATTCTTCGCACTCTATGCTAATGTTGATGGCTGGGAACCGAATACGGCCGAGTGCGCTTATACCGAAATAGACAGATGGATCTTGAGTAAACTTAATTCGCTAGTGAAAGAAGTGACCGAAGCCTATAACGCATACGAGCCAACCAAAGCCGGACGTGCAATCTCAGACTTCGTGCAAGATGACCTCTCTAACTGGTACGTGCGTCTCAACCGCAAACGTTTCTGGGGCGGAGAAATGAATACCGACAAACAGGCAGCATACGCAACATTATACACCTGCCTTAAAACCGTCGCACAACTCATGGCGCCTAATGCTCCATTCTATGCAGATAGACTCTATCGCGATCTGACAGGTGAGACAGTACATCTTAGCTGCTGGCCAAAAGTGGACGAGAAAGCAATTGATAAAAATCTCGAACGTTCAATGGCTTTGGCACAACAAGCAACTTCCATGATTCTTAGTCTCCGCAAACGTGCCGAGAAAAACGTGCGCCAACCACTGCAGAAAGCCGTAATACCTGCTCCCGATGCCCAAACACTGGAAGCCCTTCAACATGTGAGCGACCTAATCAAATCCGAAGTTAATGTCAAGGAACTGCTTATCGTTACTGCTGAAGATAGTGAGGTACGACTTGTTAAACGTATCAAACCAAACTTCAAAGTGCTCGGTAAAAAAGTCGGAGCCAACATGAAAGCCGTAGCGGCTGAAATAGCTTCGATGAACCAAGAGCAAATAGCAGCAATGGAAAGTGCCGGCGTTTATCAACTCACCTCCGTTGACTACCAACTTATTGCCGAAGATGTAGAAATCGCTACGGAGGATATGCCAGGTTGGCTCGTTATGAACGAAGGGCAACTAACTATTGCCTTGGACATCGAACTTACCGACCAACTAATCGAAGAAGGTATAGCGCGAGAACTTATCAACCGCATACAAAACCTGCGAAAGTCCTCTGGACTCGAAATAACAGACCGAATCATTATCGAACTGCAAGACAGACTGGAAATTCATAATGCGGTTCTGCACTTCAACGAATACATCGCTTCACAAGTGCTGGCTACCAAACTGGAACTCGCAGATAATCTTACCCAAGGCGAAACCATCGAAATGGACAACTACAGCCTGATTATTAACATCAAAAAAGCATAAATTATGAGAAAAACCTTTATCCGTATGGCGTTCATCGCCATCGTTGCAGGCTTTGCAGCCTGTACCCCAAAAATCACTTTTACCGAAAGCGACCTGCACGGAAAATGGCAGGAAGAGGACAGAAACGCTTACATGAAATTCCTTGTTGAAAAGGACACTACCTCTACAATGAAAGAAAAAGGCTATCATTGGGGATACGAATGGGATGAAGGGGATGGTGTCTATGAACAGGACGTAATGGCAGAGAAATATGGTAACGGATGGTTCTACCGACTTGAAATTCAAGGATAATAAGGCGAACGTAAATCATTCTTATAAAAAAGCAAACTAATGAAACCTGCTGTAGCAAAAGCTTTAAAGATCACAGGCATTACACTCGGATCAATTGTTGGCGTGGTACTTATTGCAGTATCTATCCTCTGCTACGTAGTATTCACTCCTAAACGACTCACTCCTATTGTAAATCAAGTAGCAGACTCACTACTAACTTGCCCGCACGAATTGGAAGAAGTGAATCTAACCTTCTTCCGCACTTTCCCAAACTTCGGTGTCTCTGTCAAAGGACTCTATATCATCAATCCTGTCGATGGGGCACAAAGTGATACCTTACTTGCTGCGCCGGAGATTATTGCATCCGTTAAGTTATTCGATGCCATTAAGGGAGATATTTACATCAACCAATGTCATATAAATAACGCGGAAGCAAATCTCTATATCGCCGCAGATGGTATTACCAACTTTGATATCATCAATCTCACAGATACGGTAGAAGAAGATACAGTTCCTTCTGCTTGGCAACTCCGCTCTATAGGATGGGATGAGGATATTACCTTGAATGCGCGAAAGCTTACTTTCGTCGATAAAAAAGATACGATAACTGCTGAGCTAAGCAATGTGAATCTAAGTGTTGCTGCGCTGGAGAAAAATGATATGCAAGGTGCGTGTCTTAGTGTACAAGCTAACCATATTAACGTCAACTTCAAAGGTGAACAATATGCAGATTCATTAGAACTGAAGTTGAAACTACCGGCTCTGCTTGCTGATGGAACAGAACGTGTTATCGTCGATGGCACACAACTGCAAATCAATCAGTTCAAACTGACGTTAGACGGCGAAGTCGGTACACCATGCTTTAGCAGCAACATCTATAACTGCAACGTAACACTTAAGACCGATGATTGGCAAATTCAACCACTTCTCGCTCTTGTACCAAAGCAATTCACTTCTGCGCTAACAGACATTGATGTGGATGGAGAAATAAAACTGGAAGCCAATGCCAAAGGTACCTACAGCGATTCTATCATGCCACTCCTTACAGCACATGTCGAACTGAATAAAGGCGAAGGACAATATAAGCCGCTGCCATATAAATTGCAAAACATCGCTTTGAATGCAGATGCTACGCTTGACCTTAATGACGAGAAAGCTTCCGCCGTTAAGATTAATAATCTCAAAGCAAAAACCAAGAATACAACTATTTCTGCTAAAGGACAAGTCACAGAGTTGTTGGCAGATATGCTCCTGAATATCCAAGCAACTATCAATGCGAATATCCCGGACTTCAAATACTTTATTCCAGAAGGAATGGATGTTACGGGGCATGCAAAAGGTGACGTAAAAGCGAAAATCCGACTCTCCGATTTAACAAATATGCGTTTAGAGAAAGGTCTTATTACTGGTGATCTGAATTTAGACGATATTTGTTATACGATGGATAGCATGACTGCTGTGCTACCTGCCAATAAAGTCTCCTTCCGTATCCCCAATAGTAAACCTACTTGGCGCAAACTGACTTGGCTCGAGTTGAAGATGGAAATGGAGAAACTTACTTTCCAACAACCTGGTTTGGCTAACGTAGATTTAGGAGCTTCCAACTTGCGCGTCGAATTGGGAGATGTAATGAAAACGATGCCTATTATCTATGCCAACATAGACCTGACTTCCTCGCAGCGACTCGTAGCGGATATGGATACCATCAAAGCAGATATCAAAACCCCACACCTTACTGCTTATGTCGAGTTGGATACAAAGGATACTACCAATATTCCTATTGTTAATGCTAAAATGGCCTTTGACGACCTCAAGTGCCAATACACAGATATCAATGCACACCTTCAGCAATCAGAATTAGAAGCCAAACTAAGCGGCTCCGCTCGACTCAAATCGGCTCCGCGTCTCAGTGCTTCAATTCGCTCACAAGCCATGAATTCAAACATGGGAAAAGATGTGAAGATGGCTACAGATCACTTCTTTATTTCTGCTCAAGCTGCATATAATCCCGATGCCAAAAATCATGACGAGAACATCTTACTACAATGGAATCCTCGTTTGCATTTTGACATGAATAAAGCAGAAGTGGACTTGGCTGCTTTCCCACAACATATCTCTGTACCGCAACTGAGTTTCGACTACTCCAACCGTAAATTCAAAATTGAGACCTCAAAGATTAAATTAGGAGACTCTGATTTCTCACTTACCGGTGAGGTACGAAATATTGGCAAATGGTTGCAGGAACGTGACACATTACTTGGTGAACTCAACTTCGTTTCCGAGCATACAGATGTCAATCAACTCATGGAGCTCTTCTCTGCCGATTCTGGTTCGGAGGAAACACCTGCACAAGCTGCTACCGAAGCACCTGATGAGAATGATGGTAAAGGACCATTCCTCGTGCCGCAACGAGTCGATCTTGTGCTCAATACTTCTATTAAAGAGGCAAAAGTCTTTAAAGAAACGGCTTACAACCTTGGTGGACGTGTTTACGTAAAAGATGGCGCACTTGTTCTTGAAGAAATGGGATTTGTCTGCAATGCTGCTAAACTGCAACTGACTGCAATGTATCGCACGCCAAGACGTAATCACCTCTATCTTGGTCTCGACTATCACATGTTAGATGTGGATATCGAAGCGCTCATCAGTATGATTCCGCAAATAGACTCAATGATTCCTATGTTGAAGTCCTTCAAGGGTGATGCGGAATTCCACTTGGCAGGAGAGACGTTCCTTAACCAAAACTATCAAATCAAGACATCTACTCTACGAGGTGCATGTTCTCTCTTCGGAAAAGACTTAGTGGTTCTTGATTCTGAAACCTTTGATCAAATAGCTAAACTGCTCATGTTCAAGAAGAGTACCGAAAATAAAGTGGATAGTATCTCGGCGGAGATAACGCTTTACAAGAAAGAAGTGGATGTCTATCCGTTTGTGGTCAGCATGGATAATTACATGGTTGCTCTCGGCGGAAGACATAACTTGGATATGACCTTTGACTATCATGTAAATGTCCTTTCTCCGATTTACTTGGGTGTGGATGTCAAAGGAAAACCGGATGACTTATCCATCAAACTTGCTAAGTGTATCTATGCCAAGGATTTCAAACCTATCTTCCATAAGGATGTAGATCAACGATCCGCTGAATTACGGTCGATCATTCGTGAATCCATGCGCAAAAATGTAAAAATTAAGTAATATGAAAAAGGCAAATATTATTCTATTAGTAAGCATTTTATTTATGGCTTGCACACAACAAAACCCATTACTCAATCAACCGCAGACACCATTTGGCGCACCTGCGTTTGACCAAGTTCAACTCAAACATTATCTGCCTGCTTTCAAAGAGGCTATCCGTCTCAATCAAGAGGAGATAGATGCTATTGTCAATAACGAAGAGGCACCCACGTTCGAGAATACGATTGTAGCACTGGATCGCAGTGGCATCGTACTTGATCGTGTATGTGGGGTTTTCTACAACGTTCTTGAGGCGGACGGAAATGAACAGATGGATGCTATTGCGAACGAAGTAGCTCCTATCTTGTCTGATTTCCAAAATGGCATTCTTCTCAACGAAGGTCTGTTCAGTCGTATCAAAGCTGTTTATGACCAACGTGAGAGTCTCAATCTCAATGACGAACAAATGCGCTTATTAAGTGAGACCTACAAAAGCTTCGCTCAAAATGGAGCAAACTTGCCCGCTGATAAAAAAGCGCGACTTAAAGAGATTAACAGCCAACTCGCTGTTTTATCTTTGCAGTTTGGACAGAACGTAGTAGCAGAGACCAATTCTCCTGCGGTGCAACGTTTCATTACGGATGAGGCTTTGTTAGAAGGTCTCCCTGAGTCCGCGAAAGCTGCTGCAAAAGAGGAAGCTGTGGCTGCCGGTCGCGCCGATGCATGGCTCTTTACACCTAAACGGACATCTTTCACTCCAGTTCTACAATACTGCAAGAACCGCGAACTGCGCAAGCAGTTACTCATTGACTATACCACTCGTGGTAATCACGATAATGCTAACGATAACAAATCGGTTATCAATCAGACAATGCGTTTGCGTCTGGAAAAAGCACAATTACTGGGCTACGATTGTCCTGCGAATTATATCCTCGCTGATTGTATGGCGAAGGATGCAAAGACAGTTGATGCCTTCCTCCAATCTGTTTGGGAACCAAGTCTGGCTGCTGCTAAACGTGAAGCGGCTGAGTTGCAGAAACTGCTTGAACAAGACTTCCCCGGCGAGAAACTTCAACCATGGGATTGGTGGTACTATGCTGAGAAACTGCGCAAAGCTAAATATGACTTGGACGAGGAAGAAATTAAGCCTTACTTTGAACTGAGTAACGTCCGTCGTGGTGCTTTCCAACTGGCTCATAACCTCTATGGTCTCAACTTTGAGCAACTCGACAACATGCCAGTTTATAACAAAGAAGTGGAAGTGTTTAAGGTAACCGACGCCGACGGTTCGTTAGTAGGCATTCTCTAT
>ONMT01000123.1 GCA_900319025.1 uncultured Bacteroidales bacterium
CAATAGTATCGGACTTGAGTAACTGCAACACATTGCGTGCCTCATCTATCAATTGATATTTGGCACTATCCGCCATCAGCGGAAGCACACCAATCGAGCGCGCATCAGAGAAGTCAGACATCGTAGCACGTTGCACCTCGAACACGTCGGACTCCATGATATCTTGCGCCTCCGGACGGCGCGTCTGCCATTCGATATTCACATCACCCGTGGCACCATTTTGCGCATTGAGCACTTCCGACACCGAGAAATCATATATCTTGTGGTAAGCAGGTATCATCACCTTATTCGACTGAAGACGCTGAGACTGCGCTGCTTCCTTGTTCGTCCAGACATTGAAATCTGCATAGAAATGATCCTGAACCGTATCTTGCATCGCCACCACAATGGAGCAGTTGCGCTCCGTAGCCGGAACCTCATGAGTCGGATTGAGCGAGGTGTGATACGAGATCGGGTCTTGGTAAGTCATATACTGCACCGCCGCCATACCGAGCGAACCGACTCCCTCTGCGGCTACACTGTAGAAATACGGCTCAAATAACTGCGGGGACTGAGGCGTATCGCCGCCGTAGAACTTCGTGCCCCATTGCCACCAATAAGCATTATGCAAGTTATTGTTCTTTACATAGTAATCGCGCACGTTCAGACCAATATAGAAATCCTTAGTCTGCAGCTCTTCCGGTATATACCAATCGATTTGCAGATAAACGTGGTACTTGCCGTAGGACGAGTTCATACGGGTCACGGAAATACGATTGCTTATACTGCTGGCGTCGTGGTCTCCGATAATCCAATGGCTACGGTCGCCTGCTGTAAGCGTGAGAGGCTCGCCGTTGTACGTGTTCGTTATAATACACGATCCCGCGTCCACCAGCGCGTACGCGTAACCGACACCGCCTGCTGTGCGACCGTCGTAATTAGACTCGCGTGTTCCTCCGAACGACACTATACGATGCACCGAGGACGAACCACGGGTAGCGCCCGCTGTCTCGCTATACCATAGATACGAGTCATTAATATCGCTGTTATTCGCCGTATGAGGATTCAAATAATAGGTGTTGTCGCTGCCTTCGCCATATACCCACACCGGGATAGTGAAACGCAACACACCGTTTCCCATACTCATCACTGAATAGTTATCAAACTTCTGCAAGTAGTCATTTCCTGCCTGAACTGACTGTTGTACACATGGCATCATAAGAAACGCCATCAACGTTGTAACAAACAACGTCTTTTGAAACTTGGTTTTCATATACATGGTATTAGTTTTCTTAATTGGCAAAACACTATTAGCGCTGCAAAGAATACTATTTTCACTGAATTTTTGCATAGTTTGAGGACAATTAGATGAAAATTCTTGCGTATTCCAAATAATTGTAATACTTTTGCAAATAGAAGATGAGATTGACCGTCTGACCGATGAGATGGAGCGCAACCATATCCAGCGACTCTCATTGGGAATCTGCAAGCCTGAGGCGGGAACTGAATATATATCTCTCGCCCAGAACTCCGAACGTGTCGCCGACCACCTCATCAACGTCGCCAAAACCATCCGAGAGTTGAAATAAGAGCAAAAATCACAATACTCGGTACCAATGAAATGATTACCACATATATCTCACCTCTTGGACCTATCGTCATAGAAAGTGATGGCAAAGCGATAACAAGTCTGCGGTTCTGCTGCGAGAAAGCCTCAGCCGTCCCAAAAGAAGCTCCGAAAGAAGCGGTCTCAACGCCGCCGATTATCGCGGAAACGATACAATGGTTAGATGATTATTTTGCCGGCAAACGGCCATGTAACGTGCCGCGACTCAATCCGCAAGGCACAACTTTTCAAAAGCGCGTGTGGCAGGCTTTGTTTACCGTCTGGTATGGTCAAACCAAGACCTACGGAGAGATTGCCCAAATGGTAGATTGCCGTTCCGCACAAGCGGTCGGACAAGCCGTGGGAGCCAATCCCATCGCCCTCATCATCCCCTGCCACCGAGTCATCGCAGCACATGGCAAAATAGGCGGATACGCCTACGGTCCCGAACGCAAAAAACGGCTATTAGAATTGGAGAAGTGACCTTTCTAATGCCAAAAAAGCATTTTCCAAACACTTTTTTTGCCCAAATCCTTGTGTATTTCAAATATTTTTAGTAACTTTGCAGCCGAAAGTTGCAAACATACAGAAAAATGAACTTATCAACGCTCATAAAACAATACTTTTCCACATCTGAGAATGATGTCACGATTGATGTGTTTGACGAGAAAAACATTTACGACGTTTACCATCGTGTTGTGAGTGTACTGACGCAGCATTTAGACATTGAGACC
>ONMT01000026.1 GCA_900319025.1 uncultured Bacteroidales bacterium
AATTTTTAATTTTTAATTTCATTAAGCGAACCCTAAACCCAAATTCTTAATTTTTAATTTTTAATTCTTAATTATGAGTAAAGTAACTTTCCTCGACCCCATCGACCATGTGTCGGGCAAACTGTCCAAAAACTCACGCGTAACCTACTGCTTCCGTCCGGCTTCGATTTCCGAGCACGGCGAAGAGCGCAAGTACACGCAAATCCGTGGCAAACGTTCCACTCCGTACACCGCTGCAGAGTTGGCACGCTTCGACAAGTTCAGCGCCGTTGCTAAGGCTGTGGCTGCTGTCATGAAGAACCCCGCTTTGCTCCAAACAGCACAGGCCGAGTTCGCCGCACAGACCACATTCAAGAAACTCCGCAACTACTTGTGGGACCGCGAATGGGCAAACTACCAAGGTTAATAGCCTTTGGCTGTGTAGTGCGCCAAGGCGCGTTTATTGCCTAACGGCGTGTAGAGCCTGCGGCAGTGTAACTAAACGTTGCGCAGCAACACTAAACGTCCAACGGACAATAAACGTTACGAAGTAACACTAAACTAAAAAAAGTGCAGCTAAACTAAAAAAAGTGCAGTTCTTGCTACAAACTGCACTTTTTATTTGCATACATGCAAAAAAAGCAGTACCTTTGCCGCCGTTTTTGAAAAACAGGCTATTCATGAAGCAAAAAATAAAGGTATTAGTATTTCTGTTAAGTTGTGTTGTTTTACCTCTTTGCGCCCAATACGATGCGCATATAACCGGACACGTGCTCGACGAGCGAACCGGTGAACACCTACCCTATGTCAACGTGCAACTCAAGGGGACGGATAAAGGTACCGTGACAGATGAGACCGGACACTACTTGCTCAAAGACCTTCCCATCGGCAAACAGACCGTGGTGTTCAGTTACGTCGGGTACGAGACTTTAGAGTTACCCGTCACTTTAGTTCAAGATAAGACCATTGAGTTGAAAGCTACCATCCGCGAGGTATCGCATGAGTTGAACAGCGTGGTGGTGACCGCCAATCGGTATGCAACGAAGCGTCAAGAGACGGCTTCGATAGTGAATGTGATATCGCCTCGGCTGTTTGAGACAACGGCTGTATCGTGTGTAGCCGATGCACTGAATTTTCAACCCGGACTACGCGTAGAGAACACTTGCTCCAACTGCGGAAAGACAGATTTGCGTATCAATGGCCTCCAGGGGCAGTACACCCAGATACTGATGGACAGTCGTCCTGTCTTTTCATCGATGGCATCCGTGTATGGGCTTGAGCAAGTGCCGGCAGCCATGATTGACCGCATTGAAGTATTGCGCGGAGGCGGGTCTGCCGTATATGGAGCGAACGCCATCGCCGGAGTAGTGAATATCATCACCAAAGAGCCGGTGCGCAACTTCGTTAACCTATCGAACACAAGCGGTATCAACGAGCACAAGGGATACGACATCAACACCAATCTCAACGCATCGGTAGTAAGTGAGAACCGCAAAATTGGCGCTTATCTCTTTGCTAACCACCGAACACGTACCGCATACGACAGAGACGAAGACGGGTTTAGCGAAGTGCCCCAACTGCGCGGTACTACCGCAGGCGCACGCGCGTTCTTTAAAACAAGTGCATACAGTAAGATAACTGCCGAATATCACCACACGTCCGAATACAGACGCGGAGGTAACAACAGAGACGAAGAACCCTTTAAAGCCGATATCGCGGAACAACTACGGCATAATATCGACGCAGGATCATTAGGCTTCGACTGGTTCTCGGAAGACAACCGACACTTCGTCTCCGCCTACGGCGCCGTGCAACATATCGGCAGAGAGAGCTATTTTGGAACAAGCCATGACCCGGACGCGTACGGCAAAAGCTCTGACCTAACCGCTAACACCGGACTGCAATACCGATTCTCCTACCCCTGCGGAAAAATGACAGGAGACCTAACAGTAGGAACAGAGTATAACTACAACGGACTGAATGACAAGATGTTAGGCTACGGACGCATCATCAATCAGCATGTGCATGTAGTAGGAGGATATGCGCAGAACGAATGGAAGAACACGAACTGGAGCATCTTAATTGGCGCACGAGTAGAAAAGCATAATCTGCTGCGCAATGTGGTTGTTACCCCACGCGCAAACTTTCGCTATACACCAATCGAAGGTCTTGTACTTCGTGCTGGATACAGTAGCGGTTATCGTGCACCGCAAGCCTACGACGAAGACCTGCACGTAGCAGCTGTGGGCGGGGAAGTATCGCTCATATCCCTTGATCCGAACCTCAAACCCGAATACTCACACAGCGCGACGATGAGTATCGATTGGAATAGACATTTTGACCGTTGGGAAGTGAACCTCACTGCTGAAGGATTTTACACCTACTTACAGGACGTTTTCTTCCTGCGCGAAGATGGGCACGACGCCAAAGGGAACCTGCTGCTAACGCGTACCAATGCCGCTGGCGCCTGGGTAGGAGGAGTCAATTTCGAAGGGAGAGTGAGCTATGCGCCCTTCCTAACCGTACAAGTGGGTTATACCTACCAACAAAGTCAATACACCATTGCCCAACAATGGAGTCCTGACGTAGCACCACAAAAACGCATGCTACATACCCCAGACCACTATGGGTACATGCTGCTCGACGTTAAACCAGTCAAAGACTTTACCATATCTATCAACGGCAAAGTAACCGGGTCAATGATTGTTCCGCACTTGGCAGGTTATATCCCTAAAGACGAAGAAACCCAAACACCTACCTTCTTCGATTTAGGTATCCGCCTCGCGTACGAGATACGACTGTATAAACAACATAGTTTGGAACTGAGCGCGGGAGTGAAGAATATCTTCGACCAATTTCAACGCGACTTAGACAAAGGACCGAACAAAGACGCCAACTATATCTACGGTCCATCCACACCACGGACCTACTTTGTAGGTTGCGCAATTAAGATTTAGTCGAAAGTCAAAAGCAAATCCCCATTTTTAGGTATTGTACATTCAAATAAATAGCAGTACTTTTGCAGCATGAAACGAATAAAACATTATTTAATACTGATTCTGTCGCTTGTGGCAGCGCCTGCAATAGCCCAAGATACGCTCAATATGGACCAGTTTCGTATCGAGGAAGTACAAGTAGTTCAGAGGCGCAAAGGAACGGTCAAAAGTCGTACGGACGCCTTCGACACGCAACGCATCAACAGCGAGGAACTATGCCGAGCTGCTTGCTGTAACCTCAGTGAAGCGTTCGAAACAAGCGCTTCCGTGGATGTAGCATACGCCGATGCTGCTACAGGAGCCAAACAAATTCGACTACTTGGACTGAACGGCACCTACGTTCAACTCATTCAAGAAAACACCCCTGCCGTTAGAGGTCTCGCACAGAACTTCGGATTAGAATATATACCCGGCCCCTGGATGAGTTCGATACAGGTAAGCAAAGGTACATCCTCCGTCATTAATGGATACGAAGCCACCTCCGGACAAATAAACGTAGAACTACTCAAACCGCAAATTCAAAGCCCACTCGCCGTCAACCTCATGTTCAACAGTGACCTGATGGCGGAAGCCAATATCTCTGGAGGCTGGAAGATTGAGAGTCGAAAGTCCGGACGAAGTCCTAAAGTCGAAAGTCGAAAGCTATATACCGGTATTCTCGCACACTATGGGCAGAACTTCATGGCGATGGACGGCAACCACGACTCGTTTATGGATATGCCTAAGACCATCAACGCCAACCTCGCTAACCGATGGTTCTACAAAGAAGGGAGCTATACCTTCCAAGCCTTTGTACGCGGACTATACGACCGCCGCAGAGCAGGTCAATTCGCGGACACCATCGCCAATCCATATCACATCAACCTCAACACATGGCGCGTGGAGGGATTCGTTAAGAACGGCTATGTCTTCGACGAAGAAACCGGTTCATCCGTAGCGCTGATTACTGCCGTCAGTTACCACGACCTCAACAACGACTACGGTCTAAGAAACTGGAAAGCAAATCAACTCAATGCTTACCTAAATGCCATCTACCAAGGGAACTTCGAGGGACAAGGCGAAATAGACAATGACCACCGACTAAACGCCGGAATAAGCGTGAACTTCGATAAGTACGGCGAGACACTCAATATCCTCCCTGACAACCTGAACCGTTGGGAAGTGGTGCCCGGAATATTCGCCGAATACAGTCTCAAGTACGACGAGAAACTATCGTTAGTAGCAGGCGTTAGAGCTGACTACTCTACCCGATACGGATTCTTCGTCACACCGAGAATGAACATCCGCTATACGCCTTGGGAGTGGTGGACACTGCGGGCAAGTGTGGGCTTGGGCTACCGGTCACCGAACGTGATAGCCGACAACGCGTTTATACTACCCTCCAGCCGAACAATACATATCACGGACAAAATCGAACAGGAACGCGCCGTCAATTCAGGCATAAGCACCACTTTCTATATTCCATTAGGCAGCAAAGAGTTACAACTATCCGGCGAGTACTACTACACCCATTTCCTCAACTCCGCTATCGTGGACTTGGACCAAGACCCGCACGGCGTTTATATCTACAACCAAAGCGACCTCAAAGGCGCGAAGTCGTTTGCTCACAGCGCACAAATAGAGGCCACTATCGAAGTGCTACGTGGTTGGACGTGGACAGCAGCATTCCGTTGGACAGATATTAAACAGACCACAATAGGCGCAGACGGTATTGCCCGCTTGCGCGAAAAGGCATTGTCCAACCGCTACAAAGGCGTTATCACCACAAGCTATCAGACACCACTAAAGAAATGGCAATTCGACGTGACGGCGCAGTTTAATGGTGTAGGTCGCATGCCGGACGGATTCACCGCCTTCGGCGACCTACGAGGCGGTTATGGCGCACCGAAACCGCTCTCCTGGTACCCGCAACTGATGGCACAAGTCACCAAATACTGGAAGACCTGCAGCCTCTACGTGGGCGCGGAGAATATGACCAACTTCAAGCAAGATCAACCAATCATAGATAGTTTTAACCCTTTCGGACCAAACTTCGATGCATCCATGGTCTGCGGACCAACGACAGGATGGAAAGTGTACGTCGGGTTTAGGTATGAATTAGAGAAGGAAGATTAGTCGAAAAGGATGTACAAAGGGACAATGTACAAAGTACAAAGGGACAATGTACAAAGTACAAAGGTCGAAAAGTCAAAAGTATGAAACGATTAGTTATATTTATGATGATGTTGACGCTGTCAATTGGTATGGCAAGCGCCAAAGTAGATAAACAGCAAGTCACGTTCTACGTGGATTTGCATTGCCAAGGGTGCATAGACAAAATCTATAAGAATATCGCCTATGAGAAGGGCGTGCGCGATCTACAATGCGACCTGAAGACCAAAACAGTAATCGTGACGTATGACGCCAACAAAACCGATATCCACACCCTGCAAAAAGCATTCGAGGCTATCGGTAAACCCGCGTCACTAACGCCACTTACGCAAACTAATCCTTCTTAAAATACTTCTCGTAATTACTTAGGAATAAGTTAACTGCATCCGTCAGCGAACCATAGAACTCGCCACCGGATGCATTTTTGTGCCCACCGCCATTGAACACTTCGTTACAGAAGATATTAACAGGGCGGTCACCTTGGCTACGCATCGAAATCTTAATCTTCGTCTTGCTACCATTAGCACGCTCTTTCTCCCACTCTGCCACCTTATCCTCGCGCATAAAAACGGAGTAATAGACATCCTTAATGGAAAGCGGCATATTGACGATTCCTTCAGCGTCCCCTGTCTTGAAATTGAAACGATATAACTCCTTACCGCTAATATAGATTAGCGAAGCATGATAATCGGGGAAAATACGCATTTTCTTATCCAAACAAAAGCCCACCAACCGCATGCGACCTTCGGAATGAGCATTGTAGATATTATTATATGCAGCGTCCTTATCCACACCGGCGGCAATGAGAATGGCTATGATCTCGTACACTTCGGGGTAATTGGAATTAAAAGCAAAATTACCCGTATCCGTCATTAATCCAGTGTAAATACAGGTAGCCATTGGTAATTGGTAATTGGTGCTTGGTAATTGGTGATTGGTGATTTGATAGATCAGTCGGAAGACAAGTTCAGAAGCAGAGGTAACGTCGGCGTAACTGATGGTCACATCCGCGAAATCGGACGGAAAGAGGTGATGGTCAATCAAAATCTTCGGACAAGTAGCATTGATAGCCATTTGCCCCAACTGCCCGATCCGTTTTGGCTCATTAAAGTCTGTACAAATAATTAGGTCGGCTTGGTCAATGAGTTGCTGCGCCTTATCAGGCTCTTTCTCGCAAATGAGTACATCTTGAGCACCTGGCATCCAATCGTAAAACTCAGGAAAGACGTTCGGCACAATCACTTGCGCTTGCTTGGTCTCTTTCAGCCACCAATAAACAGCCAAACTACTACCCATTGCATCTCCATCGGGAGACATATGGGTCAGAATAACTACACGCTCTGCAGGCTCTATCAAGCGGCTAACACCATCGATCTGGTCACGAGATAACTTGTCCGAAATCATAGTTTTGCATTTTTATCGCTGCAAAAGTACAAAAAAATTTGCACATACCAAAAAAAAGTTGTAATTTTGCGCGCTATTTATGGGATAATGTAATTAGAAGGAACAAAAATAAGGAATTACCAATTAAAATTAACTAATAAATGAAACGTATTTTAATGAGTTTGGCAGTGTTAAGTCTAGGACTTAATTTGACTGCACAGGAGGACAAAGTACTGATGACTATTGACGGTCAACCGGTGATGGCCTCCGAATTCTTGTACATCTACGAAAAAAACAACCAAGAGAGTGCTTTGGAGCAGAAGAACATGGACGAGTATTTGGACTTGTTTATCAACTTCAAACTAAAAGTGCACGAGGCAGAAGCAAATGGTATTGACACGACAGAAGCCTTCAAGAAAGAGTTGAGTGGTTATCGCGCTCAAGCAACGCCTAAGTACATGAAAGACGAGGCAGCAATAGACAGCTTGGTAGAGATGAGCTATCGACGTATTGCAGAAGACCGACGCGGTGCACATATCGCTATCCAATGCCCCATGACAGCAGACGATTCGACCGTAGAAGCAGCCTTGGCACAGATTAATACTATTCGCGAACGCGTAACTACAGGTGTTGAGAAAAAAGTGAAAGTAAAAGGTAAATGGAAAAAAGTACGCGAGCCGGAAGACTTCTTTGCTGTTGCTCTTGAGACATCCTCTGACCCAAGCGTTCAGGAGAATAAAGGCGAGTTAGGATGGATTACTCCGTTCCGCTATGTTTATCCGTTTGAGAACGCCGTTTATACGACCGAGGTAGGCGAAGTAACACCTGTATTCCGCACAGCGTATGGTTTCCACATCGCTTTAGTAGAAGAGCGTCGTGACCACGAGGAAGTAGCCGCAGCGCATATCATGAAAATGACTCCTCGCGGCGACGAAGAAGCAGAAGCCGCAGCGAAAGTGGCTATTGACAGTCTGTACGAGTTAGTTAAGAACGGTGCCAACTTTGCAGAAGTGGCAAAAGCACAATCCGACGACAAAGGTTCAGCTATGCGTGGCGGAGACCTCGGCTGGTTTGGACGCGGATACATGGTGAAGCCTTTCGAAGAGGCTGCTTTCGCGATGAAAGACAGCGGAGAGATTAGTGCTCCGATTAAGTCCGACTTTGGTTGGCATATCATTATGCTGAAAGGCAAACGCGGCATTCAACCGCTGGAGGAAATGAGAGAATCTATCCTTAAGAAAGTGCAACGCGACGAACGCATCAAAGAGGCAGACGCTTCCTTTATACGCAAAGCTCGCGCTGAATATAACCTGCCGGCAGAAATGAGTGACGAAGACGTACGCGCTTATGCCGATAGCCACCTTGAGGACAAATATCCTGAACTCAAGAACCTTGTGAAAGAATACCACGACGGCATCCTGTTGTTCGACATCAGTTTAGAGCAAGTGTGGGACAAGGCGAGCCAAGATAAGGAAGGTCTAGAGGCTTACTTCCAAGCCCACAAAGCGGACTACCCATGGACCGAGCCACGTTTCAAAGGCTTCGTGGTACAATGCAAAAATGCGAACTTAGAAAAAGCCGTTCGCGCTATCATCCGTAACGCAGACCGCGACAGCGTAGAGAGTTATATCAACAGCCGTATTAACATCGGCGACAGCATCACTTACGTTAAGTGCACACGCGGCTTATGGACTCTCGGACAGAATAAGATTGTGGACAAACTCGGCTTCAAGCAGAAGAAAGTGGAGTTTAAGACCAATAGCGAGTTCCCGCACGTATTTGTAGTGGGTAAGAAACTGAAAGCTCCAGAAGAGTTCGCAGACGAACGAGGTAAAGTGACCAGCGACTACCAAGACTACTTGGAGGCTGAGTGGGTTAAACAACTGCGCGAGAAATACCCTGTTGTTGTGGATGAAGCCGTATTTGAGAGCCTGAAGAAATAGTGTTTATCTGCCTCTCCATATTACTATCGCTATGCAGCGTACTGCGTTGGGACCTGACGGAGGATAAACGCTATAGTCTAAACGATGCTACCATTCAGTTGGTAGAGTCGTTGGACGAGCCGTTGGAGGTGACTGTTTACTTGGACGGTGACCTCAACGCAGGCTTTAAGCGGTTAAGTAATGCCACAATGGAGTTTGCAGACGAGCTGTCGTCCTACGCCGACGTGCACGTTCGTAAAGGCGATGCGCAAAAGTTGGAAGGCAAAGAGTTATCGCCTACCCTTGTACACGAGCGCGCCAAAGACGGGCGCACCGCACAGACTACCGTTTGGCCTTATGCAGCAGTAACCTACAAAGGGCGCACCGCCTACGTCACGCTCCTGCATAACGCCCGCGGACTATCCGGCGAGGAGAATCTAAATCAGAGTATTGAGAACTTAGAGTATGGTTTTGCCGAGGCAATACATAGCCTACAGCAAAAAGAGCCCTTGCGTGTTGCGTTCCTTGAAGGACATAATGAACTGAGCGAGCGGGAAGTTTACGACTTTAGTCGCAGTTTGGCACGGTATTTCCAAGTGGATCGTGGCATAATAGGTTCCGACCCAAATGTATTATCTCCCTACAAGGTAGTGATTATCGCTGACCCGCAGCGTCCATTTAGTGAGCGAGAGAAGTTTATCATTGACCAATACCTTATGAGAGGTGGCCGTATCCTCTGGGCGCTGAATGGAGTACGCTTTAGTCAGGACGCGCTGACAAACAACGGTTTTACCCCTGTTCTACCGCTGGAACTGAATTTGTCGGATATGCTTTTTCGCTACGGTATTCGTGTGAATCCGAGTCTGTTGCAAGATGTACAATGTCTGCCCGTGCCGGTGAATGTATCTACCGACCCGGAGCAACCCAACTATCAACCCGTTCCGTGGTACTATGGTCCGATACTGCTTACCTCGCAACTGTCTCCTATCACGCGCAACGTCGGGCAAGTAAGCAGTTCTTTTGCTTCCCACGTCGATGCAGTAGGTGGCGAAGATGGAATAGCAAAGAGTATTCTCTTAGCAACTTCTACTGCCAGTCGCATGATTAGTACCCCTGCAGAAGTGGACTTAGCAGATATTAACCCTGACTTGACTCAGTTTAAATATAGCTATATTCCGGTAGCAGTGAGTCTGTCCGGTTCCTTCCCAAGCGTGTTTGCCCACCGTTTGCCACCGGAGGGATTAGATAGTGTCGATACACAAGTTACCAAGAGCGTGGAGACCAAACAAGTTGTTATCGCCTGCGGCAATATACTACGCAACGAATGGCAGCAAGGCGAACCACTTCCGGTAGGATACGACCGCTATTCTGGAATGCAGTTCGGTAACCGCGACTTTCTCACGAACGCCGTGCTGTATCTGGCAGACGACGAAGGACTCATATCCTTGCGCCAAAAAGAGATTGCACTTAGACTGATAAACACCGAGCGCGCATACCAATACAAAAGTCTCATACAAATGATTAGTATTATTGCGCCACTCATAATATTGTCCATTATAGGTTGCAGCGTCCTTCTTTTCCGCAGAAGACGCTACGGATTACAAAACGAATAGATATGAAACATTTACTAAGACTGATGACCTTGTGTTTAGCTCTGAGCCTCACCCACACGGTTTGTGCAGAGTTGCTACCCTATCCGCTCGATACGATTAACGGACAGGTTGTGTATAAATACCGCGTACCGCGCAGTATCGGCATCTATCGAATAAGCGTTAATTTTGAGGTCACACAACAAGAGATTATCGACTTAAACCCGCAACTGAAAGAACGCGGTTTGCACTACGACGAACTTATCTATGTGCCGGTTAAGAAAGAGGAACTGATTGTTACGGAAAGCGTTGCAACTAATCAAGTGACGGATTCTGTTCCGCCAACGGCAACCCAGAGCGCACCAAAAGATACGATTGTAGCCGCAGCGGATAGTCTAATGGCTGACAGCGTATTGGTGGACACAGTAAAGGCAGTCGTGCCCGACACTTTCCCTAAAATTAAAATAGCACTGCTCCTGCCTCTGCAAGCAGAGAGTGTACAACGCGACGCTAATATGGATCGCTTCGTGGACTTCTACGAAGGCTGCTTAATTGGCTTATACGACTTACAATGGGCAGACCACTTTGAATTGCATGTTTTCGATATCGGTAAAACGGATTTGGAAGTAAAGCGCTTGATTGCGGATAGCACGTTGCATAAAATGGACGCAATCATTGGCCCGACTTACCCGGCACAAGTAGAACCAATAGCACGTTTGGCTAAGGAGGACTCCATTCTGACTCTTATACCTTTCACCGACCGCGTTCCCGATATACAAACAAATCCCTTCCTCATGCAGTTCAACCCAAGTGCAGTAAGCGAAGCTAAAGCACTCGTTGATTATCTATTGAAGGATAAGGCAAAAGTGAACTGCGTCTTCATAGAGTCTCGCGAAAACGAACAGCCACTCAGCATTCGCACCTTCCAACAGGAAGCGATTGCGCATGGAATACCGCACACTAAAGCTACCATGCGGCAGATACTCGCAGACTCACTTTATTTGTCACTCAAAGATAGTGTGGAGAATATCTTGGTATTCAATACGGAGAAATTCAGTAACTTGCAGATTTTGTTGCCGCATGCTATTAACGGTAAAGCGGGACAACATGTGACGCTTTATAGTCAGTACTCGTGGCAAAAAGAAAACATCCTCCTGCCGCAGATTTATACATCCGTATTCACGACGACAGAACCGGCTGATATGTCGCACTATGACGAGGTGTTTGCCAAATACTTCAAGCATGAGCACTTCTCGTCTATGCCGCGCTTCGACCTTTTAGGCTATGATTTAATTCGCCAACTGATTGCTATCATACAAGGGAAAGAGTATTTTGGACTGCAGTCTGATATGCAATTTGAGCGCGTTAATGAACAAGGCGGATGGATTAACACAAAAGTACAAGTTATACGCAAATAATGACCAAACGGCTCTACATAGTAGTTATCTTGCTGGTTCTTATAAGCAGCGCAACCTCGGCGCAACTTCGGCTGCGCCACCCGGAAATGTACATCGGTGTACACGGAGGCGTTATCGCATCAACGGTGACTTTCTCGCCTACGGTGCCTAATATGACTCCGCTTACCGAGGCGTGCGTTTTAGGCGGTAATGGAGGCTTCGTTTTTCGATATAGCGAACAACGTTGCTGCGCTGTGCAAGTGGAACTGAACTACATGCAGCGCGGATGGAGAGAGAAAAACTCCAAGACAGGCGATGTGTATAGCCGTAACTTACACTACTTAGAGTTGCCGTTTATGATGCATATCTACTTCGGTAGTCAAACTTGGCGCGGATTTGTAAACGTAGGTCCACAAATTGGCTACTGCCTCAAAGACGACGGAGGTAAAGGCATCAAACAAACGGAAGAAGTGCATCAGTATAACGCCATTGACAATAAGTTCGACTGGGGCGTTGCCGGCGGACTGGGTGCTTACTGCCGAACAAAAAATGCGGGCTTATACCAATTAGAAGTGCGCTTTAACTATAGCTTCGGAACTATCTTCTCATCTCAACTGACGGAGTACTTCAGACAATCCAACCCCATGAGCCTGAGTATTAACTTTGCGTGGATGTGGGAGATTAAAAATGTGAAACCTAAAACGATAAAACAAAAATAATATATGAGTAAGATTATTTCTATTGCAAACCAAAAAGGTGGTGTAGGAAAAACAACAACCGCTATTAACTTAGCCGCAGGTTTGGCTTACGCAGGTAAGAAAGTCCTTCTTGTTGATGCCGACCCGCAAGCCAATGCATCTTCGGGATTAGGTATTGAGATTCGCGACCTGAACCACACTATTTACGAGTGCCTTGTGGATGAAATCACTCCGCAGACTGCTGTTATGCAGACCAATGTGCCTAACCTTAGTCTTATTCCGAGTCATATTGATTTAGTAGGAGCTGAGATTGAGATGCAGAACCTTGAGAACCGAGAAGTGCGAATGAAACGCATTCTGAACCAAGTGCGGAGCGACTATGACTATATCCTGATTGATTGCTCGCCATCCTTAGGACTTATAACGATTAACGCACTTACTGCCAGCGACAGCGTGATTATTCCTGTTCAGTGTGAGTTCTTCGCGCTTGAGGGAATAGCTAAACTGCTCAATACGATTAAGATTATCAAATCCAACCTCAATCCTACCCTGCAGATTGAAGGCTTCCTACTAACGATGTACGATAATCGCCTGCGCCTCAGTAACCAAGTGTACGAGGAAGTGAAACGCCACTTTGGAGATCTTGTCTTCAATACAGTAATCTATCGTAACGTGCGACTGAGCGAAGCACCAAGTCATGGACTCAGTGTCATTGACTACGACCGCCACTCCAAAGGCGCTAAAAACTATATCAACCTTGCTAACGAATTGATAAAACGATGAAAAAAGTAACAGGACTCGGACGCGGATTAGACGCGCTCATTGATACAACACATGTGGAACCAAGTGGAGGTAGCAGCATCAACGAAGTCGAACTGTCGAAGATTGTTGCTAATCCCAATCAGCCTCGTCGAAATTTCGACCAAGAGGCACTGGACGAGTTAGCAGATTCCATTCGTGAACATGGCGTTATCTCTCCTATCACGCTGCGAAAGAATGACGATGGCACCTATATGATTATAGCCGGTGAACGCCGTTTCCGCGCTGCTAAAATTGCCGGATTAAATACTATCCCTGCGTATATTCGTACCGCTAAGGACGAACAAGTTATGGAGTGGGCGCTCATTGAGAACATCCAGCGCGAGGACTTGGACGCGATTGAGATTGCTTTGGCATACCAGCGACTGATTGACGAATATAATTTGACTCAGGAAAAAATGTCAGAACGCGTTGGAAAGAAGCGCGCTACCGTTGCTAACTATCTGAGATTGCTTAAATTACCGGCAGAGATACAAATCGGGATCAAAGAGAAGAAAATTGATATGGGTCACGCGCGAGCTATCTTAGCCTCCGCCTCAACAGAGCAACAACTATACCTGTACAAACGTATCCTAAACGAAGGACTGAGCGTGCGAAAGGTGGAAGAACTCGCTGCCGAGAAGAAAGAAGAGAACAAGAAACCGAAAACGAATAAGTCGGCTTACGCTGCACAAGAAAAAGAGCTCTCAATAATCTTCGGACGCACGGTTAAGATTAGCAACAACAAGATTGTAATATCCTTTGCCAACGAGCAAGAACTGAACGATTTTATTACTGTTTTGCGTTGAGAAAATTTCTCGCCATATTACTATTTGTGCTCACCTCTTGCGTAACTCTTTATGCGGAAGGCGATACCATTGTACTGCCTACTCTTGATTCAGCGCAAGTAATCTATGCGGACACTACCAGTTCGTTCTACAACACTACCGACAAACACGATTCAGTTGTTGTCATTAAGAGCGAATCACCTACGTTAATGTCCTACGAATTGATGTGGACACCCGATCCGCTCCGAGCAACATGGTTGGCGGTTATTGTGCCCGGATTAGGTCAAATCTACAACCGTAGCTACTGGAAGCTACCTATTGTGTACGGCGGACTGATGGGATGTGGATTTGCTATCTCACAAAACGGATCTAAATACGAGGCGTACAAACAAGCTTACCGAGATATACTCGCCGACGCGAACAATATATCTTCTGACCCGAACCGCTCCTACAACGCCATTCTGCCGGAGGGATATACCATTGAACGAATGGGTGGAGTCAGTAACTATACCAGCGTGCTCAAAGATAGGCAGAACACCTATCGCCGCTATCGAGACATATCCATCGTCGTGGGAATATTAGTGTATGCGTTGTCCATCATCGATGCCTACGTGGATGCACAACTCTTTGACTTCGATATTTCTGATGACTTGTCCATTAATATTGAACCACAGCTTTATCAAGACACATATATACCCAACCAGCGTTCGGCTGAACTTAAATTAGCAATTTCATTCTAATAATATGACTATCAAACATTTACTAACATTATTTATCGGCGGTTTAGTTGCAATATCGCTAGCCGCACAAAGACTGGACTCTATCAATGCCACTGTCGCTAACGACACCATTCAACCTATTGAACAGGACAGCAACCAAGTCTTAGTGGTTGATACAGCAATATTCGACAACACCATCGCAACCGTTGATACGGTAGCTTGCTCGCGTGACACCGTCATCGCGGACTTATCGGACTCCATATACAAAGCACGATTACAAGCATTACCTTTCGTTATTGAAATGCCTTACAACTCCGTTGTGCGGGCGTTTATCCTGCGCTACGTAAAACGCAGCCCGAAGCAGTTAGCGCGCATTCAACGTAAAGCTGCCTACTACTTCCCTATTTTCTACGATGCACTGGGACGCAGCGGACTACCTTACGAATTGTGCTATCTGCCTGTTATCGAGTCCGCACTTAATCCACAAGCTCACTCAAGAGCAGGAGCCGCCGGACTTTGGCAATTCATGCCTTCTACCGGACGGTTGTACGGTCTGGAGATTAACTCTCTCGTGGACGAACGAATGGATCCTATCAAATCCACCGAAGCTGCATGCCTCTTCCTCAAATCGCTATACAACATGTTTGGTGACTGGACTTTGGCTTTGGCAGCATATAACTGCGGACCGGGCAATGTGAACAAAGCTATTCATCGCGCTGACGGAAAGAAAGACTTCTGGTCTATCTATCCATTCTTGCCGGCAGAGACCCGTGGATATGTGCCAATCTTCATTGCCGCTGCATATTCCATCAACTACGCCGACTTGCACGGTATCTGCCCGGAAGCAATCGAAATGACGGAAAATACGGACACCATTCAAACCAACATTCGTCAACACCTACTGCAAATTAGCGAGATATTAGGTATCGAATTGGACGAATTGCGCCGCCTTAACCCACAATATGCCAAAGACGTGATCCCTGGTGGCAAAACATATTCGCTCTGCCTGCCAGCTGATCGTGTAACGGATTACATTGACCAGCAGGAAGTTATACTTGGTTATCGCGCCGACGAACTGATTAACAACCGCCGTGCCGAGATTGATTTAGCGCAACAAACGGGACTCAGCGGAGGTTATTCCGTTAACGGCGTCACATACTACAAGATTAAAAATGGCGACACGCTCGGTGGTATTGCTAAGAAATTCCACTGCTCTGTAAGTCAAATTAAATCGTGGAACGGACTCAAATCCGATAACATCCGCGCTGGTAGTACACTAAAAATCAAAAAATAACTCACTCCCTCACCGCTAATCGTTAGTTATTCGTTAGATATACGTTCGATATACGTTAGATATTTGCCTGAGACAAGGCTAAGATAAGGCTGAGACAAAAATATGGATACAGAAAAATTATACTACTCTATTCAGGAAGTGAAGGAGATGACGAATCTTCCAACTTCCACTCTGCGCTATTGGGAAGCACAGTTTAAGCAGCTCAGTCCGCGTAAGGATAAACATGGGAATAGGTATTATAACCAGCAAGATATCGAACTGATTAAGCAGATTAAGTACATCCGCGACGAACTCAAAATAACCCGAATCGAAGCGATACAAGCGGAACTCAAATCCGGCTCAAAGAAAGCAGACGTCCGGCAACGCGCTACCGATATTCTCGAACGCGTAAAAGAAGAACTCATAGAAATAAAGAATCTTATATGAAAAATATTGATTGGAAAAAACTTCTACCCTTTGGCATAGCCATAATTGCGTTTATTGCATTCGCTATGTTATACTGCCTGCCCGTGCTGCAGGGAAAAGTACTCCACGCAGGTGATGTCCTCAACTGGCAAGGTGCCGCACACGAATCACAAGAGTTCCAAAAAGAAAATGGCTATAGCCCGTGGTGGACCAACTCAATGTTTGGCGGTATGCCTACATACGCTGTAACCGGTGGTTTTCCATCCTCAAGAATGCACGGAATACTACAAACGCTTGCACACGCTGGTTTCAGTGGAGATTGGACCGTTATTGGTATGATTTTTGGATACTTATTCGGTTTCTTCCTCATGTTACTTTGCTTCGGTGTTAATCCTTGGCTCAGCATTGTGGGATCATTTGCCCTAACTTTATCCACCTATTTTATGCTTATCATCCCTGCCGGGCACATCACAAAGGCCTCAGGATTGGCTTTTTTGGCACCAGTAATTGGTGGATTTTACGCCACTATGCAACGCAAATACTGGCTCGGCATTCCACTTATACTTATTTATGGATTCTTGAGTGTTACGTTACATCCACAAATGACCTATTACATAACAATGCTTATAGGAATTATGGCATGTGTTGAACTGTATATGCATATTCGTAATAAGCAATGGAAAGATTTAGGTATATCTGTCGGGCTTTTAGTTGTATGCCTATTGCTTATTCTCGGAACCAAATGGAGCACGTTCAGTTCTATTAAATCATACACACCGGAAACGATGCGAGGCGGACACAGCGAGTTGAAACAATCTGAAACACAAGAGCAATCGCAGAAAGGTTTAGACATTGAGTATGCAACGGCTTGGTCCTATGGCAAACTGGAGACGCTCAATCTCATGATTCCAAATCTAATGGGTGGAGCAAGCGGCTATAATGTTGGCGAAAAGTCCGTTCTTTATAAGGAACTCGTTCAAGCGCGCGTACCTAAAGCAAGTGCCAAACAATTCTGCCAATCTGCGCCTACCTATTGGGGAGAAAAAGCCTTCACTTCAGGACCGGTGTACGTTGGTG